>CAXBHG010000031.1:0-18589 GCA_963975385.1 uncultured Brevundimonas sp.
TGCAGGTATTCGGTGCGATGGGTGGTGTCGGTTCCCTCGACCGACAGGCCGGTGTCGGTGACCACGGCGAAGCGCAACTGCTTGATCTGGGCCTCGTGGATCAGGCCGTACATGGTCTCGGTCAGGACGCCGTCGGCGATGGAGAACCAGACGCGGGACACGGTCCCGGTCGGTCCGCCGTCGCGATACTGGCCGTCGACATAGGCCTCGTAGGAGGCACCCGCGCCGGTCTTGGCGGCGTTGACCCAGGTCGGCGTTTCGCCCGGTGCCCCGGGGGCGACGGCGGCGACCTCGGGAGCGAGGCCCTGGCCGGCGGGCATGACCGCCTGCAGGGTCGAGCAGCCGCCGAGGGCGATCAGGGCGGCACCGGTGAGGAGGCTGGAGATCAGGCGCATGGGAAACTCGTCAGGCTGTGGGCGGGAACAGGAAGGTCAGGGGCACGTCGAGCCGGGCGTTCCAGCTCGTCTCGTTGTGTTCGGCACCGGGGAAGACCAGCGAGCGGAAACGGGCGGGGTCCCAGCCGGCGGCGCGGATCGCGGCGTCGATGCGGCTCTGGAACTCGGCGTAGAAGGCGTCGAGGGTCTCGTCGCCGCGGTCGAAATAGAGGCGGTGGTTTCCGGGCGGCGGCAGGTCGGCGCGGACGACGCCGGTCCAGGCGGCGGTCAGCCTGTCGCGCCAGGCGGCGAGGGCTGCGGGGTCGCTCAACGGCTCGATCCGGATCGGCCAGTGGGTCGAGACGCAGCCGGCACCGCCGAAGACCTCGGGATGCTTCATCAGCGCATACATCGAGATCAGGCCGCCCATGCTGCTGCCCATGATGACCGTGTCGCCGCGGCCGGGGCGGGTGCGATACGCGGCGTCGATGAAGGGCTTCAGCTCCTCGACGAGGAAGCGGACATAGTCGTCGGACAGGGGCTCGCCGCCATAGATGGCCTGGACGTCGGCGCGCATGTCACCGGGCAGGGCGCGGATCAAGTTGGCCGGAATGTATTCGCGCAGGCGCAGCGGTGTGTTTCCGACGCCGACCACGATGGGGGTGCGGATCTGACCCGTGGCGTCGAGCCGGGCGACGTGCTCGTCCACGCCCCATTCGGCACCGTAGGGCGCGCGCGAGGCGTCGAACAGGTTCTGGCCATCGTGCATGTAGAGGGCGGGCCAGCGGAGGTCCGGGCTCGCGTCATAGCCGGGCGGCAGCCAGACGGTGACGTCGCGCGGCTGGACGTGGGCCGAGGGCATGGCCGGATGTTCGACGAGGCGGCCCTGCATCGGTGCCTCGGCGCGGGCGGCGGAGGCGAGCGGCAGGGCGGCGAGACCCGCGAGTACGGCCCGGCGGTCGGGGATCACGCCCCCTCCTTCGGTACGAGCAGGCTGGCCCCCGCGGCGATCAGGAAGCTGGCCCCGCCGATCACGAGGGCCCAGATCGCCTCGCCGGCGAACAGGCCTTTCAGAACGACGCCGAGGATGGTGGCGGCGACCAGTTGGGGCACGACGATGAAGATGTTGAACACGCCCATGTAGACGCCCATCTTCCGGCCCGGCACGGCGTTGGCGAGGATGGCGTAGGGCATCGACACGATCGAGGCCCAGGCGAAGCCGACGCCGATCATCGGTAGCCACAGCAGGGCGGGATCCCGGATCAGGAACACGCCGAGGAAACCTGCCGCCCCGAGGGTCAGATTGACGGCGTGAGCACCGCGCAGACCGATCCGGTACGCGATGATCGGGATCAGGAAGGCGGCCAGCGCGGCGACGCCGTTGTAGATTCCCATCAGGACCCCGACCCAGTTGGCCCCTTCGCCATAGCCGACCGAGGTCGGATCGGGCGAGGCGTAGTGCACGGCCGTGACCGCCGGAGTCATGTAGATCCACATCGAGAACAGGGCGAACCAGCTGAAGAACTGCACTACGGCCAGACCCCGCATGGTCTTCGGCATGGCGAAGATATCGCCCATGATCTCGGTCAGGGCGTTGGCGCGTCCGGCAACAGCCAGTGCGCCGGTCATCATCTGCATCAGGCCGAAGGCGAGCACGAAGCCGGTCAGGACATAGAGCTCCTTGGCCTGGTCGAGCAGATAGACGGCGCTGACGCCGAGGGTGCCGATAAGGGCCCAGGTCAGGCCGCCCGCGTACCAGGCGGTCCGGGAGCGGACGGTGACAGGTGCGTGGACCGCGTCACGCCCGGCCTCGAAGGCCTCGATCTGTTCGGGGCTGTATTCCCGGGTGGAGAAGACGGTCCAGAGAACCGTGGCCAGAAGGGCGGCGGCCCCGACATAGAACGAGATGCGCACCGCCATCGGCACCATGCCTGCGGGGGCCGTCGAGGCCATGTCGAACCAGTTGGTGAGTACCCAGGGCAGGCAGGAGGCGAAGACCGCGCCGGCACCGATGAAGAAGCTCTGCATGGCAAAGCCGGTGGTGCGCTGCTCCTGGGGAAGGTTGTCGCCGACGAAGGCCCGGAAAGGCTCCATGGTGACATTGATCGAGGCGTCCATGATCCAGAGCATGGCCGCCGCCATCCACAGCGTCGGACTGTGCGGCATGAACACCAGGGCCAGGCTGGTCAGGATGGCACCGACGAGGAAATAGGGGCGGCGGCGACCCAGCGGGGTCCAGGTGCGGTCGCTGAAATGGCCGATGATCGGCTGGACCAACAGGCCGGTCATCGGGGCGGCGATCCACAGGATGGCCAGTGAATCGACCTCTGCCCCGAGACTCTGGAAGATGCGGCTGGTGTTGGCGTTCTGCAGGCCGAAGCCGATCTGGATGCCGAAAAATCCGACGCACATGTTCCAGATGGACAGGCCGCTGAGGCGGGGGCGAACGGCCGGGGTTACGACAGCGGTCATGCGCGGCGTCCTCTGCCGGTCGGAACAAAGCGGATGGCCTGTCCGCCACCGGGGGCGAGGCGCAGGACCAGGGTATCGGAAGCGGTGACGTAACGGCTCTCGATGATGATCGCTTCGCGGTTGGTCTTCCAGTGGGCGTCGGGCGCGTCGCGATAGATTTCGGCGCGATACCGGCGGTCCGGGTCGAGGAATGACAGCGAAGCCTCGAGCACGCGGGGGTGTTCGTCGGTCATGGCACCGAGGAACCACTGGTCGGCGTTGCGATCCTTGCGGACGATGGTGACGAAGTCGCCGATTTCGCCGTTCAGCACGCGGGTCTCGGACCAGTCGGTCACCACATCCTTGATGAACTGGAACGGACCCGGATTGGCTTCGTAGTGCTCCAGCAGGTCGGCGGCCATGACCAGCGGGCTGTAGATGGTCACGTACAGCGCAAGTTGCTTGGCCCAGGTGGTGGCGATGCCATCGGGGCTCTGGGTCTCCATACCGAAGATACCCGGCGTATAGTCCATCGGCCCGGCCAGCAGCCGGGTGAACACAAGGTTCAGTTCATGCTCGGGCGGATTGCCCGGCTGGCCCCAGGCATTGAACTCCATGCCGCGCGCGCCTTCGCGCGAGACCATATTGGGCCAGGTCCGGCGCAGGCCGGTGTCCTTGAACGGTTCGTGGGCGTTGACCGCGACCTGATGCCGAGCCGCGGCCTCGATGACGCGCATATGATGCTGCGCCATCGCCTGGCTCTCGTGCCAGGCCAGCTGCGGCAGGCCATCCCGACCGCGCACCCGGGCCCCACCGGCGTCGGCGACATAGCCGGTCTTGACGGAATGCCAGCCCAGCCGTTGGTACAGGGCGAAGCCCGCGTCCATCTGTCGTTCGTAGTGGAAGGCGTTGCCGCCGGTTTCGTGGTGACCGATGATCTCGACCCCCTTCGACCGGGCATGGGCGGCGATCCTTTGGAGGTCGAAATCGGGATAGGTCTCGGTGAAGCTGTAGTCCCAGCCGGTGCCGAACCAGTCGCCATCCCAGCCCTTGTTCCAACCTTCGACCAGCACGCCCCCGAAGCCGTGGGCGGCGGCGAAGTCGATGTGTTTTATGACGTTCTCGGTCGTGGCCCCATGCCTGGGACCCGAGGACCATGTCCTGGTGTTCAGATGCATTTCCCACCAGACACCGACATATTTCATCGGCTTGAACCAACTGACATCACCGAGGGCATTGGGCTCGTTCAGGTTGAGGATCAGGCCGGAAGTCACGAGGCCGGCGGCCGTGTCGGCGATCTGGATGGTGCGCCATGGGGTGGTGAAGGGCGCGGTCCGCTCGACCGCGGCATTGGTCAGGCCCGGAGTCAGCGCGGCCTTGAAACGACCGCCCTCAACCCGGCGCAGGTTCATGCCTGAGTAGTCGATCAGGGCCGCTTCATGGATTGAAAGGTGCAGACCGTCGTCGGTGCGGACCGTCATCGGGGTCTGGGCCACGCCGACGGCGTCGATGCGGGTTCGGTTGTAGAGATACTCCTCGCGGTTCCACTCGAAGGCGGGAATCCACCAGGCCGTGCCCGCGTCGGCGATCGCGAATTCGGTCAGTTCAGCCGCGATGTTGACGGAGGCCAGGCTGGTCTGCTCGGGGAATTCGTAACGGAAGCCCAGACCGTCGTCGTAAAGGCGGAAGACCACGTCCAGCCGTCGGTTGGGGGCGCTGCGTTCGGTCAGATGGACCCGCAGCTGGGTGTAGCGATTGCGCATGAAGCGCTGCTCGCCCCAGGGCTGCTCCCAGGTTTCGTCATGGCGGGTGGGGGCGTCGGCGGTGACGGTGAAATTGCGTTCCAGCTTGGGCGCGTCGGTCAGCAAAAAGCCCAGGCGCGACGGCGCGATAATGGTACGCCCCAGGCGACTGACACTGTATTCGGCGCGACCCTCGCCATTGACCCTGACCTCGACGCTCAGCACCCCGTCGGGTGAAGAGGCGCGGGTCTCGCCGGTATCCGTGTCCGGAGCCTGGGCCCGGGCGGCCGCGGGCAGGGTGGCCAGAAGCGCCGTGGATGAAAGCAGGAAACGGCGGGTCAGCATCGGCGGAAACTCCACGGATCAGGGCTTGCCAAGCGCCACCGCAGCGGCGCAATAAACGCAAGTTTTGCAGCAAATTTTGCATTCAGACATTTGTCAGGAGACCGCGCTTGAGCCGCCGCAACACTCGTCTGGAAGATCTGGCCAAGCTGGCTGGCGTGTCGATCTCGACGGCTTCGCGCGCCCTTAACGACAGTCCGGCGGTCAACGCCCGCACCAAACAGTTGATCTGGAAGCTGGCGCGCGAAAATGACTATCCGTTTCGCCGACACATGCCGGCGGGGCCGATTGGCGCGGATGGGGTCATCGCCCTGGTGACGCCGCGTCCGCAGGGTCGCGAGGGACGGCTGAGCGACCCCTTCTTTCTTGAGCTTCTCGCAGGCGTCGGCGAGGCGGCGCGTGAGCGCGGCTGCGACGTGATCATGAGCCATTTCTCGCCGACCAGTTTCGAGGACCTCTCGGCCGCGATGAACACCAGCCGCGCGGACGGCGTAATCTTCCTCGGGCAGAGCTTTCTGCACCAGAGCCTGAACCGGCTGGCCGAGGCCGATGGCCGGTTCGTGGTCTGGGGGGCCGAGATGCCGGACCAGCTGTACTGTTCGGTCGGATCGGACAATCTGGCGGGCGGACGACGGGCGACGCTGCATCTGGCTCGGCTGGGCCGCAAGCGTATCGTTTTCCTCGGCGACCTCGATCCACCCGAGGCCATGCAGCGGCATCGCGGCTATCTGGAAGCCCTCGCCAAGGCCGGGCTCGAGGTCGATCCCGATCTGATCCTGGACGCCCATTTCGAGGTTGAATCGGCCGAAGCCTCTGTCGACGGACTGATCCAGCGCGGGGTAAAGTTCGACGGCGTGGTCTGTGCCTCGGACCAGATCGCCCTCGGGGCCGTCCGGGCCTTGCTGCACGCCGGTCTCGGGGTTCCCGAGGACGTGTCCGTGATCGGTTTCGACAATGTGCCGTTCAGCCGCTATGCGCGCCCCGCCCTCAGCACTATTGCCCAGGACACCATGAAGGCCGGCCGATTGCTGGTCTCCAAACTGCTCGACAACCCCGGCGACTCCGTTGGCCGGTCGGAACGCATTCCCACCGATCTGATCGTTCGCGAGAGCTGCGGCGGCTGAGGTCATCCCGCGGCGGCCTTGAAGACCATGCCGGCCATCGGCGGCACTGCGTCGCTGGTCCCGGTATTGACCGCCTCGATGACCCGCCACCCTCCGGGCGCGGACCACGTCACGGGGGCGTCACCCAGGTTGAACACGCACAGCAATCGCTCCTCGTGGAGGGATCGCTCGAAACACAGCAGGCCGTCCGGGCCGTCCACGATCCGCATATCTCCACGTGTGAGGGCGGGATGGGCCTTGCGTCGGGCGATCAACCGCCGGGTGACATCGAGCATTGAACCGGGGTCGGATTCCTGCCGGTCCACCGCAAGAGCGACATGCCGGGGGTCGACGGGCAGCCACGGCTCCGCAGTCGAAAACCCGGCGTGGGGTAGGCTCGCCGACCACGGCATGGGCGTGCGGGCCCCGTCGCGGCCAAGGGTCTCGGGCCAGTTGGCTATGGCCTCGGGATCGACCAGCCGGTCAAAGGGAATATCGGCCTGGGGCAGGGCCAGTTCCTCGCCCTGATAGATGAAGACGTTGCCGCGCAGGCACATCAGCAAAAGCATGGCCATCTCAGCGTAGACCCTTGGATCGCGACCTTCGGCCCAGCGCGAAATGGCGCGCGGCGCGTCGTGATTCGAGAAGGTCCAGGAGGGCCAGCCCTGACCGTTTCGACCGTCCCAGGCTTCGGCACCTTCGCGGACCAGCCGCGCATTCAGCGCAGGGGCGTACAGGTAGAGGAATCCATAGGCGCTGTTCAGGTGGTCATCGCCGGCGGTGTAGACCTGCATCTCTCGTGCGGCGTGATCCCCGCCGACTTCGGCCACGCTGAAGCGACCGCCGTAGCTGTCGGTCAAGGCGCGGATTCGCTTGAGGAAGTCGGCGATTTGCGGCTGCGACTGGTTGTGGATCTTGTCCTGGAAATCAAACGGTCGGGTCCGCTTGCCGCCCGGGGGCAGTGGGGGGTTATCCTTCAGCAGCGGGTCGTGCATCGAGAAATTGATGGCATCGAAGCGGAAGCCGTCGACCCCGCGATCAAGCCAGAACCGGGTTGCGTCGAGCAGGGCGTCCTGAACCTCGGGCAGGTGCAGGTTCAGCTGCGGTTGCTCGGGCAGAAAATTATGCATGTAGTACTGACCGCGCCGCGCGTCCCAGGTCCAGGCCGGCCCACTGAACACTGACTGCCAGTTCGACGGCGGCGATCCGTCCGCCTTTGCGTCGGCCCAGACGAACCAGTCGGCTTTGGGATTGATGCGGGACTGGCGGCTTTCGGTGAACCAGGCGTGCTGGTCGGAAGTATGAGCGAACACCAGATCGGTGATGATTCGCAGACCGAGGCTGTGCGCCCTGGCCACCAGTGCGTCGAAGTCAGCCAGGGTCCCGAAGATCGGATCGACGTCGCAATAATCGGCAACGTCGTAGCCGAAATCCTTCATCGGCGAGGTGAAGAAGGGTGATAGCCAGATCGCGTCCACACCCAGTGAAGCGATGTGGTCGAGATGATCGGTGATGCCCTTCAGATCGCCGATTCCGTCGCCGCTCGAGTCGGCAAAACTGCGCGGATAAACCTGATAGATGACCGCACCGCGCCACCAGTCGGCGGGGCTGGCGCTGACGCGCAGGCTCTCAAGGCTCTGGACGGATAGGCTCAATCTTCTGGTGCTCCCCGGTGCCCGTCGACAACATGTTCGAGGGGTCAGTTTGCAAGTTTTTGCAGAGGCTGCAGCGTTCTGTCAATCGGTAGTTGGTGGCGGGTAGAGGTCAGATGGCGTTGGAGTAAAACGCCTGTTGCGCTGCAATAGCGCAGGGGCAGCGTCACATTTGCGCCACGCCATATGATCGACATGTTGATTGCGCGCTTGCAACGTTTCCATAAGTTTGCATAACTTTGCGCTGTCACCGGACGCTTCGACAGAAGAGCGACGGCCCAGAGGGAGAATGAGATGAAAACCGTGATCACCCGCCGCACCCGTCTGCTCGGGGGTGCCGCGCTCGGCGCCGTTGCAGTCATGACCTTTGCTGGAAGCGCGTCCGCCCAAGTCGGGCCGCAGCCGCAGCCTCAGGCGACCGAGGTCGATGAGGTCATCGTCACCGGTATCCGTGCCTCTATCGAGAATTCGATCGCGACCAAGCGGAGCAGCAGCTCGATCGTCGAGGTCGTTACGGCTGAGGACATCGGCAAGCTGCCGGACGTCTCCATCGCCGAGTCGCTGGCGCGACTGCCGGGTCTGACGGCGCAGCGTCTTGACGGTCGCGGCCAGGTGATCTCGATCCGCGGTCTGGCTCCCGACTTCACCACCGCCCTTCTGAACGGCCGCGAACAGGTTTCGGCGGGCGACAACCGCGGGGTCGAGTTCGACCAGTACCCCTCCGAGCTTCTCGGTAGCGTGCTGGTTTACAAGACACCTGACGCCGCCCTGATCGGTCAGGGCCTGGCCGGGACCGCCGACCTGCGCACCATCCGCCCGCTGGAACATGGCCGGCGGACCATCGCGCTTAACGCGCGGTATGAGTGGAACGAGTATGGGGCGCTGAATTCGGGCACCGAGGACACTGGCCAGCGCTTCAGCGTCAGCTATATCGACCAGTTCATGGACGGAACGCTCGGCGTCGTTCTGGGCTACGCCCATATGTCGACGCCGTACCAGGCCGAGCGGTTCGCTGCCTGGGGCTATCCGAACAGCGGGTCCAATCTGCTGATTGGCGGGGCCAAGCCCTATGTACAATCCAGCGAACTGGTGCGCGACGGCTATATCGCCACGATCGAGTACCGTCCCAACGAGAACTGGCACTCGACTTTCGACGCCTTCTATTCGGAGTTCGACAACACCCAGATCCTGCGTGGCATCGAGTTTCCGCTGGCGTGGGGCGGAAGCTCGGGGGTCTGCCCCGGACCGGCCGCGACCTGCCGTCCGGGTCCGGCACTGCGCCCCGGCTTCACGGTCGAGGACGGCATGATCGTCGCCGGCACCTTCGACAATGTGAAGGGTGTCGTCCGTAACGACGGTAACCGTCGCACCGCCGAATTGACCTCCCTGGGCTGGAACAATGTGTTCAGGCTTGGCGGCGGCTGGGAAGGCAGTCTTGATCTCAGCTATTCCAAGGCCGACCGGACCGACGTGGTGCTGGAGACCTATTCGGGCACCGGCCGCAACGTCACCGGCGCGCTGGACAGCCTCAGCTTCCGGACCACGCCGGAAGGCACGACCTTCTCCTCGATCCTCAACTACGCCGACCCGACCCTGATCCGTTTGACCAGCCCGCAGGGCTGGGGTGGCGGCACCTATCCGCAGGGTGTCGAGGGCGGTCAGGATGGCTTCATCAACAGCCCCTCGATCGTCGACGAACTGTCCTCGATCCGCGGGGAAATGGGCCGCGACTATGACGACGGCGGTCCGTTCACCCGCTTCGCGTTCGGCTTCAACCTGACCAGCCGTGACAAGGAACTGAACCTCGAGCGCTATTACCTGTCGCTGGTCGCCAATCGCGCCGATCCCCTGCACAACACCAGTGTGCCGGTGCCGTCACAGTTCCTGATGGCACCGACGCAGCTGACCTATCTCGGCCTCGGCCCGATGATCAGCTATGATCCGTTCGCCCTGGTCGCGAGCGGCATCTACGATCTGCTGGCACCGCAGGACGACAACCTGCTGGCCTTCGGATGGTCCGTGTCGGAAGAGGTCATGACCTCCTACTGGAAGGCTGATCTCGACAGCGTGTTCATGGGTGCGCCCGTGACCGGAAACCTGGGCTTCCAGGTCGTCCACACCGAGCAGTCGTCGGACGGAATCGCGGCGTCAGGCAATCCCGCTACGCCGGTCGCGGTTTCCGGCGGCGACAGCTACACCCAATTCCTCCCCAGCATGAATCTCTCTTTTGAGATCGCGAACAATCTGTATGTCCGCGTCGGCGCGGCGCGCGAAATGGCCCGTCCGCGGATGGACCAGATGCGGGCGTCGATCAACATCGACTACAATGACAGCCGCGCGACCAGCACGGACGTCAACAACGGTCCGTGGGGGGGGAGCGGCGGTAACCCGAACCTGCGTCCCTGGATCGCCAACGCCCTCGACATTTCGATCGAGAAATATTTCGGGCGGGCCGGCTATGTCTCGCTGGCGGGATTCTACAAGGACCTCGATAGCTACATCTACGACCAGCAGCAGCTGACCGACTTCACCGGCTATCCCATCACGGGTCCGCAGCCGACCCTGCGCCAAGGCTACATCTCCACGCCCCAGAACGGCGAGGGAGGTGAGATCCAGGGCGTCGAGTTCGCGATGTCCGTTCCCTTCGACATGATCTGGGCTCCGCTCGAGGGTTTCGGTGCCACCTTCAGTGCCTCCTACACGGACAGCAACATCATCCCGAACCCCGGCAGCCCGTCCACGCCTCTGCCCGGCCTCTCGGAGAAGGTCGGCAACCTGACCGTTTACTACGAGCGTGACGGTCTCCAGGCCCGGATCAGCAATCGCTATCGGTCCGAGTTCATCGGCGAGCTGTCAGGCATCGGCACCGACCGCATCCAGCGGATGGTCGACGCCGAATCGGTGGTCGACGCCCAGATCGGTTACGAGTTCCAGTCGGGTCCGCTGGAAGGTCTCTCGGCCCTGTTCCAGGTCAACAACCTGACCGACGAGCAGTTCAAGACCTTCGAGAACAACGACCGTCGCCGGGTGCTCGACTATCAGCAGTACGGTCGCACCTTCCTGGTGGGCGTCAACTACCGCTACTGATCGTTCCAACTGGTCGAAAAGGGGTCGCTTCGGGAGACCGGAGCGGCCCCTTTGTCCAGCGCGTGGCTGCCCGATATGAGTCCATCGGCCGGCTCTCTGGATGCAGGCGTTGCTGACGGCTCCCATGGGCCGCCGGTGACGAGGCATAGATGGCCCCAGGGCCAAGGGAAGAGACAGGATGGAAGTCCAGCAAACCAAACCCAAGGGCACGGGCCTCGCCTTCGCCTATGTGACGACCCTGTTCTTCGCCTGGGGTTTCGCCACCTCCCTGATCGATCCGCTGATCGCGGCCGTGCGCAAGGTGTTCGATCTCAGCACCGCCGAGGCCATGCTGACGGCGTCGGCGTGGTTCATCGCCTATGCTGTGGTGTCGGTGCCGGCGGCCGCGGTACTGAGCAAACTGGGCTACAGCCGATCGATTATTTCCGCCCTGGCGGTGATGGTGCTGGGCTGTCTGATCGTGCCGGTGGCGACGATCCTGGACTGGTATCCCGGTGTATTGATCGCCCTGTTCGTCATCGCCTCGGGAGTGACCCTGCTGCAGGTTGCGGCCAATCCGCTGGTGGCGGCGCTCGGCTCGCGCAAGAGTTCGCACGCCCGGCTGAACTTCTCCCAGTTCTTCAATTCGCTCGGAACGACCCTGGGGCCCTACCTGGGCGCGACCGTGCTGTTGACCGGCGGCGTCTTCGCCACCGGAGCGGTGGTGACCGCCGCCACCCGCGGCGAGTCCCTTCGCAGCATCGACCTCGCCTTCCTGGGCCTCGGTGCATTCTTCGCCGTGGTCGCCTTCTTCATCTTCACCGCCCGCAGGAAGATCAACGCCGCGGCGGCCGGGGCCGAGGAGGCCGGCGGTGTGGTCTCGCCGCTGAAGGCCTTTACCTCGCCCTGGGCCTTGTTCGGCGGCCTGGCCATCTTCATCTACGTCGGGTCCGAAGTGACCATCGGCGGTCTTCTGACCAACTTCCTCAGCAGCCCGACAATCCTGAACATCGCCGAGGCCGATGCGGGACGCATGGTCAGCCTGTACTGGGGCGGGGCCATGATCGGGCGTTTCATCGGTGCCCTGCTCCTGACCCGTATCCGGGCCGGCGTGCTGCTGACGGTCAACACCGCCGTAGCTGCCATCCTGTGCCTGGTCGTGACCCAGACGTCCGGCGAAACGGCAGCCTATGCCGCGATCGCCATCGGCTTTTTCAACTCGATCATGTTCCCCACCATCTTCACCCTGACGCTCGAGCGGTCAGGCGCACCAGCCTCGGCCACATCGGGATTGCTCTGCACCTCCATCGTCGGCGGGGCCGTGCTGCCCTATATTGCCGGCCGGCTGGTGGACGATGCGGCGATGATGTTCAATCCCGCCTTCTTCGTTCCGTTGGCGGGCTATGGGCTGCTGACCGTCTTCGCGATCGCCTGCGCCCGCACGGGATCGCGCGGGGCCGATGTGGTGGCCACGCCCTCGCCCCACTAGAGCGAAATCGGTTGAGTTGGACGCTGTCCAGCCTGGCTCGGATTTCGCTCCAGTCTGATGCTGGAGCATTTTTTGGATTCAGGTCGCTTCAACCTGAAACAAAAATGGTCCAGGCCGTTCGAAGGCTTGAGACGAAAGGGCCGCCGGGTGTCTCCCGGCGGCCCTTGTTCGTTCGGGGCGTCACAGGGACAGCGTCCGGCGTGGAGCCGGGCACCGGGTCCTAGCGATCGTCCTAGCGATCGTCCGACCACATCCTTTTGGACCTGAGCCAAGCCTCGTGCTCCGGCAGGGCCTCGACCGTGCGCGCGAGGATGTCCGAGACGTCGCGCAGACCTGCCGCCGCCCGCTCGTGGTTGCTGTAATCGTACAGTGGATTGGCCCCGCGCGGGACAATGCCCTGGCCGTACATCACTGCCAGCCATGAGCCCTGGCTGAAATATTCGTCCGCCCCGACCTGGTACAGCAGGGCCCGGTCGCGGAAGGCCTCGACCCGCTCGGCCAGGGTGTCCGGAATCGGCATGGCCGCGACCTGCCGCCAGAAGGGCGAGTCGTCCCTCTGGCTCGCGTGATAGTGCAGGATGACGAAGTCGCGGATCAGCTCGACCTCACGGCCGAGACGACGGTTGTAGCCGGCGATGTTGACCGGGCTGAAATCCATGTCCGGGAAATGCTGCAGCAGGCGATAGATGCCAGCCTGGACCAGATGGATGCTGGTCGATTCCAGGGGCTCGATGAAGCCGCTGGACAGGCCCAGGCTGACGACATTCCGGTCCCAGTATTTCTTGCGCCGTCCGGTCAGGAAGCGGAGCGGGCGGGGCTCGGCCAGGGGCTCGCCATCCAGATTGGCGAGCAGGGTCTCGCGCGCTGCATCGTCGGACAGATGGTCCGAGCAATAGACATAGCCGTTGCCCGTCCGGTGCTGCAGGGCGATGCGCCACTGCCAGCCCGCCTCCCGCGCCGTCGACAGCGTATAGGGCGTCAGCGGCGACACGCTGGCGCACGGCACGGCCATGGCGCGATTGACCGGCAGCCAGTGCGACCAGTCCTCGTATCCCGCCTTCAACGCGCCCTCGATGAGCAGGGCGCGGAAGCCGGTGCAGTCAATGAACAGGTCGGCCGTGAGCTCGCGACCGTCCTCGAGCCGGACGCCGGTGACAAAGCCGTCGTCCGGGCGCTGGACCACATGGACGATCTTGCCCTCGAACCGCTGAACGCCGCGGCCCTCGCAGATCCTGCGCAGGTATCGGGCGTAGAGACCGGCGTCGAAATGATAGGCGCTGAACAGGCTGTTGCGCGGGGACCGGGGGTCAGGATCGCGTTCGCCAACCTTGCCGGCGTCGGCGGCGCGCGAACAGATGGAATAGTCGCCGAGATCTCCTGCCAGGCCCCTGGCCTTGAGCGAGAAATAGGTTTGCTGGAAGTCGGAAAGCGAGGGCCCGCGCCCGTAGGTGCCGAACGGATGGACGTAGCGATTGCCGATATGGCCCCAGTCCTTGAAGACGATGGCGACCTTCAGTGTCGCCTTGGTCTCGCGCATGAACTCGGCCTCGTCGAGACCGATCATGGTGTTGAAGTCGCGGATCGGCGGCACCGTCGCCTCGCCGACACCGACGATGCCGATGTCGTCGGATTCGACCAGCGAGACCTTGGCGTGCGGACCCAGGGTGCGTTGCAGGGCGGCGGCCGCCATCCAGCCGGCGGTACCGCCGCCGACGATCAAAACAGTGCGAACAGGTTGTGCCAAGCGAACCTCCGGGCCGCTCTCTCACGGCATGTCACAGCATAGGGGGCGTCGCGCCCGGCTCAAACCGAAACAGGTCCACGAAAGCGGGTCCGGCGGGGCGTAGTGCGGCACTGGCGTCGCTTGCCACGCCGCGCTCAGCGCGCCTCTGAAATCAGGACGGCACCGAAAAGGGGCGGCAGGTCGAACCGGGCCGTGGGGCCGGCGCTCAAGCGGTCTCCGGTGAGCGCATTGACGTATTCGCGACCGCGGAGTTCGGGCGGCAGGGCGACGTCAACCGTCCTTGCCATCTCCGAATTGTTCACGGCGACGAGCGCGGTAACGCCATCGAGGGATCGGGAGGCGACCACGACGTTGCGGTCCGCATGAAGCGGCGCACCGAGATCGCCGAGCGACAGGACTGGATGCCGGCCTCTGAGCCTCAGCAGCCGGCGAACATCAGCGTAAAGCTGGAGGTCGGGCTCGCCGCCCTCATCCGCCCAGGGGAAGGTACGACGGTTGTCGGGATCCTCGCCGCCGGTGACCCCGACTTCATCGCCGTAGAAGACCGTCGGCGCGCCGGGCCAGGCCACCTGCATCAGCACCGCGAGCAGATAGCGACGCCTGGCCTCGTTCGCTCGCTCGGCATCGTCGCCATGATCGCCGAGCAGCCACAGGCTCCGTGCCGTGTCATGGGTCGACAGCAGGTTCAGTGAGGCGCGCAGGGAGGCGGCGGGGTAGAGTTCGCGCAGCAGTTCGATGTTGCGATAGTTGCCGACCACGTCGCCGCCTGCGGCGATATCCAGCACCGCATTGCGGAACACATAGTTCATGGTGGCGTCGAAGGTGTCGCCGACAAAATATTTGGAGGCTTCGAACCAGGCTTCTGCGATGGTGATTGCGCCGGGGTCGTGGGCCTTCACCGCCGTGCGCCATTCGCGCCAGAAGTCGTCCGGCACCCAGGGGGCTACGTCCATCCGCCAGCCCGCGGCCCCGCGATCCAGCCACAGACGGCTGATCGAGTCGTCAGAGCCGTAGGCAAAGGCGCGATAGGAGGGCGAGGCCTCGTTCAGTTCCGGCAAATCCCGGACCCCGGTCCAGCCCCGGTAGCGATCGTCAGGGTCGGCCGGGTTCGGATCAAGATGGTACCAGTCGGCGAACGGGCTGTCGGTCCGAACCTCGCCGCCTTCCAGGGCACCGACGCCGGGGTGTTTGGCAAAGCGGTCGAAATAGAGGCTGTCCCACCCCGTGTGATTGAACGAGGCGTCGACGACCACCCGGATTCCCCGCAGGGCAGCTTCCCGCGTCAGTCGCTCGAAGTCGGTATTGGTGCCAAAGGCGGGGTCGACATTGCGATAGTCGGCCGTGTCGTACTTGTGATTGCTGGCCGCCGTGAAGATCGGGGTCATGTAGAGGGCGTTGGTACCGAGGTCGGCGAGGTGATCCAGCTTTTCGATGATCCCGGCCAGATCGCCGCCAAAGACGTCGTTGCCGCCGAGAGCATCAGAGCCGTCGCCGGAACCCGGACGGAAGGGCCGTTCAGTCCACCCGGCATGACTCTCCACCGACTGGTCCTGAAACGTGCCCGGCGCTGGCCGGGGATCATTGGACGGATCACCATTACGGAACCGCTCCGGAAAGACATAGTACCAGACGGCCTGCTGCGCCCACGCCGGCACCGTGAAGTCGCGCGCGTGCACGGTCAGCCGGAAGCGGCGAATGGCACCGGGGTCCTCCGGCAGATCGGCCGCGACGCCTTCGCCATTGGCCCCGCGTTCGCGCGTCCAGTAGATCGGCGCAGAGTTGTTTTGATAGGCGAACCGCTGCCCGCCGATCTCGACCTCGAACCAGTAACCGTAGGTGCCGGGGGCGTCGAAGGTGCGTCGCGCCGACCAGCGGCCGTCGGCACCGCGGACCAGCGGAATGCGGTCGGCCAATTCGTAGGCCAGAACCTCCTGATTGCCCTCAAGCCGGCGGTGCTCGATCACGAGGGTCGCGCTGTCCACGGCGGGCGGTCCGTCCAGCGCAAACTCGACCTCTGTCCCGTCCGGGACCGCGCCGAACGGCGACCTGTGGCGGGCCAGTCGACTGTCGTGCCGCAGCGCCCCGGCCCGCGGGTCGGACAGCGGCGCGACTTGCGGCGCGACGCGGGTGAGGACGAGGGCCGGCTGGTCTCCATCCAGCCGCAGGCGGAGCGTGCTCCAGCCGTCGAACCGAAGGCGAATGTTGTCAGTTCCGCCGGCGTCGGCGCGCGCGATCACACCACGCTCGGCCTCCGGCCCGCGCGGGGCGGCGAAGGTCGACCCTGGGGCCCAGTTGGCGTCTGCGATCTTGAATTCCTGGGTGCCCTGCAGCTCGGTCGTCACGACATAGGCGTTACAGTCCCAGGTCATCGCGTAGTCTTCGGCCGCCGACCAGCCGCTCATCGTGCCGCGCAGATACAGGCGCTCATCGCCGAGCGGCGGGGCGGTGCAGCGGTCGACCGGGGTGGCCGTGAGAGTCGCACAACCGCCTAGCACGCCAGCCGAGATCAGTCCGACCAGGGCCCGGCCAAGGCCCGGGGCTACACCCGACGGGGCCTGGGCGGGCGGTGCTTGTCGAACCTCACGGCGCATCGGCGGCCTCGAACAAGGACAGGGTACGGGGGGTCGGGCAGGTGATCTGCCCCCCGGCGACCCGGCACAGGTCTCCGGCATAGGCGTCGCGGACGGCGGTGCCGTCGGCGAACACCGCACCGGATGGCACCTGGGTGAAGGGCGCGGCGGCGGAATGGGCGGCGACGATGCGATCCTTCATGCCTGCCTCATCGAGCACGCGGGAGAAGGCGTAGGGGGCTTCGGACAGCACCTGATGTCGGCCGGCACCGACCGCCAGATGCCGCTGCCGGAACCGCCCGAGCCGCTGCCAGTGTGCAAGGATCGCCTGACCTTCGGGGCTCTCGGCGACCGACCAGTTCATCGATGTACGCAGGCGGGCATCCCCGCTGGTTCCCCCTGCGACAAGCGGGCGGCTGAGCTCGTCACCATAATAAATCTGGACGGCGCCGGGGGCGAGCATCAGCCTGGTTGCATTGTCGAACGGGTTGGTCCGCTCGGGATCCAGCGGCTCCATGTCGTCGTGCGAGGAAATGTAGTTCAGCATGCCGCGTCCCGAGAAGGTCGTCGCGAACTCGGCGGCATACTGGTCGAACAGTTCCGGCATGGGGGCCCGTGCATGGGTCGGGAACCCCATGTTGATCAGGGCGTCGAAGCCATGGTCGAAGAAGTCGACGCGTCGATCGCCAAAATCGTAGGCGCGCCCGACGGACTTCTGGAAATTCGCCAGACCGAAGTTGAACACCTCGCCGACCATGTAGAATTCCCGGTCCTCGCCGAGCGCCTCGGGATGGCTGGACGTCCACTCCGCATGGGCCCGTTCGGCTTCCGCCTTGAGGGCCGCCCACACCTCCGGCTCGACATGTTTGGCGGTGTCGACCCGGAATCCGTCGACGCCGTATTCCCGCACCCAGTCCGTCAGCCATTTGATGAGGTAGTAGCGGGGTGCCCTCGGATAGCCGGTGCGGATGAAAAAGGCATCGATTTCAGCGACTTCCTGCTCCAGGCGGCCTTCCGCGCGCCATTTGTCGACCAGGAAGGGCGGCAGGTCCACGGGGGTGTCGGAGTCGGTGCGGATGTCCTGCAGGGCCGGGACGATCAGGCAGGTCGCCGTGCCGGCGAAGGATTGATAATCGCAGGTCGGCTCGGTCCGGACCCAGTCGCTCGGCCAGGCCGGGTCGTCGCCGCCGATCGGCGGGCCGGCGTGGTTGATAATGACGTCGACCAACACGCGAATGCCCTGGTCGTGGGCGCGCCGGACCATCTCGGCAAAGTCCGCCTCGGTGCCAAAGGCGTCATCGACCGCCGTCCAGTCCTTCGGCCAGTAGCCGTGGAAGGCGTAGGAGCGCCCGTATTCCTGATGCGGCTGGCGCACCTGCTGGATCACCGGCGTGGTCCAGATCGCGGTCACACCCAGATCGCGGAAATAGCCGTCATCCAGCTTCTGGATCACGCCCCGCAGATCGCCGCCGGAAAAGGAGCGGAGGGGGTCGCCGTCAGCCACCCGGCCGTAGGCGGTGTCGTTGGCCGGCTCACCGTTGGCGAACCGGTCGGTCATGAGGAAATAGACCGTGGCGTTGCGCCAGAAGGCATCGGTTTCGGCGGCCCGGCACGGGGCCGCGCCCAGGGTCATCAGACATCCCGCGGCGATCGCGGCCCAGGTCGCCTTGTGCTTCATGACCCTCTCCCTGCGCTCACGCTGCCATTACCTGCAAAAATCGGCAACCAAAATGACCGTGTCATGGTCGCTGGGCCATGAATGATTTGATTTAAAAGCTTATTTATTCAGGCCGCGGCGGGCGGATTGCTGCAAAACTTTGCAGATCGGGGGTCGACGCACGGTTCCGGCAGGCTCGTCACAAGGCGTCCCCGGTCCGGGCTTCAGAGACGCCAGACAGGACGAGCCTGGACCGTCTCAGGCGTCGCCCGCTGCCGACAGCGGTCATCATACGGGCGGAGGGTTGATCGCTGGCGACACCCCGGCATCCTGTCCGGCGGCGATCCCGGTCCCGGTCCCGAGTTCGCAGGACCGCCATCATCGGGCAGTGCGTGGCGG
>CAXBHG010000032.1:0-18481 GCA_963975385.1 uncultured Brevundimonas sp.
CGGCGGACGTGATGGTGATGCCGCGCTCCTGCTCCTGGTCCATCCAGTCCATGGTGGCGGCGCCGTCGTGGACTTCGCCGATCTTGTGGGACTTGCCGGTGTAGTAAAGGATCCGCTCGGTCGTCGTCGTCTTGCCCGCGTCGATGTGGGCCATGATGCCGAAGTTGCGGTAATCCTCGATCTTGTTGATGCGGGCCATGAAAGCGTGCCTTGAAGTGAGATCAGGACGCGTTTCGCGCCCTCGGGAAATATCGGTCTGTGCGGGTAATCAAGCGCGGGCGATTTATCGCAAACCGCCCGCGCCCGATAGCCTCAGATAGGAATTCTAGTGGGCGCTTTGAAGGCGCCTACCAGCGATAGTGGCTGAAGGCGCGGTTCGCTTCGGCCATCTTGTGGGTGTCTTCGCGCTTCTTGACCGCGGTACCGCGGTTGTTCGAGGCGTCCAGCAGCTCGGCGGCCAGCTTCTCGGTCATGGTGTTCTCACCACGCTTGCGCGCGGCGTTGACCAGCCAGCGGATGGCCAGGGCGCGGCGACGCTCGGGGCGAACCTCGACCGGAACCTGATAGGTGGCACCACCGACGCGACGCGAGCGGACTTCGACGGCCGGGGCCACGTTGTCGAGCGCGGTGTGGAAGGTCACGACCGGCTCCTGCTCTTTCTTCTTGTCGGCCAGGATCTCGAAAGCCCCGTAGACGATGTTCTCGGCGACGGCCTTCTTGCCCTCGTACATGACGTAATTCATGAATTTGGTGACGATCAGATCCTTGAACTTGGGATCCGGCAGAACTTCGCGCTTCTGGGCGCGGTGACGACGGGACATGGAGTTGGCCTTCTAAATCGGTGTCGGACGGCCGGTGGAAACCGGCGAATGGGATGAAGCGGTCGCTTATTTCGGGCGCTTGGTGCCGTAGTGCGAGCGACGCTGCTTGCGGTCCTTGACGCCTTGCGTATCGAGCACGCCGCGCAGGATGTGGTAGCGCACGCCGGGAAGGTCTTTGACGCGGCCGCCGCGGATCAGCACAACCGAGTGCTCCTGCAGATTGTGGCCCTCGCCGGGGATGTAGCACACGGCTTCGATGCCGGTGGTCAGACGAACCTTGGCAACCTTACGCAGAGCCGAGTTGGGCTTCTTCGGGGTCGTCGTATAGACGCGGGTGCAGACGCCGCGGCGTTGCGGGCAACCCTTCAGGGCCGGAACCTTGTTACGGACCGGCTTGGGTTGGCGCGGCTTGCGGATCAGCTGGTTGATCGTGGGCATTAAGAACTCGTCTCTTTCAATCGATGGAGGCGTGTGCCTGTCGGCCGGGGCGCCTCGGATGCCTTCTTTTGGAGACCGCCTGACGGCGACCCCCGGGGTTTGGTTTCCGAGAAGGGTCGCGACCAAACGAAAAAACCGGAACGCGCGCTTCGGGCGTTCCGGCGGGCACAGCCCGTCCGCTAAATTGTCACGATCCCGGACCGGCGGCGAACCGACAGTCCTCGAAAGTCCGCGCCGTTTACGCTTTGACCGTCGTCAGGTCAAGCGTGGGGCTGTCACGGGTTGCGGAACAGCATCGTAAACTCGATCCTCTCGCCGGGCTGCCATGTCTGGTTGGACCCAAGCCTTGCCTTGGCGGCCCCGGCGATGGCCTGTTCGGCGAATCCACAGCCCGGTGCCGTCTCACGAACGACCTCGCATTCGGCCACTGTCCCGTCGGCCTGGGCGATGCAGGCGACCACAACGACAGCCTCATCCACCTGACGGCATCGCGGCGGCGGGGCGATTCCCCAGGCCGGCGTGGCGCAGACCGTCAGCGTAGCCAGACAGACCGCGATCCCTGCAAGTCGATACATACCCCAGCCTCCTGCCCGAGCGGCAACCAGCCCCAATACCGCCACGCTCACCCCGTCATGTGTGACCCGATACGGACGGGGGATCAATGGACGTGCTGGCGGGGCTGCGACAACCGGGACGTGACGGCTGGCGCAAGCCGGCTCTCGTCGCCGCATCGCTGGCCCTGCACGGTCTGGTGCTCGGCTATCTGGCCCTGACCGCCGTCGGCGTCGGCGGGCTCGATCCCGTCGCCACGCCGCGCGTCTTCATCCCGCTGCAGCTGGAGCCGCGCCCCCTGCTGCCCGGTGAGCGGGTCCGGGTGCCGACGCCCCCGCGCGCCGCGGCCCCGGAACAGATCAGCGCGGCGGCGACCGTCGCCCCCTCCCCGCGCAAACCGGACGAGGACGAGACCCGCCCGGCCCCGCCGGTGCCCCGTCTGGCCCTGCCGGCCCCGGGCGCACCGCCCATCGACGACAGCTGGCGCGTCCGGCCGCAGGTCGCGGGCACCGGCCCGGCCCTGCGCGCCGGCGGCTGCAGCCTGCCGCCCGGTCGGTTGACCCCGGCCGAACAGGCCGCCTGTGACGCGCGCTTCGGCGCCGCGGCCCTTGGGGCCGCCCCGATCCGCGGCACCGGCAATCCGGCACGCGACGCCCGCTTCGCCGCCGAGGGGGCCCGGGCCCTGGCCGCCTATGAGAGTCTGCGTCGCCCCGCCTCGGGCAGTATCGGCATCGTCGGCCCCCAGGACGGGGTCGGCTCGAATTTCGGCATGGGCGTCGCCGGGGCCCATCTGGATCCCTCCCTGCGTCCCGACTCGACCGAGAACATCCGCACCAACCGCCGCGACGGCCCCCGGGACTAGACCCCGGCGACCACGCTCAAGCAGCGAGGCCCCGCGGGCCGGGCGTTAGCGCCCGGAACACGCGCTCAAGCAGCGAGGCCCCGCGGGCCGGGCGTTAGCGCCCCGCAACACGCGCTCAAGCAGCGAGGCCCCGCGGGCCGGGCGTCAGCGCCCCGCAACACGCGCTCAAGCAGCGAGGCCCCGCGGGCCGAGTGTTAGCGCCCAAAAGAAAAAGAGCGGCCCCGTCACCGGAGCCGCCCTCTTCACGTTTGGATCGTCATCCCGGGCTCGACCCGGGATCAGCCCTCGCTGCTCTCCAGCTCCAGCGCCAGATCGGCCGGCAGAGGCTCGACCGCGGCCTCGCGGACCTTGGTCAGCTTGGCGTCACGCTCGTTGGCGATCTTCTGCAGGCTGCGGAGATAGGCCCCGGTACCCGCCGGGATCAGGCGGCCGACGATGACGTTCTCCTTCAGGCCTTCCAGCGTATCGACCTTGCCGTTGACCGAGGCGTCGGTGAGGACGCGGGTGGTCTCCTGGAAGGACGCCGCCGAGATGAAGCTGCGGGTCTGCAGCGACGCCTTGGTGATGCCCAGCAGGACCGGCTGGGTGATGGCCTGACGGCCCTTGCGCTTCTCGACCTTGAGGTTCTCGGCCACGGCCTCGGCAACCTCGACCGTGTCGCCACGGATCAGGGTGGTCTCGCCGGAGTCGAGGATCTCGACCTTCTGCAGCATCTGACGGACGATGACCTCGATGTGCTTGTCGTTAATCGGCACGCCCTGGAGGCGATAGACTTCCTGCACTTCGTTGACGAGGTATTCCGCCAGCGCCTCGACGCCCTGGATACGCAGCAGATCGTGCGGATCCGGGTTGCCGTCGATGATGTAGTCGCCCTTCTGGATCAGATCGCCGTCGTGGACGGAGATGTGTTTGCCCTTCGGGATCAGGAACTCGACGGGCTCGGCCTGGTTGCCATCGGCATCCGGCTCCGGCGTGATCTTGATGCGGCGCTTGTTCTTGTAGTCGCGCCCGAATTCGACGCGGCCGTCCATCTCGGCGATGACCGCACAGTCCTTGGGACGACGGGCCTCGAACAGCTCGGCCACCCGCGGCAGACCGCCGGTGATGTCGCGGGTCTTGGCACCCTCGGTCGGGACACGGGCGATGACCTCGCCCGGCTTGACCTGGTCACCGTTGGACACGGACAGAACCGCGCCGACCGGCAGCAGGTAACGGGCTTCCGAACCCGAGGCCAGCTTGGCATAGGTCTCGCCGTTGATGACGCCGAGCGCGGGGCGCAGATCGGCTCCCCGCGGGCTGGCGCGCCAGTCGGAAACGACGCGCTGGGCGATACCCGTGGCCTCGTCGGTCTCTTCCTTGACGGACAGGCCCTCGACCAGGTCCTCGAAGCGGATCGCGCCGCCGACCTCGGTCAGGATCGGGCTGGTATAGGGGTCCCACTCGGCCAGACGCTGGTTCTTCTTGGCCTCGGCCCCGTCCACGACCCGCAGGCGGGCACCGTAGGGGACCTTGTGGCTTTCGCGATCCTTGCCGTCGACGACGATGGTGACCACGACGTTGCGGCTCATCGCCACCAGATCGCCGTGCGCCGCCTTGACGGTCGGGCCCGAGATCCGGACGGTCCCGGGGTTGGTCGCCTCGTAGAAGGAGGTTTCCGCCACCTGGGCCGTACCGCCGATGTGGAAGGTCCGCATCGTCAGCTGGGTGCCGGGCTCGCCGATCGACTGGGCGGCGATAACGCCGACCGCCTCGCCGATGTTGACGTTGGTGCCGCGGGCCAGGTCTCGGCCGTAGCACATGCCGCAGATACCGGCCTCGGCCTCACAGGTCAGGCCCGAGCGGACCTTGACCGACTGGACGCCGGCGGCGTCGAGCAGGTCGACCTCCTCCTCTTCCAGATAGGTGTCGGCCTTGAACAGGACCTTGTCGCCACCCGGCTCCTTGATGTCCTCGGCCGCATAGCGACCCAGGACCCGCTGGCCCAGGGAGACGAGGACGTCACCGCCCTCGACCACGGCACGCAGGGTGATGCCCCGGGTCGAACCGCAGTCCTCCTCGGTGACGATCGAATCCTGCGCCACGTCCACCAGACGACGGGTCAGATAACCCGAGTTGGCGGTCTTCAGCGCGGTGTCGGCCAGACCCTTACGGGCACCGTGGGTGGAGTTGAAGTATTCAAGGACGGTCAGGCCTTCCTTGAAGTTCGACACGATCGGGGTCTCGATGATCTCGCCCGAGGGCTTGGCCATCAGGCCGCGCATGCCGCCCAGCTGCTTCATCTGGGCCTGTGAACCCCGGGCCCCCGAGTTGGCCATCATGAACACCGAGTTGATGTCCGGGGCCTGCCCCTTGAGCAGGACGCGCGGCTGCGCGATCTCGGCCATCATCTCGTCGGCGACCCGGTCCGTGGCCTTGGCCCAGGCGTCAACGACCTTGTTGTACTTCTCGCCCTTGGTGATCAGGCCGTCGGCGTACTGTTGCTCGTATTCCTCGACCAGGGTGCGGGTTTCAGCGACGATCTCGACCTTCTTGGCCGGGATCACGATGTCGTCCTTGCCGAACGAAATGCCGGCCTTGGCGGCTTCACGGAAGCCCAGGCCCATCATCTGGTCGGCGAAGATCACCGTCGCCTTCTGACCGCAGTGGCGATAGACCACGTCGATCAGATTGCCGATTTCCTTCTTGGTCAGGTTCTTCTCGAGCAGGCGATAGCCGACGTTCGGGTTCTGCGGCAGCAGGGCACCCAGCTTCATCCGGCCCGGCGTGCTGTCGATGACCCTGGTCACGACCTTGCCGTCGGCGTCCTGTTCGGTCCAGCGCGCCTTGATCTTGGTGTGCAGGGACACGACGCCGCCGTCGAGGGCCGCATCGATCTCGCCCATGTTGGCGAACAGCTTGCCTTCACCCGGCTCACCGTCCTTGACCAGCGACAGGTAGTACAGACCCAGCACGATATCCTGCGAGGGCACGATGATCGGCTTGCCGTTGGCGGGCGACAGGATGTTGTTGGTCGACATCATCAGCACGCGCGCTTCCAGCTGGGCCTCGAGGCTCAGCGGGACGTGAACGGCCATCTGGTCGCCGTCGAAGTCAGCGTTGAACGCGGCGCAGACCAGCGGGTGCAGCTGGATGGCCTTGCCCTCGATCAGCTTCGGCTCGAACGCCTGGATGCCCAGACGGTGCAGCGTGGGCGCGCGGTTCAGCATGACCGGGTGTTCGCGGATCACCTCTTCGAGGATGTCCCACACCTGGGGCTGTTCGCGCTCGACCATACGCTTGGACTGTTTGACGGTGCCCGACAGGCCCTTGGCGTCAAGGCGCGCATAGATGAACGGCTTGAACAGCTCGAGCGCCATCTTCTTGGGCAGGCCGCACTCGTGCAGCTTCAGGTCCGGACCCACGACGATGACCGAACGGCCCGAATAGTCGACGCGCTTGCCCAGCAGGTTCTGACGGAAGCGGCCCTGCTTGCCCTTGAGCATGTCGGCCAGCGACTTCAGCGGGCGTTTGTTGGCACCGGTGATGACCCGGCCGCGACGGCCGTTGTCGAACAGGGCGTCGACCGATTCCTGCAGCATCCGCTTTTCGTTGCGGATGATGATGTCCGGCGCGCGCAGCTCCATCAGGCGCTTCAGGCGGTTGTTCCGGTTGATGACCCGGCGATACAGGTCGTTCAGGTCCGAGGTGGCGAAACGGCCGCCGTCCAGCGGCACCAGCGGACGCAGTTCCGGCGGGATGACCGGAACGACCGTCAGCACCATCCACTCGGGCTTGTTGCCCGAGTCGAGGAAGGCCTCGATCAGCTTCAGGCGCTTGGACGCCTTCTTGGCCTTCATCTCCGACGGGCTGTCGGCCAGCTCGCCGCGGTGACGCTCGGCCTCGGCGTTGAGGTCGATACCCATCAGCAGGTTGCGCACGGCCTCGGCGCCGATCTCGGCGGTGAAGCCGTCATCGCCGAACTCGTCCTGGTACCGGTAGTACTCGTCTTCCGTCAGGAGCTGGCCCTGCTTCAGCGGGGTCAGGCCCGGCTCGGTGACGATGTAGTTCTCGAAATACAGAACCCGCTCGACGTCCTTCAGGGCCATGTCCAGCATCAGCGAGATGCGCGACGGCAGCGACTTCAGGAACCAGATGTGGGCGGTCGGGCTGGCCAGTTCGATATGGCCCATCCGCTCGCGCCGCACGCGGGCCAGGGTGACCTCAACGCCGCATTTCTCGCAGATAATGCCCTTGTACTTCATGCGCTTGTACTTGCCGCACAGGCATTCGTAGTCCTTGGTCGGGCCAAAGATACGGGCGCAGAACAGGCCGTCACGCTCGGGCTTGAACGTGCGGTAGTTGATGGTTTCCGGCTTCTTGATCTCACCGAACGACCACGAGCGGATCTTCTCCGGCGACGCCAGGGCGATCTTGATCTGGTCGAAGGTCGGAGTGACCGGGAGCGGGTTGAAGATGTTCAGGACTTCCTGGTTCATCTTGATTCCTTCTGCGGGGTTACCCGCCAAAATTCATTGAGGGAGAAAAGCGAAAGACCGTCCCTCCCCGCTTGCGCGGAGAGGGATCATTCGGTCGGTCAGCTGTTCTCCAGCTCTACGTTCAGACCCAGCGAGCGCATTTCCTTGATGAGCACGTTGAAGCTCTCGGGAATGCCCGCCTCGAAGCTGTCATCGCCGCGGACGATCGCCTCATAGACCTTGGTCCGGCCGGCGACGTCATCGGATTTGACCGTCAGCATCTCCTGCAGGGTGTAGGCGGCGCCGTAGGCCTCGAGTGCCCAGACCTCCATCTCCCCGAAGCGCTGACCGCCGAACTGGGCCTTGCCGCCCAGCGGCTGCTGGGTGACCAGCGAGTACGGTCCGATCGAACGGGCGTGGATCTTGTCGTCGACCAGGTGGTGCAGCTTCAGCATGTAGATGTAGCCGACCGTGACCGGACGCTTGAACTGCTCGCCGGTCTGGCCGTCGTAGACGACCGACTGGCCCGAGCGATCCAGACCCGCCTTCTCCAGCAGGTCCTCGATGTCGACGATGTGCGCACCGTCGAACACCGGGGTGGCGAACGGCACGCCCTTGGACAGGTTGCGGGCCAGCTCGATCAGGTCTTCCTCGTCCTGCGGCAGCGGCGTGTCCTTGCCGTAGACGTCGGACAGGTGATCGATCAGTGCCTGCTTCTGGCCGCCCTGTTGCCAGGCCTCCAGAAGACCCTGGATCTGCTTGCCGAGACCGGCAGCGGCCCAACCCAGGTGGGTTTCGAAGATCTGGCCGATGTTCATGCGCGACGGCACGCCCAGCGGGTTCAGAACGACGTCGACCGAGGTCCCGTCAGCCAGGTGGGGCATGTCCTCGATCGGCAGGATCTTGGAGATGACCCCCTTGTTGCCGTGACGGCCGGCCATCTTGTCGCCGGGCTGAAGCTTGCGCTTCACGGCCACGAAGACCTTGACCATCTTCATCACGCCCGGGGGCAGTTCGTCGCCGCGCTGCAGCTTCTCGACCTTGTCCTCGAAGCGGCGGTCGAGGGCTTTGCGGGCGTCCTCGAACTGCTTCTTCATGGCCTCCAGCTCGCCCATCGCCTTCTCGTCGTCGAGGGCGATCTGCCACCACAGACCGCGCGACAGCTCGGCCATCTTCTCGGCGGTGACGACGCCGCGGCCCAGGCCCTTCGGACCCGAGACGGCGTTCTTGCCCAGAAGCAGCGGCTGCAGGCGGCCGTAGACGTTGCGCTCCAGGATCGCGAGTTCGTCGTCGCGGTCCTTGCCGAGGCGTTCGATTTCCGAACGCTCGATGGCGATGGCCCGCTCGTCCTTGTCGACGCCGTGACGGTTGAACACGCGCACGTCGACGACCGTGCCGGCGACGCCGGGCGGCAGACGCAGGCTGGTGTCACGGACGTCGGAAGCCTTCTCGCCGAAGATGGCGCGCAGCAGCTTCTCTTCCGGGGTCATCGGGCTCTCGCCCTTGGGCGTGACCTTGCCGCACAGGATGTCGCCCGGCTGGACCTCGGCACCGATGGCCACGATGCCCGCCTCGTCGAGGTTGCGCAGGGCCTCCTCGCCGACGTTGGGGATGTCGCGGGTGATTTCTTCCGGACCCAGCTTGGTGTCGCGGGCCATCACCTCGAACTCGTCGATGTGGATCGAGGTGAAGACGTCGTCGCGCACGATGCGCTCCGAGATCAGGATCGAGTCCTCGAAGTTGTAGCCGTTCCAGGGCATGAAGGCGACGAGGGCGTTGCGCCCCAGGGCCAGTTCACCCAGGTCCGTCGACGGACCGTCGGCGATCACGTCACCGACCTTGACCTCATCGCCCACGCGCACGATCGGGCGCTGGTTGATGCAGGTCGACTGGTTGGAACGCTGGAATTTCGACAGGCGATAGATGTCGACGCCCGAACGGCCGGCGTCCAGTTCGTTGGTCGCGCGGACCACGATCCGCGTCCCGTCGATCTGTTCGACGACACCGTCACGACGGGCCACGACCACGGCACCGGAGTCGACGGCGACCACCGATTCCATACCGGTGCCGACCAGCGGCGCATCCGACTGGACCAGCGGCACGGCCTGACGCTGCATGTTCGCGCCCATCAGGGCCCGGTTGGCGTCATCGTTTTCCAGGAAGGGGATCAGGGCCGCGGCGACCGAAACCACCTGTTTCGGCGACACGTCCATCATGTCGACGTCGCCCTTGATCAGCAGCTGGGATTCGCCGTTGATCCGGCCGGGGACCAGGTCCTCGACGATCTCGCCCTTGTTCAGGACAATATTGGCCTGGGCGATCGTGTATTTCGACTCCTCCATGGCCGAGATGTAGACCACCTCGTCCGTGGCCTTGCCGTCCTTCACGCGCCGGTAGGGGCTCTCGATGAAGCCGTATTTATTGACCCGCGCATGGGTCGCCAGCGAGTTGATCAGGCCGATGTTCGGGCCTTCCGGGGTCTCGATGGGGCAGATGCGGCCGTAGTGGGTCGGGTGCACGTCCCGGACCTCGAAGCCGGCGCGCTCGCGCGTCAGACCGCCCGGGCCAAGCGCCGAAAGGCGACGCTTGTGGGTGATCTCGGACAGCGGATTGGTCTGGTCCATGAACTGCGACAGCTGCGACGAGCCGAAGAATTCGCGCACCGAGGCGGCGGCCGGCTTGGCGTTGATCAGGTCGTGCGGCATCACCGTGTCGATATCGACCGACGACATCCGTTCCTTGATCGCCCGCTCCATGCGCAGCAGGCCGACGCGGTACTGGTTCTCCAGCAGCTCGCCGACCGAACGCACCCGGCGGTTGCCGAGGTTGTCGATGTCGTCGATCTCGCCGCGGCCGTCCTTCAGGCCGACCAGGATCTTCAGTACTTCCAGCACGTCATCCTTGCGCAGGACGCGGATCTCGTCCGAGACGTCCAGCTCGAGGCGCATGTTCATCTTGACCCGGCCGACGGCCGACAGGTCGTAGCGTTCGCTGTCGAAGAACAGCGAGTTGAACATGGCTTCGGCGGCTTCGGGGGTGGGCGGCTCGCCCGGACGCATCACGCGATAGACGTCGAACAGGGCGTCCTCGCGGGCGCTGTTCTTGTCCACCCGCAGGGTGTTGCGCATATAGGCGCCGACCGTGACGTGGTCGATGTCCAGCACGTCGATGGTGGTGAAGCCGCGCTCTTCCAGCAGGGCGATCGACTCGGCGTCCAGCTCGTCGCCGGCCTCGACATAGATCTCGCCGGTCTCGTAGTTGACGGCGTCGGAGGCCAGGTACTTGGTCAGCAGGGCGTCAGCCGCCAGCGACAGCGACTTCAGGCCGCCGTCAGCCAGCTTCTTGGCGGCGCGGGCGCTGATCTTCATCCCGGCCTGGGCCACGACTTCACCGGTGTCGGCGTCGACGAGGTCAAACTCGGGCTTCACACCCTTCCAGCGTTCGGCCTTGTAGGGGGTGACCCAGCCTTCGCCGCGCTTCTCGTAGGGCACGGTCTCGTAGAAGGTGCGCAGGATCTCCTCGCCGTCCATGCCCAGGGCATAGAGGAAGGTGGTGGCCGGCAGTTTGCGGCGACGGTCGATACGGACGTAGACGACGTCCTTGGCATCGAACTCGAAATCGAGCCACGAACCGCGGTACGGAATCACGCGGGCGGCGAACAGCAGCTTGCCCGACGAGTGGGTCTTGCCCTTGTCGTGGTCGAAGAAGACGCCCGGCGAACGGTGCATCTGCGAGACGATCACGCGCTCGGTGCCGTTGACGACAAAGGTGCCCTTGTCCGTCATCAGGGGGATATCCCCCATATAGACGTCCTGCTCCTTGATGTCCTTGACCGAACGGGCGCCGGTTTCCTCGTCAGCCTCGAACACGATCAGGCGCAGCTTGACCTTCAGCGGCGCGGCATAGGTCATGTCGCGCTGGATGCACTCCTCGACGTCGTATTTCGGCTGTTCGAACTCGTAGGAGACATACTCCAGCACGGCGCGTTCGTTGAAGTCCTTGATCGGGAACACCGACTTGAAGACCGCCTCGATGCCCTGGTCCTTGCGCGGTCCCGTCAGGACGTCGCGCTGCAGGAACTGTTCGTAGGAGGCGCGCTGAACCTCGATCAGGTTCGGCATCTTCACCGCCTCGGGGATGCGCCCGAAGGATTTGCGGATGCGCTTCTTGCCGGTGAAGGACGTGGCGAGGGCGATCTGACCGTTCAGGGCGAGACCGTCTGTGGTGTTGGCCATTCTTGTTTCCCAATCCGCGCGAGGCTCCGTCGGTGGACGGCAACCCCTGCGTCAAATGCAGCAGCAGCCGCGCCGGCGCACGGGTGCGCTGTCGCGGCTTCGGTTTCTCGGCGCCCACCCTCGATCCCGAGGGACCAGGGCACCAGCAATGTAGAGCTCCCTTGGGGAGGAGCGCGCCTTCGCACTGGTCGGAGGGCAACGGACCAGGCCTCGGCGCTACGCGCGGACTCATACTGAGTTGTGCGGAACCGGGACGTATACTCGCTTTTCCGACGAAATAAAGGCCGGATGAAGAAAGTTCTTGCCTTATGGCGATCAACCATGATTTCGCGCGTCCGCCCGGTCCTCATGTTCCTGAACCCGCGGACCGGTGCTAGCGTCACCGGATGAAACCTGTCCTCCTGATCGCCGCCACCGCCCTGACCCTCGCCGCCTGCGCCACCGCGCCCGGGCCGATGGGGGCACCGACCTCCGACGTCCGCCCGCCGGTCGGCGAGGCCAGCCAGGCGGGCTGGAACGCCGGCAATACCGCCTATCTGGCCTGGAACGCCGAACGCCCCGGCTGGACCACCACCGCCTCCGGCCTGCAGTACCGTCGCATCAGCGCCGCCCGTCCCGGAGGCCGACAGCCGGTCGCCACCGACACCGTCCGGGTCCACTATCGCGGCACCTTCATCGACGGTCGCGCGTTCGACGGCTCCTGGGCCCGCGGCGAGCCCGCCGAATTCCCCCTCAACCGCGTCATCAAGGGCTGGACCGAGGGCGTGGCCCTGATGCGTGAGGGCGAGCGATTCGAATTCGTCATCCCGGCCGCCCTGGGCTACGGCGAGCGCTGGGTCGGCGGCGACGAACTGCCGCCCAACTCCACCCTGTTGTTCACGGTCGAACTGCTGGCTGTCCTGCCTCCCGCCTGATCCTCCCGTCCCGTCCTTACCACCGCGCGCGAGACTCCATGCCCCACCCCCGCCTGCCCGCCACCGTCCTGGCCCTGCTGCTGACGACCGCGGCCCTGCCCGCCCTGGCCCAGAGCCCCGGCACGCCCTGGATCTCCGACGCGCGCGAGGCCCCCCTCGCCCTGCCCCGGGCCCAGCCGGTCATCCCCGCGCCCGAGGACAAACCCTATCCGGGCGTGATCCGGTACCGGGCCGATGCCACTGACCTCGAACACCGCATCATCTCGGTGCACCAGACCGTCCCGGTCAGCCCCGGGCCGATGACCCTGCTGTATCCGCGCTTCCTGCCGGGCAACCATGCGGGCACCGGCCCGATCCAGCTGGTGGCCGGCCTGACGGTCACCGGCGGCGGCCAGCGCATCGAATGGCTGCGCGACACCCTCGATCCCTATGCCTTCCACCTCGACATTCCCGCCGGCGTTACCGAAATCGCCGTCGACTTCCAGTGGCTGACCCAGCCGGACCACAGCGAATGGCGGGTCGTGATGACGCCGTCGATCGTCAATATGGAGTGGGAAAAGGCCATCCTCTATCCGGCCGGCTATTTCGCCAACCAGATCCAGGTCGCCGCCTCGATCCGCCTGCCGGACGGCTGGAACTACGGCACGGCCCTGACCACCGACAGCTTCACGGACGGGGTGGCCAGCTTCGAACCCACCGACCTCTACACCCTGGTCGACAGCCCGATGTTCGCCGGGGCCCATTTCCGCCGCATCGACATCGACCCGACCGGTGACAGCGTCCATCTGAACATCGTCGCCGACTCGGCCGAAAACATCGCCCCGACCGCCGACCAGCTGGCCCTGTACGGGAACCTCGTCACCCAGGCCGACCGCCTGTTCGCGTCGCGCCATTTTGACCGGTACGAATTCCTCGTCGCCATGACCCGCCAGCTGGGCGGCATCGGCCTGGAGCATCACCGCTCGTCCGAAAATACCGTCAGCCCCGAATTCTTCACCAACTGGAGCGCCAGCGCCGGCGATCGCGGCCTGCTGCCGCACGAATACGCCCACTCCTGGAACGGCAAATTCCGCCGTCCGGCCGACGAGCTGACCGCCAACTACAATGTGCCCAGCCAGAACACCCTGCTGTGGGTCTATGAGGGCCAGACCGAATACTGGGGCGATGTGCTGTCGGCCCGCTCGGGCCTGGTCACGCGCGAGGTGGCGGTCGCCAACCTGGCGGCCGTCGCCGGCTTCTATGACGCCCAGCCCGGTCGTCAGTGGCGGGCGCTGCAGGACACCGACAATCACAACCTGCTCGGCTACCGCGTCCCCGGCCAGTATCCGTCGTGGATGCGCGGGACCGGCGACTACTATCGCGAAAGCGCCCTGATCTGGCTGGACGCCGACACCCTGATCCGCGAGGGCACCCGCGACCGCAAGAGCCTCGACGATTTCGCCCGCGCCTTCTTCGGCGTCGACGACGGTGTCTGGACCCCGCGCGGCTATACGTTCGAGGACCTGGTCGCGGCCCTGGACGCCGTCTATCCGCATGACTGGGCCGGCTTCCTGCGCGACCGGCTGGATGCGGTCGGCCCGGACGCCCGCGCCCCGCTGGACGGCCTCGCCCGCGCCGGCTGGCAGCTGACCTGGGTCGACAGCCTGACCCCGGTCGAGAAATCGGTCCAGGGCAACTGGACCCGCGACTTCCAGTACTCCCTCGGCTTCACCCTGTCGGGATCCGGCAACCGGCTGTCCAATATCCGCTGGGACAGCCCCGCCTTCCGCCTCGGTATCGGCGAGGGCTGGGATCTGGTGGCGGTCAACGGCATCGCCGCCGATGCCGAGGGCCTGCGCAAGGCCGTGACCGCGGCGAAGGGCGGCACCGCCCCGATCGAACTGCTGCTGAAGTCCGGCGACCGTTTCCGTACCGTCGCCTTCGACTATCACGACGGCCTGCGCTACCCGCGGCTGGTCCGGATCGAGGGCACCCGCGACCGGCTGGCCGACATCTACGCCCCGCGCCGGCGCTGAGCAGACCGGCGGCGGATCAAACGCCCGTCGCCTTCGTCCATCATCGTTCATTTCGGGCAGGCGCGGCCCGACCCGTCCAAACGCATACGGGCCCGGTGGTTTCCCACCGGGCCCGCTGAAGTTTTGCGATCCGGTCCCGAAGGACCGGGCCAGATTACTTGATCTGGATGGTCGCGCCGGCTTCTTCCAGCTTCTTCTTGGTCTCTTCAGCGATCTGCTTGGAGACGTTCTCGAGGACGTTCTGCGGAGCGCCTTCGACCAGGTCCTTGGCTTCCTTGAGGCCCAGGTCCGAGCGAACGCCGCGAACTTCCTTAATCACGTTGATTTTCTTGTCGCCGCCCGAGACGAGCACGACGGTGAACTCGGTCTGCTCTTCGGCGGCTTCAGCCGGAGCAGCGCCACCACCGGCCGGCATGGCCATGGCGACCGGAGCAGCGGCGCTGACGCCCCACTTTTCTTCCAGCAGCTTGGACAGTTCGGCGGCTTCGAGGACGGTCAGTTTGGACAGGTCTTCGACGATCTTGGACAGGTCGGCCATGGTTGGTTTCCTTCGGAGGATTGAGGTTCAGTAGAGAGGGTTTGCAGAGATGAAAGTCAGGGGTCCGCTTACGCGGCGTCCTTGGCGGCATAGGCGCTGAACACCCGGGCCAGTTGGCTGGCGGGCGCTTGCACGACGCCGGCGACCTTGGTCGCGGGAGCGTTGAGCAGGCCGAGCAGCGAGGCGCGGATCTGGTCCAGCGACGGCAGTTTGGAGAGAACCTCCACGCCCTTCGCGTCCAGAACCTTGTCACCCATGAAGCCACCCAGGACGACGAACCGGTCGTTGCCCTTGGCGTATTCAGCGGTAACCTTGGCGGCCGTCACCGCGTCGTCGGCATAGGCGATGCCCACGGGACCCTTGAACAGGCCGTGGTAGTCGCTGCCTTCAGCGGCTTCGAGCGCCTTCAGCGCCAGGCGGTTCTTGACCACCTTGAACGTGCCGGCTTCCTTGCGGAGGCGGCCACGCAGATCTTCCATTTCCGCAACGGTCAGACCCAGGTTGTGGGTCACGACCACGGCGCCGGCGCCGGCGAACACGCCCTTGAGCGTCTCGATCGACTCGGCTTTTTGTGCGCGGTCCATTGCGGTCTCCAGTCTGGTATTCACCGCCGGGCTTATTCCCGACGATGGATTGGCCAAGGCGCCGCGCATCGCTGCGAGACGTTGAGGCCGGTCGTATTGTCCGAAGGAGGCTCGAACCCCGACGTCCGGATACCGGAGCGTCTGGCGTTGTCTGCGTCCCCATCTCCCCACGGCACCAGAGGGCTCTCTGGCGGTTACGGCGCGGGTGACCCCCGTGCCCCGAAGTTCTCGGACAGGACCGTCATCGGCAGAACCGGTGACGGGAAGCGGCGCTCTTACAGGGGAACCATGGGAAAATCAACGGCCGATCGGCCCTCGCCCGCGATCAGCGACGCGCCTTGGCGGCCCCGGTCCCGGAACAGTCGAACTCGGCGCAGAATTTGAGCCTCAGCTCTTCCACATAGCCGGTCATGGCCCGCATGATGACGGCCTGTTGGCGCACGCCCAGCTGAACGGATTTATTGGCGATCGATCGCCCGACCGGCGAGTCATAGAGGGCGATCTGGGCGGCGAGCTCGGCCTCGGTGAAGACATCGGCATAGAGCGCGGCCAGCTCCGGCATCATTCGGTTGATGGTCTGCAGGGCCATCCGCGGCAGATTGGCCCGCATCCAGTCCGCTTCGGGCGTGCGCTCATCGCCCAGGGCCGCCATCTCGGTCTCGATCTGCTCCGTGATCATCTTCTCGAAACTGTCGCCACTCGACAGGTCGACCAGCCGCTGGGCCAGCTCAAGCCGGTGCGCCGCGGTGCCGTCCTGCGCCGCCGCCGGTGCGGCCAGACCCAGGGCCAGCAGAACGACGGCCATCATAACAAAACGCATCTCTCACCCCCCGGTGCACCAGTCAGACCTCACACTCGGGGGTTGTCCGCGACATGGCAAGGCTGCAATGCGGAATTCGTCCGGGAACCGGATCAGCCATTCGGCCGGGCGCTCAGAAAGGCAAAGGCCTCGATCAGGGCGGTCAGCTCGGGCTCGTCGACACGGCGCGACGCCTCCTCCGGCGTCACCCATTCGCGAACCCGTTCATCGCGCTCGGGCCACAGGTCCAGAACCTCGGTCACATGCAGCGGAAACACATCGACGGCGCACAACTGGGTCTTGTCGCCCTTGAGCCGTTTCACATAGCGGAACATGCCCAGCGGCTCGCTGGTGATGTCGCCCTGCACCCCGGCCTCCTCAAAGGCCTCCTGGGCCGCGGCCTGATGCGCCGCCCGGTCCTTCATCGGCCAGCCCTTGGGGATGACCCAGCGCCTGGTCTCACGCGACGTGATCAGCAGTATCTCCAGCCCGCGCGCGCCTGACCGCCACGGCAGGGCCGCGAACTGGTGGCGCCTGTCACGGCGATAGATCTTGCTGGTCTTGCGCTTGGCCAATTCGGTCCGGGTCCATCACTCCCGCCGATCGCGCGGAAATCGTCGGCAACCATCCGCGACCGGATGATTCGTCACAAACGAAAACGGCGGCAGGGATCGCTCCCCGCCGCCGCAATCACTCAACCGTTTGGGTCGATCAGGCGTTCAGCGACGCCGGATCGATCTTGAAGCCCGGGCCCATCGTCGAGGACAGGCTGATCCGCTTCACATAGGTCCCCTTGGCACCGGTCGGACGCGCCTTGGACAGGGCGTCGACATAGGCCTTGACGTTGGCTTCCAGGGCTTCCTGGGTGAACGAGGCCTTGCCGATCCCGCCGTGCACGATGCCGGCCTTCTCGACGCGGAACTCGACCGCACCGCCCTTGGCGTCCTTGACCGCCTGGGCGACGTTCGGGGTCACGGTGCCGACCTTGGGGTTCGGCATCATGCCGCGCGGGCCCAACACCTTACCCAGACGACCGACCAGGGCCATCATGTCCGGCGACGCGATGACGCGATCGAAGTCCATGAAGCCGCCGTTGATCTTCTCGTACAGATCCTCGGCACCGACGATGTCGGCTCCGGCGGCCAGGGCCTCGGCCGCCTTGGCGTCCTTGGCGAAGACGGCGACGCGAACGTCACGGCCCGTGCCCGACGGCAGGTTGACCACGCCGCGGACCTGCTGGTCGGCGTGACGCGGGTCGACACCCAGGTTGACGGCGATCTCGATCGACTCGTCGAATTTGGCGGTGGCGTTTTCCTTGACGGCCTTGATGGCCTCGGCGAACGACAGAACGGCTTCACGGTCGCCCGTGCGGGCCTTGATGCGCTTGGTTTGCTTGGCCATGTGCTCAGCCCTCCACGACGTTGAGGCCCATGGCGCGAGCCGAGCCTTCGATGATCTTGGTCGCGGCGTCCAGGTCGTTCGCGTTCAGATCCTTCATCTTCTTCTCGGCGATCTCGCGCAGCTGGGCGCGGGTGATCTTGCCGACCACTTCACGGCCGGTCAGCTTGGAGCCCGACTTCAGCTTGGTCGCTTCCTTCAGGAACCAGGTCGCCGGCGGCGTCTTGGTGACGAAGGTGAAGCTCTTGTCCTGGTAGACGGTGATCACGGTCGGCAGGGGCGTGCCCTTGCCGACGTTCTCGGTGCGCGCGTTGAACTCCTTGCAGAAGCCCATGATGTTGACGCCGCGCTGGCCCAGTGCGGGGCCGATCGGGGGCGAGGGCGTGGCGGAAGCCGCCGGCACCTGCAGTTTGATATAGCCCAGAATTTTCTTGGCCATTGGTCTCTCCTGTGAGTGACCCGGGGTTCAGTCCGGGCCGGTGAGCCGTGGTCCGGCATGGCTGCCTCCCACGGATTTATGCGGGCGAACCCGCACCGCTCCCTGCGGAGCGAGGCGCGCGTGTAGCAAGGGCGCACCGGAAAAGCAAACGGCGGCCCCAAAGGGCCGCCGCTGCGCAATGTGTCGCCTGTGCCGGATGTACACGGTTGTGGCCGATGTCTCCCCGGTCCGTGTATCGCCTGTCCCGGATATATTGTGCCCGGGAACGCGCCTAGCCGGCGTTCTTCTCGACCTGATTGTATTCCAGATCCACCGGGGTCGGGCGGCCGAAGATGGACACGGCCACGCGCAGGCGGGCGTTGTCCTCGTCGACGCTCTCGACCTGGCCCTCGAAGCTGGCGAAGGGTCCGTCGATGACCTTGACGGTCTCGC
>CAXBHG010000033.1:0-18053 GCA_963975385.1 uncultured Brevundimonas sp.
TCAGGGTCACGGTCATCACCGTGGCGACGGCCAGCTGGCCGTCGCGGACGACCGGACGAGGCTCCCCTGCCCCGACGCTCATGATCGCGCCCTGGGGCTCGTTGATGATCGAGGCGAAGGATTTGATGCCGAACATGCCCAGGTTGGAGACCGAGAAGGTACCGCCCTGGAACTCGTCGGGCTTCAGCTTGCGGTCACGGGCGCGTTTGGCGAGGTCTTTCGACTCCGTGGCGATCTGCGACAGCGACTTGGTCTCGGCCTTGCGGATGATCGGGGTGATCAGGCCGCCGTCGATGGCCACCGCCATGGCGACATCGGCGTGGTGATGCAGGGCGATGCCCTCGGGCGAATAGCTGGCATTGGCCTCCGGCACGGCCTTCAGCGCCATGGCCGAGGCCTTGATGATGAAGTCGTTGACCGAGACCTTGATCCCGTCCTTCTCGAGCAGGGCGTTGACCTTGACCCGCGAGGCCAGCAGGCCGTCGATGTCGCAGTCTATGGTCAGCGGGAAATGCGGCACGTCGCGGAAGCTGTCGGTCAGGCGGCGGGCGATCGCCTTGCGCATGCCGTCCAGCGGCACCAGGTCGTAGCTGCCGTCCGGGATGCCCATCTGGGCCAGGGACTGGACCTTGCGCGGCTCGGCGGCCGCAGTCATGGCGGCTGCGGGTCGGGCTCCGCCCTTGCCGGCGGCCTCGACGTCGCGTTTGACCACGCGGCCGTGTGGGCCGGTTCCGGTGACAGTGTTCAGGTCCAGACCGGCCTGTTCCGCCAGCCGTCGTGCCAGGGGCGAGGCGAAGACGCGCGCACCGTCGGCCCGTTTGGCGGCCGGAGCGGCCTTGGCGGGCTCGGCCTTGGCCGGTTCCGCGTCGGTCTTTTCGGCTTTCGCGGCCTCGGCCTTGGGAGCCTCGGCCTTCGGAGCCGGTGCGGCGGTCTCGCCGTCCTGCTTCAGCCGGGCGATCGGCGTATTGACCCTCACGCCCTCGGTGCCCTCGGCCACAAGGATCTCGGTGATCTCGCCCTCGTCGACCGCCTCGACCTCCATGGTCGCCTTGTCGGTCTCGATCTCGGCCATGACGTCACCGGCCTTGACCGTGTCGCCGACCTTGACGTGCCATTTGGAGAGGACGCCCTCCTCCATGGTCGGAGACAGGGCGGGCATCAGGATGTCGGTCATTGGGTCTTCCCGGAGCTCCCGGCCTGTTCGGCCGCGGCCACTTCAGCGCGGATCCCGGCCGAACGTTCGTGGGCGTCAGTCCAGGCCTGACGGATGGTGTCGAGCACCGCTTCCTGGTCCAGACCGCGACGCTCGGCATAGGCGCGCGAGAAATGCCAGGCGGCCTCGGCCAGGACGCTGCCGACCATGCGTTCGTCGTTGAGCACCGGCCGCAGGATCATCTGCGGACGCTCACCACACCACCACAGGCGCAGCAGCTCGGTGACATCATCCGCGCTTTCGGTGTTCAGGACTTCCGGCGGGATCGGCAGGGCCTTGCTTTCAACGGTCATCGCATAACGTCCTTCACGGCCTTGATAATCTTGTCCGCGCCCGGCAGGGACAGCACTTCCAGATTGGCGGCATAGGGCAGCGGCACGTCTTCCTGATGCACCCGTAGCGGAGGGGCATCCAGATAGTCGAAGGCGTGTTCGATGACCCGGGCCACGACCTCGGCCCCGACGCCCATCGGACCCCAGCCCTCTTCGGCGCTGACCAGACGGCTGGTCTTCCTGACGCTTTCGACGATGGTCTCGTGGTCCAGCGGCCGCAGGGTGCGCAGGTCGATGACTTCGCAGCTGATGCCTTCCTCGGCCAGTTGCTCGGCGGCCTGAAGGGCGAAGCCGACCATGCGGCTGTGGGCGGTGATGGTGACGTCGGTACCCTTGCGGCGCACCTTCGCCTTGCCGATCGGCACGATCCAGTCGTCCATCTCGGGCACATCGAACTCAGTGCCGTACATCATCTCGTGCTCGAGGAAGACGATCGGGTTCGGGTCGCGGATGGCGGCCTTCAGCAGGCCCTTGGCGTCGGCCGCATCGTAAGGCGCGATGACCTTCAGGCCGGGCACCTGGGCGTACCAGGCGGAATAGTCCTGGCTGTGCTGGGCCCCGACGCGGCTGGCCGCGCCGTTGGGACCGCGGAACACGATGTCGGCGCGGATCTGGCCGCCCGACATATACAGGGTCTTGGCCGCTGAATTGATGATGTGGTCGATGGCCTGCATGGCGAAGTTGAAGGTCATGAATTCGACGATCGGCTTCAGCCCGGCCATGGCCGCGCCGACACCCAGACCGGCAAAGCCGTGCTCGGTGATCGGGGTGTCGACGACGCGCTTGTCGCCGAACTCCTGCAGCAGTTCGCGGCTGACCTTGTAGGCCCCCTGGTACTGGGCCACCTCCTCGCCGATCAGGAAGACGGCCTCGTCGCGGCGCATCTCCTCGGCCATGGCGTCGCGCAGGGCGTCACGGACCGTGGTGCGCACCATCTTGGTGCCTTCGGGAATGTCGGCGTCGCGCAGTTCGGCCTTCGGTGCGGCCGGTGCCACAGCCTTTTCAGGTGCGGCGGCAGCCTTGGGCGAGTCGGCCTTCGGGGCGCTGGCCGCAGCACCGTCCTCACCCGCCAGACGGGCGATCGGGGTGTTGACCTTCACGTTCTCGGAGCCCTCGGCCACCAGAATTTCCAGCACCTCGCCCTCGTCGACGGCCTCGACCTCCATCGTGGCCTTGTCGGTCTCGATCTCGGCGATGACGTCACCGGCCGAGACCGTGTCCCCGGCCTTGATGTGCCATTTGGTCAGCGTGCCCTCTTCCATCGTGGGGGACAGCGCCGGCATGAGAATGTCGGTCACGCTGAGGCCTCCACATAGACGTCGGTGTAGAGCTCGGAGGGGTCCGGCTCCGGGCTTTCCTGGGCGAACTGGACGGCTTCGGCGACGATGGCCTTGATCTCGGCGTCGACGGCCTTGAGCTCCTCCTCGGTCGCGCCGGCCTGCTCCAGCAGGATTTTGACGTGATCGATCGGGTCGCGGGTCTTCTTGACCTCGTCGACCTCTTCCTTGGCGCGGTATTTGGCCGGATCGCTCATCGAGTGGCCGCGATAGCGATAGGTCTTCATCTCCAGGATATAGGGACCGCCGCCTTCACGGGCGCGTTTGACGGCCTTGGCCACGGCGTCGCGCACGGCCAGCACATCCATGCCGTCGACCTGCTCGCCCGGAATGCCGAAGCTGGCCCCGCGCTCGCTGAGCCGGGTCGTCGACGACGAGCGCTCGATGCTCGTGCCCATCGCGTACTGGTTGTTCTCGATGATGTAGATGGCCGGCAGCTTCCACAGCTGGGCCATGTTGAAGCTCTCATAGACCTGGCCCTGATTGGCCGCGCCATCGCCGAAATAGATGAAGGCGACCGAGTCATCGCCGCGATAGCGACCGCTGAAAGCCAGACCCGTACCCAGCGCCACCTGCGCCCCGACGATGCCGTGGCCGCCGTAAAAGCCGGTGGCGGTGTCGAACATATGCATCGACCCACCCTTGCCCTTGGACGAGCCGCCGATCCGACCGGTCAGCTCGGCCATGACCTCTTTCGGGTCCATGCCGGCGCACAGCATATGGCCGTGGTCGCGATAGCCGGTGATGATCTTGTCGTGGCCCTGTTTGACGCTCTCCTGAACGCCGACGGCCACGGCTTCCTGGCCGATGTACAGGTGGCAGAAACCGCCGATCAGGCCCATGCCATACAGCTGGCCGGCGCGTTCCTCGAAGCGGCGGATCAGCACCATCTCGCGGTAATAGCGCAGCAAATCGTCTTTCGACGCTCCCGGCGTGTTGGGAATCTTCGCGGACTTTGAATCAGTCTTGGCGGCGGGGGCTTTCGCCATCCGTCATCTCCCGGCTGGGCCCCCGTATGAAGGGCCTCTTGTCGTTACGGAAACGGGCTTTAGCAGCCTTCCTTCCCCAAAGGCAAAGCGCCCTGCCGGACTGTAACGAAAGTTCAGGACTTCCGGGAGGTTGCCCTGCCCGGGGCCGCGGCCGGAGCGGTGTTGGAGACCTGGATCACATAGTCGCGAGGGTCGGCGAAACCGATGACGGCGCGGGCCCGCTCTTCCAGCAAATCACGCGACAGGCTGTCGCTGCGCAGATAGCGGACACGCACCTCAAGGTCACTGCGTTCGGCGACGATACGGCTGAGTTGGGTTTCGCGGGCGTCCAGCAGGGCGTCGCGCTGGCCGCCGCTCAGCAGGCCGCGCTGACCTGTCAGGGCCTGAACGCCGAGATAGACGATCATCAGCAACAGACAGGCGGACAGGGTGTAGGGCTTCATCCGTTCAGGCACCACAGACGCTCCTTCTGAGCGCGGACTCATAATGACTGAATCCTGACCGGAAATGCCTAACAAACCGTAGCTTGGCCGTATCCCCTTGCGATCTATTTAAGCAGCATGCCGTCGCCGAAATAGACGCCCTGGTCGCCGAGCATCTCCTCGATCCGCAGCAGCTGATTGTATTTTGCGGTGCGGTCCGAGCGGGCCAGGGACCCGGTCTTGATCTGTCCGCAGTTGGTGGCCACGGCCAGGTCGGCGATGGTCGAGTCCTCGGTCTCGCCCGAGCGGTGGCTCATCACCGCCGTATAGCCGGCGCGCTGGGCCATATCGACGGCGTCCAGGGTCTCGGACAGGGTGCCGATCTGGTTGACCTTGATCAGGATCGAATTGGCCAGACCCTCGCCGATGCCGGCCGCCAGACGAACCGGATTGGTCACGAACAGGTCGTCGCCGACGATCTGGACCCGGTCGCCGAGGCGGTCGGTCAGCTGTTTCCAGCCGTCGAAATCATCCTCGGCACAGCCGTCCTCGATCGAGATGATCGGGAAGCGTTCGCACAGGTCGGCCAGATAGTTGACCATGCCGTCCTGGTCGAGGGTCTTGCCCTCCCCGGCCAGCCGGTATTTGCCGTCCTTGAAGAATTCGGTGGCGGCGACGTCGAGGCCGAGATGGAAGTCCTCACCCGCCAGATAGCCGGCGGCCTGACCGGCGCGGGTGATGAAGGCCAGGGCCTCTTCGGCGGAGGCCAGGTTGGGGGCGAAGCCGCCCTCGTCGCCGACGTTGGTGTTGTGACCGGCGTCCTTGAGCTGGGCTTTCAGGGCGTGGAAGATCTCGGCCCCCATGCGCAGGGCTTCCGAGAAATTCCCGGCCCCGGTCGGCATGATCATGAATTCCTGGATATCGATCGGATTGTCGGCATGGGCCCCGCCGTTGATGATGTTCATCATCGGCGTCGGCAGCACCCGGGCGGTGACCCCGCCCAGATAGCGGTGGAGGGGCAGGTTGGACGAGATGGCGCTGGCCTTGGCGCAGGCCAGGGACACGCCGAGGATGGCGTTGGCCCCCAGTCGGCCCTTGTTCTCGGTGCCGTCGAGGTTGATCAGGGCCTCGTCGATGCGGCGCTGGTCCTCGGCGTCCATGCCGGACAGGGCGTCGAAGATCTCGCCGTTGACCGCGTCGACGGCCTTGCCGACGCCCTTGCCGCCCCACAGGTCCTTGTCGCCGTCGCGCAGTTCCACGGCTTCATGGGCACCGGTTGAAGCGCCCGACGGCACGGCGGCGCGGCCGAAGCTGCCGTCGTCCAGGATCACATCGACCTCGACCGTGGGATTGCCGCGGCTGTCGAGGATCTGGCGGGCGACGATGTCGGCGATGTCGGTCATGAGGCGGCTCTCGTGCAGGGAGGGAGGTCTGGCGCGGTTTAGCCCAGCCGCCGGAAATCGCCAATGGTCAGGCGCAGCCTTCGACATACTGGATCGACGGCCCACCGACGGCGATGCCCTGGACCCGGCCGTCGTCGCCGATCTCGTAGCGTAGACCCCGTGCGGAGGCCCCGTCATGGTCGGCGGTGGTCCATACGGTGATGTATTCTGCCGGGGCGTCGACATATTTGTGCGGGCTGACCTCGGCGGCAGTCCCATAGGCCTGTTTCACCGCCATGGCCGTGTCGCCGATCGCCAGGCCGCGATCGGTGCGGACGGCTGTGTTGCGGCCAAGGTGGATACTGGTCAGGACACCGTCCTCGACCATCACCAGCAGCCCCTCGGGCGCACCGGCGGGTCGGAACATGTCGCAGGATGCGGGATCGGGACCGCCGACGGCGTCCGGATTGGCGTCCTCGCCCATGGCCGCGACGATCTCGGCCCGGGTCATGCCGATCCGTAGGGGTCCGTAGCCACTGGCGGTCAGGTTGTTCACCGTCGACACCGGGCCTTGCGGAGCCGCGGGGGCGGACGCAGGTGGCGTCGGTTCCGGGGCGTTGCAGGCGGACAGGCCCAGAAGGGCGATGGATCCAAGGGCGGCGACACGGATCATGACGGGGCTCCGGTTTGGGTTCCGGAGCCATAACGCACGAAAACGGCGCGCGATCTCTCGCGCGCCGCAAATTCGTTCAGCCGGTGGGAAAGACCTAGTCTTCCTTGGGCGTCATCACCTGACGACCGCGATAGGTGCCGGTCTTCAGGTCGATGTGGTGCGAGCGACGCAGCTCGCCCGTGTCCTTGTCCTCGACATAGGGGTTGGCCCCCAGGGAGTCGTGGGCGCGGCGCATATTGCGACGCGAGGGCGATACTTTGCGCTTGGGAACAGCCATGACCGTCTCGATCTCAGGGTCGGTGCGCCGGTAAAGGCGCGAAAACAGATGCGGCGGCCCCCGGAAGAGCCGCCACGTGAGCGGGGGCTTATGCATGAACCTGCCCGGGAGTTCAAGCCTTGCGACGCGACTCCCAGACGCGGCGTTGCAGGCCGTAGTAAACACTGTCCACCCATGCGTCACCGACCTGCATCGTCCGCTCGGCCTGGCCGGTTTTCGCGAAACCGAGGCGTCCAAGAAGCCGAATCGACGCCGTGTTGCCGGGATCGACGTCGGCCGTCAGCCTGTCGAACGTCTGGACGGCGAATATATGGTCAATCGCGGCTGTCAGCGCCTCGGTCGCCAGTCCCCTGCCCCAGTAGTCGGGGTGCAGGATGTAGCCGATGTCCGGCGGGGCCCAGAAGCCTGCCTTGCCGATCACCTTACCCCCGAATTCGATAATGAAGTCCGGGTGCTCCGGGCCGTTGGCGATCATGCTGTCGAGCCAGGTCCGAGTCTGGTCCGTGGTTTCGTGCGGCGGTGACGACCACCAGCGCATGGCATCGGCGCGCGCCATGATCGCGTGGATTGCCGCCAGATCGTCCGGGCGTGCCGTCCTCAGTTTCAGGCGGGCTGTGACGATTTCCATGGTTTGCGAATGCGCGTCGGTATCCGGCGGGTCAAGTCAGGGTCCTGGCCAGCACGGTGAAGACCAGATCGTCCCGGCGCGGCAGGCCAAAGCGGGGATCGGTGGCCGGAAACGGCCGGGTCTCGCCGGTGCGGGCAAAGCCGAGCCGTTCGTACCAGGCGATCAGTTCGGCGCGTTGGACGATGACGGTCATCTCCATGCGCGCGGCCTTGAACCGGTCACGCGCCGTGGTCTCGGCCGCCCCTACCAGCCGTCGCCCAAGGCCAGCGGCCTGCCGGGCCGGGTCAACCGCCAGCATGCCCAGATAGGCCAGGCCGTCGCCGCGATCCGTGATCTGGACGCAGCCCGTCAGGACGTCGTCCTGCCGCGCCAGCAGGATGATCTGGGCCGGATCGGCCAGCGTCGCCTCCAGTGAGGGCCGGTCGATGCGCTGGCCGTCCAGCAGGTCAGCCTCATGGGTCCAGCCCCGCCGGGCGCTGTCGCCGCGATAGGCCCCGTGCACCAGGGTGTGCAGGTCCGAGAGATCCTCGGCCGTCGCCGGGGCGAAGGTCACGGACTCAGTCATCCAGCAGCCGCGCCGCCACGGCCTCGCCGATGGCCAGCGAACTGGTCAGGCCGGGGCTCTCGATCCCGAACAGGGCCATCAACCCGTCCAGCCCGTGCACCTCGGGTCCGTACAACTGGAAATCGGGCTGGGTCTCCCCGGCCCCGTGCAGCTTGGGCCGGATGCCGGCGTAGTCGGGGCTGAGCGCGCCCTCGGGCAGGCCGGGCCAGAAGCGGCGGATATAGCCGGCGAAGACCTCGGCCCTGGCCGGGTCGACGGAATAGTCCTCGGTCTGGACGAACTCCAGGTCGGGACCGAACACGGCCTGACCGCCCAGGTCCTTGCGATAGTGGGTGCCCAGGGCCCCCGCGATCGGCGGCGGATAGATCAGCCGCTCGAACGGGGCCTTGCCGGTCAGACGGAAATAGACCCCCTTGCCGAAATGACCGGTCGGGATGTGATCGGCGGGATAGCCGTCGATACGCGCGGCGACGGCCTGGGCCTGCAGGCCTGCCGCGGTGACCAGCAGCCGGGTGGTCAGGGTCGCGCCGCCCTCGCCGCCCGCCGTGATGGTGAAACCGCCGCCCGGCAGGGGCTCGGCCCGTTCGAACGGGGTCGCGACCACGACCGAACCGCCCGCATCCTCGATCTCGCCCTCCAGGGCCGACATATAGCCATGGCTGTCGAACACGCCGCTCTCGGGCGACAGGATGGCGGCGTGGGCATTCAGCCCGGGCTCCAGCGCCCGGGCCTCGGCCCCGGTCAGATGAGCCAGGCCCTCGACCCCGTTGACCGTCGCCTGCTGGAAGATGGCCTCGATCCGTGCGACCTCCGCCGCTTCCGTCGCCACGACCAGTTTGCCGCATTTACGATGGTCGACCTTGCGGCTCTCGAGGAAGTCATAGAGGGCGCGGCGGCCCTCGACGCAGAACCGGGCCTTCAGTGATCCGGTCGGATAGTAGAGGCCGCCGTGGATGACCTCGGAATTGCGCGAGGACACCCCCTGGCCGATGTGCGGGGCCTGTTCGAGCACCAGCACGGTCAGACCACGCCGCGACAGGGCCCGGCCGCAGGCCAGGCCGACGGCCCCGGCCCCGACCACGGTGGCGTCGAAATCGAAGCTCATGGTTTCGCACCATAACGACGCTTCGCCTCGGCCTCGAAACTGCCGATCAGGGCCGAGACCGCCCGGTCGAAATTGGCCTGGAGCATGGCGTTCAGGATCGGGGATTTGAAGGCGAAATCGATCATGAACTCCAGCCGCGTGCCGCCGGGATCAGGATCGAAGGTCCAGCGATTCTTCAGGTGCCGGAACGGACCGCGGATCAGGCCGACCTCGACCGACGGCACCGTCCGGTCGTGTCGCACCCAGGTCGAGAACCGCTCGGTCAGGAAGGAGAAGCCGACCTGGGCCTCGGCGTCCAGAACGGTGATGCCGGGGGCCTCGTCGCGCCGGTTCCAGACCCGCATCGCCGTGACCCATTTGACGAAGCGGGGATAGGATTCGACGTCCGCGACCAGATCGGCCAGCTGGCCGGGCGCATAGGGCAGGATGCGGGTAACGCGGTGGACGGCCAAGTCCGGGTCAGCGCCCGGTCTGGGCCAGACGCGCTGCCCGCAGGCGGGCAAAGTCGTCGCCGGCATGGTGCGAACTGCGCGTCAGCGGGCTGGACGAGACCATCAGGAAGCCCTTGGCGCGGGCGATGGCCTCATAGGCCTTGAACTCGTCCGGGGTCACGAAGCGATCGATGGCGGCGTGTTTGCGGGTCGGCTGCAGATATTGGCCGATGGTGATGAAGTCGACACCGGCCGAGCGCATGTCGTCCATCACCTGCATGACCTCTTCCTTGGTCTCGCCCAGGCCGACCATGATGCCGGACTTGGTGAACTGGTTCGGGTCGCGCTCCTTGACCATCTGCAGCAGGCGCAGGCTGTGGAAGTAGCGGGCACCGGGGCGGATCTTCAGATACAGGCGCGGCACGGTTTCGAGGTTGTGGTTGAACACGTCGGGCGTGGCGTCGATCATCACCGCAGCCGCGCCGTCCTTGCGCAGGAAGTCGGGCGTCAGGATCTCGATCGAGGTCGTCGGAGCCTGCAGCCGGATCTGGCGCACGACCTCGGCGAAATGGGCCGCGCCGCCGTCGGCCAGGTCATCGCGGTCGACCGAGGTAATCACGACGTGATTGAGGCCCATCTGGGCCACGGCCAGTCCGACCTTGCCCGGCTCTTCCGGATCGAGCGGCTGCGGCAGGCCGGTCTTGACGTTGCAGAAGGCGCAGGCCCGGGTGCAGGTGTCGCCCATGATCATCAGGGTGGCGTGCTTCTGGCTCCAGCACTCACCGATGTTCGGGCAGGCGGCCTCCTCGCAGACGGTGACGAGGCCCTTGTCCTTCACAATGGATTTGGTGGCGTTGTACTGGCCCGAGCCGGGGGCCTTGACGCGCAGCCAGTCGGGCTTGCGCAGCACGGCGCTCTCCGGCCGATTCTGCTTCTCGGGGTGACGAAGCTCGGCGGGGGTCTTGGTCAGGGTGTCGATGAGAGTAACCATCGAGGGCGTGCAGGCTCCTGTTCAGAAGCCGCTATGTCGGCCTTCCGCACCCCGATGGCAAGGTCAGCCGTTCACGGCTGCGCCGCTCACGCCGCGTAACATACCTTTTCAATCCCCTGCGTCGGTTCTAGGTTCGGGTCCGATCAACACGAGAGGGCGTCCAGCCTTCCGGAGGAGGAATTGTTTGCGGGCTGCCCTGAACCCCGAGGCGAACGAGGAACCGATCTTCGACGCCCTGATCGCGGCGCGTGAGCGGTATGGCGACAAGGAGATCCTGGAAGACCAGGATCGCAATCCCCTTACCTATACCGGCCTGATCCGCGCCGCCTTCGTCCTGGGCCGCAAGATCGCGGCCCTGACCGAGCCGGGCGAGCGGGTCGGTATCCTGCTGCCGTCCAGCGCCGGCGTGGTCGTGACCTTCTACGGCCTGCACGCCTATGGCCGGACCCCGGTCATGCTCAATTTCACCTCGGGCGAGCGCAATCTGAAGGCGGCCATCAAGGCCTCCGGTGTCAGGCGCGTGCTGTCGGCCCGCCGATTCGTCGCACAGGCCAAGCTGGAGCCGCTGATCGAGGACCTGTCGACCGTGTCCGAGATCGTCTGGCTGGACGACCTGCGCAAGACCGTCGGCCTGCCGGACAAGCTGTTCGGCCTGATGGCGGGCATCTTTCCTCTCCATTTCCGTACCGAGACCACCCCTTCCGACCCCGGCGTGGTCCTGTTCACTTCGGGCAGTTTCGGCGCACCCAAGGGGGTAGTCCTGAGTCAGTCCAATCTGGTGGCCAATGTGCGCCAGGTTGCTGCCCATATCGCCCTGGATCCTGACTGGGTGGTGTTCAATCCCCTGCCGACGTTCCACTGTTTCGGCCTGACCGGCGGTGTGCTGCTGCCGTTGCTGACGGGGATGAAGGCCTTCCAGTATCCGTCGCCGCTGCACGCCAAACAGATCGTCGAATTGCTGCCGCAGGTGAAGGCGTCGCTCCTGTTCGCGACCGATACCTTCCTGAATCAGTACGCGCGGGTCGCCGGGCCGGACGATTTCTCGACGCTGCAGTTCGTTGTCGCCGGGGCCGAACGGGTGCGGGACGAGACCCATCATCTGTTCAACACCAAATTTGGCGGCGTGAAGCTGCTGGAGGGCTATGGGGCGACCGAGGCCGCTCCGGTCGTGGCGGTCAACCATCCGGACCGCAACCGTCCCGGCAGTGTCGGCCAGATGCTGCCCGGCATGGAATGGCGTACCGAGACGGTCGAGGGCATCACCGGCGGTGGTCGACTGTTTGTGCGCGGCCCCAATGTGATGCGCGGCTATATGTCCGCCGACGATCCACGTGTCATCGAGCCGCTGGCCGGCGGCTGGCATGACACGGGCGATATCGTCGACATCGACGCGGACGGCTATGTCTGCATTCTGGGGCGGGTCAAACGCTTCGCCAAGATCGGCGGCGAGATGGTGTCGCTGGCGGCGGTCGAGGGGCTGGCGGCGGCGGTCTGGCCGGAGTCACGCCACGCGGTTGTGTCCATTCCTGACAGCCGCAAGGGCGAGAAACTTGTGCTGGTGACGGACCGGATGGACGCGGAAAGCGCCCGCCTCAGTGAATGGGCCCGTGAACACGGCGCACCCGATCTGGCCGTGCCCAAGAAGATCGTTCGCCTCGCCGAGGTGCCGGTTCTGGGCACGGGCAAGACCGACTATGTCGGTATCCAGAAGCTGGTCGAGGCAGAGGCAAAGGCCGCCTGATCCCTGATCCCTGATCCCTGATCCCTGGTCCCGGGGCGACCGTGGCTGCCCGGCCCAGGCATTGGGCAGGCCCGCCACCACCCTGCCGTGGGGCAGCGGTCTGGATGGGGCCGGGTTCAGATTTCCATGCGCCGGGCCAGCGGACAGACCCGGTCATAGAAGGCGCGGTCGGCCGGAACGCTCCCGCCGCGCGACAGACGGAAGCGATGTTCGATGATCATCGCCTGCTGTTCGATATTCAGGTCGTCCCAGTCGCAGCGCCCGTCGAGCGGATATTCATAGGCCGCGGGGCGGTCCCCTGCCCTCAGCTTGCCGGTCAGCAGGTTGATGCCGCGCGCCACCTGCCAGACATGGGCCAGTTCGTGGACCAGGGTGGCCTGGCGGAACAGTGGCCCTACGGCCAGGTCCTCGGGCAGGGTCCGGCGTGGCCAGACGATCCAGTCGCGGCCGAACCAGCGGCCGGCCACGAAGGCGCGGATGAAGGGCCAGGGCGCGGCCAGGATGCGAATCCGGGCCGGGTCGAGGGTATCGCCGAATACCTCAAGCACCAGGTCGGCCTCGCCGGATGTCAGGCGGCGGATCACGGATGGACCACGGGCGGCCCGACCCACTCCCAGTGCCAGGGCTCATAGACATAGGGCACGAAGCCGAAGCGGCCGGCGTTGCGCACCAGCCAGCGATAGGTGGCCCCGCGGGTCATGTGCAGGCGGCTGGCCGGCAGGGTCGAGTCGACGCCGAGGTCCAGCAACTGACCGACATAGAGGTCGACGGCGGTGCCGGTGCGGTGCGGCGAGCAGGTGGCGCGGCGCACCCCGTCGCAGTTCCTGTCCATCGCACAGCGGGCCGCGTCGACCTCGGGATCGCGGAAGCCCGAGAAGATCTGCAGCAACTCCGGATCGTCGGCCATGTCGGGCACCTCGGCCCGGGCGGCGGCGACCATGGCGCGGTAGGCGGCCAGGGTGTCGCGGCGCAGCAGCCGGGTCAGCCGGTCGGCATGTTCCTCCTCGGTCACCAGATAGCCCAGCTGGTTCAGCGGCGGTGGTTCGGGACAGGCCCCCTCCCGGGTGAAGCGGGTCATGATGAAGGGGCGGCGCTCCTGCCAGACGCCCTTGAACACCTGGAAGGTGGCCGCATCGAACAGGCCGGTGGCGGGCAGGTTGTAGCGGGTCTGGAAGGCCGCGAGGGCGACGGCGAAGGCCGGGGTCCCGGCCCCGCAGCCGGTCGCCAGCTCCTGCTGGATCAGGGGCAGATAGGTCTCCCAGCCCCATTCCGGCTGGCCGAACGGGGCCCACTCCAGCGAATGGTAGGAGACGGCATTGGCGGCGGCGATCCCGTCCCAGCCGGCGGTCGCGTCGCAGCGGCCTGCGGCATCGACCCCGGTTTCGCGCGCGTGGGCGGGCGTCACGGACATCAGTCCGGCGACGGCCAGCGCAGCGATCAGGGTCAGACGCAGGAACATCACCACAGCAAGCCCCAGCCGCGCGCCGGGGGCAAGTCACCGGTCCGTTTCCCTGCACGCCGGTCAGCGGGCGTCGTGCCTATTCCCGGGGTCATGTCGCGCCGAAAAACTGGCATGGTGGGGCTACGGCCGACTCGGGCCGGATCGCCCCTGGCCCCGTATGACCGACGCCGTTTCGTCCGCGCCCGCCGCGCCCCGCCGTTCCAATGCGGTGCTGGCCGCCTTCTCGGGCCCCTGCCTGCCGCTGGCGGCCTTTGGTGTGGCCCTGCCGGTGACCCTGCCGGAGTTCTACGCCACCCACGTCGGGCTGGAGCTGGGCGTGGTCGCCGGCGTCTTCATGGCGGTGCGGCTGATCGACATCCTGTTCGATCCCTTCATCGGCTGGGGCATGGACCGGACCCGGACCCGGTTCGGCCGCTACCGGCCGTGGATGGCCCTGTCGACGCCGATCCTGATGCTGTCGGCCCTGATGATGTTCGTCGTGGTCCAGCCGGGGGCCGGCGCGGCCTATCTGTTCGGCTGGCTGCTGGTGCTCTACCTCGGCTTTTCGATCGGGACGCTGGGCCAGCTGGGCTGGGCCTCGGTGCTGGCGCCGCAATATGACCAGCGCAGCCGCGTCTATGGCTGGTGGCAGGTGTTCAACATCATCGGGGTGATCCTGATCCTGGTGCTGCCGACCATCGTGGTGCGGTCCGGCATCGGTGACTATGCCGACGGCGTCCGCATCATGGGCTGGGCCATTCTGATCGCCCTGCCCGTCACCATCGGCCTGGCCCTGTTCGTGGTGCCCGAGCCGGTCAATGCCGGGGCCGCGCCGCACGGCGGGCCGCGCGCCTATCTGGCCCTGTTCGGCAAGACCACGGTGCGCAAGCTGCTGTTCGCCGACCTGCTGCTGGGCGTGGCCCCGGGGATCACCGGCTCGCTGCTGTTCTTCTTCTTCGGCCAGATCAAGGGTTACGACCACACCGAGGCGTCGCTGTTCATGCTGTTCTATTTCGTGGCCGGACTGGTCGGGGCCCCGTTCTGGGCCTGGCTGGCGACGAAGATCGGCAAGGACCGGGCCCTGGCCGTGGCCAGCCTGGTCTTCGCGGTCTTCTATATCGGCGCGACCCTGGTGCCGGGCGGTAATTTCGCCGTGACGGCGGTGGCCATGTTCATCGCCGGCCTGCCCTATGCGGCGGGCCTGTTCCTGCTGCGGGCGATGATGGCCGACGCCGGCGACGAGATCCGGCTGGACACGGGGGTGGACCGGACCGGGCTGATGTTCTCGATCCTGTCGGCCACCACCAAGATCGGTCACGTGATCGCCCTGATCCCCTATCTGATCCTGCAGGCGGTCGGGTTTCGCGCCCTGCCCGGGTTGGCCGGCAACAGCGAGGCCTCGCTGCTGACGCTGCAGGTGTTGTTCATCCTGGTGCCCGGCCTGCTGCTGGCGGCGGCGGCCCTGGTGTTGAAGAACTATCCGCTGACCCCGGCCCGGCATGACGCGATCCGCAAGGCGCTGGACGCCCGCGACGGAGCCGCCGCATGAGCCCGATCGACCGGCTGAACGGCATCATGCGGACCCTGCGCAATCCCGACGGCGGCTGTCCGTGGGATGTGGAACAGACCTTCGCCACCATCGCCCCCTGCACGGTCGAGGAGGCCTATGAGGTGGCCGACGCCATCGAGCGTGGCGACTGGGACGAGCTGAAGTCCGAACTGGGCGACCTGCTGTTCCAGGTCGTGTTCCACGCCCGCATGGCCGAGGAACAGGGGCTGTTCGGGTTCGACGACGTGGTTGAGGCGATCGCCGACAAGCTGACCCGGCGCCATCCGCATGTGTTCGGCGACGAGGCCGCCAAGATGAGCGGCGCGGCCCAGAAGGCGCGCTGGGAGGATATCAAGGCCGGCGAACGCAAGGCGAAGGCCCAGCACGGGGTGCTGGATGACGTCCCCGTCGGCCTGCCCGCCCTGACCCGGGCGGTGAAGCTGACGAAGCGGGCAGCGCGCGTCGGCTTCGACTGGCCCTCGACCGACCAGGTGTTCGACAAGCTGGATGAGGAGGTGGCCGAGCTGCGCGCCGAGATCGCCGCCGGGGATCTGGACAAGGCGCGGGGCGAGATGGGCGACCTGCTGTTCGTGGTCGCCAACCTGGCCCGCAAATTGGGCGTCGAGCCCGAGGACGCCCTGCGCGGCACCAATGCCAAATTCATCCGCCGCTTCGGCTTTATCCAGGCCGAGCTGGCGAAGGACGGGCGCACGCCGGAGCAGTCGGACCTGGCCGAGATGGACGGGCTGTGGAATGCGGCCAAGGGGGCGGAACGGGGGTAGTCCCTCGCCCGCCGGGAGAGGGCTTGAGCGCACGGGAGCGCAGCGCGCGTTCTTGCGCGAAAGGGTGAGGGGCGGCTGTGTCTGCGGTCCCTGCGACGGCTTCGCCGAGGGTCAGGGGCGACCCTCATCCGGCTCGCTGCGCGAGCCACCTTCTCCCAACGGGAGAAGGAAGTCGGGGGAAGGATTGGACTCCGGAAAAACCGGGTGCAGGGAGTCCAATTCCTGGAGTTCTATGTCGGGACGTTCGGGCACCCCGTTCAAATCATTGACCTTCGCCTCGTCTGCCGCAACCAGTCGCAGCGGTTCACGATTGGACTCCAGCCGGGGCGGTGCCACGTCCGGCAGGTCGGCCATGACCTGGGCGCGGGCGCGGTCGGCGAGCTTGTCGTAGACGCGCATCCAGGTCGAGGCCTCGGACGCGCGGCCCATGCCGAGGGCGCGGCGGATATTGAGGAAGGCCTCATCGGCCAGGTCGGCGAAGCTGACCGCGTCGTCGGGGTGGTATTCGCCGGCCTCGGGCGGGACGTCGCAGGCCGGCTGATCGATCCGCCGCCAGCCCCCGACCCGCGCATGCAGGCGGAAGGAACTGAGCGACATGCCGTAGCGCTGGCAGACGGTCGTCGCCTTTACGCCGGAGAGATATTCCCGCCGGGCGTGGTCCCACATATTGCCGCCGAGACCGTCGAGGTCGGCGGGGTTGAGCTGGGTGTCGGAGGTCATGCGGGGAGACTGGCATGCGGCGACGTCAGAAGCGGTCGGGGGCGGGACTGATCCCTTCTCCCATCGGGAGAAGGTGGCTCGAAGGGCCGGATGAGGGGCGGCGGGTGAGGCGGCGAAGCCGCCCCCGGCAGGCGACCCCTCACCCTTTCGCGCAACCGATCGCTACGCTCCCGGGCGCTCAAGCCCTCTCCCGCCGGGAGAGGGTCTGAAATCTGCGGCCTCGCACTGAAGCGGGCTTCGCGACATATTACGAGTGCGAGCATTGTTAGTTGGTAACGTATATGTTACCACATTCCGCGTTGATCGAGGCGTATGTCGACGCCCGCGGGGTCAGCCCGTTCGGGGACTGGTTTGACACGCTCGCGCCGGTCGCCGCGGCCAAGGTGACGGTCGCTGTGGCGCGGATTGCGCGTGGCGCGGTGTCGAACGTCAAGGGCGTCGGCGGCGGCGTGCTGGAGTACCGGATCGACAGCGGTCCGGGCTACCGGATTTATTTCGGTCGGGACGGCGACCGGCTGGTCATTCTGGTCGGCGGCGGCACGAAGCGGCGGCAGCACAGGGATATCGAAGCCGCCAAGGCGCGGTGGGCGGACTACAAGACGAGAAAGAAAGGCGGACACTGATGGCCCTGACCCGATCATTCAAGGACACGGTGCAGGCGCGGGTCGCGCGTGATCCGGCGTTCAAACAGGCGCTGTTGACCGAGGGTGTCAATGCCCTGCTGGAAGGTGACGTCGACACCGGGAAGGCGGTGTTGCGCGACTATATCAACGCCACGGTCGGGTTCGACTCCCTGGCGGCGGAGACCGGAACGCCGGCCAAGAGCCTGATGCGGATGTTCGGACCCGGCGGCAATCCGACGGCCAGCAATCTGTTCGCCGTCATCGGGTGTCTGCAGACGGCGTCCGGGGTGACGCTTGAGGTGCGCGCGGCCTGAACTGACGTCTCTCCCGGCGGGAGAGGGTCTGAAATTTATCCGAACTGCCGCTCGAACCGCCCCAGGGCTGCGGGATGCAGGCGCACCACGACATGGGTGCGGCCCTCGGCGTCGGTTTCGCGGCCGGTGACGCGGCCGTTTTCGTAGAGCCAGGCCAGGGCCTCGCCCTGGGAGGGGTCCAGCACCAGTTCGGTCTCGGGGTCGTCGTCGATCAGGTCGGCGATGGTCTGGCGCAGGGGTTCGATCCCCTCCCCGGTCCAGGCCGAGACGGCGACGGCCTGGCCCTGGGCGCGCAGGCGGTCGGCCTGGCCGAGGACGGCCTCGCGGGTCTCGGGATCCAGCAGATCGATCTTGTTCCAGACCTCCAGCATCCGGCGGGTCTTGCCCTCTGGCGTGGGGATCTGTTTCAGCACGGCCTCGACGTCCTTCGCCTGGGCGGCGCTGTCGGGGGATGCGATGTCGCGGACGTGCAGGATCAGATCGGCCTCGCCGACCTCTTCCAGGGTGGCGCGGAAACTCTCGACCAGTTCGTGCGGCA
>CAXBHG010000034.1:0-17933 GCA_963975385.1 uncultured Brevundimonas sp.
TGGTGCCGCTTAGGTGACTCGAACACCTGACCCCCGCATTACGAATGCGATGCTCTACCAGCTGAGCTAAAGCGGCCTCTGGGCGCGGACGTCGGTGGTCCGGCGCGAGGAGCGCTGTTTATACGGGCCGGGCGGGGTTGCCAAGCGCCCCGAGCAGGGAGTCTTCGGTCGGGGTGGCGGCGATGCGGATTTCGGCGAAGCCGGTCTGACCCAGCGGGGCGGCGGCGGCGGCGGAAATCGCCACCAGCAGGCGTTCACGGCCCCCCTCCGGGGGCAGGCGGACGGCCAGGGCCCGGGCCGCGCGGGGCGAATGCACCAGGACGACATCGAAGGCTTCGGGCGGGGCGATATCCGTCCCGACCGCGGCATACAGGGGCAGGGCACGCACCCGGACCCGTCCCGCCAGCGCCCCGGCCAGGTCGCCGGCGGGTTCGCGCGGGCCGGGGGCCAGGATCAGGCCGCCGTCGGCGGGCCAGGTCCCGGCGATCAGGGCCGTCAGCTCGTCGACGGCCCCGCCGGCCGAGCGCACGTCGGTAAATCCCGCGGCCCGCGCCGCCTCGGCCGTGGCGTCCCCCACGGTGAAGACCGGCCAGTCGCGCCGGGGTGTCCGGTCGGCGAAGGCGGCGACGCCGTTGCGGCTGGTGAAGGCCAGGCCGGTCACACCGGTCAGGTCGACGGGGGTGTCCAGCGGCTTCAGCGCGATCACGGGGGCGATGATCGGGGTGAACCCCCGGGCCGTCAGGGCGGCGGCGGTGCGGTCGGCCCCGGGTCGGGCCCGGGTGACCCAGACGCGGGGACCGGACGCCGCCATCCCGGCCATGGTCAGAGGTCGATCCGCTGGTCGCCGGCAGCGGCATGGATCTGGCGACCGACAGCCAGCCCCATCGTATGGGCGGCGGTGACGGCGTCGGTGCCGGTGACGTCACCCAGGTCCCCCGAGCGCCGCCAGCGGGCGCTGCCGTCGGGGCTGAGCAGTTCGGCGGTCAGCAGCAGCCGGCCGTCGGCCCGGGTGGCATGGGCCCCGATGGCCGAGCGGCACGAGCCCTCCAGCGCCGTCATGGCCCCGCGCTCGGCCGCCACCGCCAGGGCCGTCAGCGGATGGTCGAGGGCCGCGACCCAGGCGGCGGCGGTCTCACCCACGCGGGTCTGCAGGGCCAGGGCCCCCTGACCGGGGGCGGGCAGGAATTGATCGAGCGACAGTCGCTCGCGGATGACGTCGGCCCGTCCAAGGCGATTGAGCCCGGCGGTGGCCAGCAGGATGGCGTCGAAATCACCCTCGGCCAGCCGCCGCAGCCGGGTATCGACATTGCCGCGCAGCATCTCGATACGCAGGTCCGGCCGCAGGGCCAGGGCCTGGGCCTGGCGGCGCAGGCTGGCGGTGCCCAGCCGGGCCCCCTCGGGCAGGTCGGCGAAACAGGCAAAGGCCTCGCTGATGAAGGCGTCGCGCGCGTCCTCGCGCTCGGGCACGGCGGCGATACACAGGCCGGGCGGCTGTTCGGCCGGGACGTCCTTCATCGAATGGACGGCGACGTCGACGCGGCCGTCGATCAGGGCCTCCTCGATCTCCTTGGTAAACAGGGCCTTGCCGCCGATCTCGAGCAGGCGCCGGTCCTGGACCCGGTCGCCGGTGGTGACGATCTCGACCAGGGGCACGGCGGTGGCGATATCAGCCTCGGCCACACCCATGGCGGCAGCGATGGCGCGCTGGATCATGCCCGACTGGGTCAGGGCCAGGGTCGAACGTCGGGTGCCGATACGGATCGGGAAGGTCATGAGGCGTTGCGCACGGGGGTTGGGGTCGTTAGCTGGACCCGATGAATACGGTCGCGGACTATAGCAGCGAGGCAGGACGGGCAACCGGACCGGCGCGGACGCTCACCGTTCTGGGGCTGGAAACCAGCTGCGACGAGACCGCAGCCGCCGTGGTCCGGCTGGATCCGGACGGTACCGCCACGGTCCTGTCCTCGGTCGTGCACAGTCAGACCGACGACCACGCGGCCTTCGGCGGGGTGGTCCCCGAGATCGCCGCCCGCAGCCATGTCGAGATGATCGCCGGGGTCGCCCGTCGGGCCATGGCCGAAGCCGGGCTGGGCTATGGAGACCTGGACGGGGTGGCCGCCACGGCCGGCCCGGGCCTGGTCGGCGGGGTCATGGTCGGCCTGGGGTTCGGCAAGGCCGTGGCCCTGGCGCGCGGCCTGCCGCTGATCGCGGTCAACCATCTGGAGGGTCATGCGGTCTCGGCGCGGCTGGGCCGCAACCTGGCCTATCCGTTTCTGCTGCTGCTGGCCTCGGGCGGCCACTGTCAGCTGCTGGAGGTGCGCGGCATCGGCGACATGCACCGGCTGGGCTCGACCATCGACGACGCCGCCGGCGAGGCCTTTGACAAGATCGCCAAGGCGCTGGGGCTGGGCTATCCGGGCGGGCCGGCGCTGGAGCGGCTGGCCGAGACCGGCGACGGCAGCCGTTTCGACCTGCCGCGGGCCCTGCTGGGGCGCAAGGACTGTGACTTCTCCTTTTCCGGCCTGAAGACGGCGGCCTCGCGCCTGGCCCGGACCTGCGAGACGGACCAGGATCGGGCCGATCTGGCCGATGCGGTCCAGAGCGCCATCGCCCGCCAGCTGGCCGAACGCTCGCACCGGGCCATGCAGGACTGGATCGACGGCCATGGCACGGGGGCGACCCGGCCGGTGTTCGTGGTCGCCGGCGGGGTGGCCGCCAATCGCACCGTGCGCGCGGTGCTGGAAGCGGCGGCGGCGAAGAACGGCTTTGATTTTCTGGCCCCGCCGATGGCCTATTGCACGGACAATGCGGCGATGATCGCCCTGGCCGGGGCGGAACGCCTGCAGCAGGGGCTGGTTTCGGATATCGATACGGCAGCGCGCCCACGATGGCCGCTGGATGAAAACAAGGCGCTCAGCGACCCGATGCACAAACCGGGTCGCAAGGGGGCCAAGGCCTAGGGAAACGACCGATGGAATTTCGTACCGCAGGGGTGATCGGGGCCGGAGCCTGGGGCACGGCCCTGGCCCAGGTGACCGGCTGGGCCGGACTGGACACCCTGCTGCACGCGCGCGAAGCCGAGGTCGTCGACAGTATCCGCGACCACCGGGTCAACGAAGCCTTCCTGCCGGGGGTGACGCTGGATGACCATGTGAAGGTGACCGGGGACCTCGCCGATCTGGCGGGTTGCGACGTGATCCTGGCCGTGCCGCCGGCCCAGTATATGCGCGCCACCCTGGAGGCCCTCGCGCCCCTTCATCGCACCGGCGTGCCGGTGGTGCTGTGTGCCAAGGGGATCGAGCGCGGCTCGCTGAAGCTGATGACCGAGGTTCTGGCCGAGACCCTGCCCGGGGCCCCGGCGGCGGTGTTGTCGGGTCCCAGTTTCGCCGGCGAGGTGGCGCGGGGCCTGCCCAGCGCCGTCACCCTGGCCTGCGCGGACGAGATCCTGGGCCAGGCGCTGATGGTGGCCCTGTCGGCGCCCACCTTCCGGCCCTATCTGGCCACCGACCTGATCGGGGCCGAGGTCGGCGGGGCGATCAAGAATGTGCTGGCCATCGCCTGCGGCATCAGCGAGGGCCGCGGTCTGGGGCGCAGCGCCCATGCCGCCCTGATCACCCGCGGCTTCGCCGAGATGACCCGGCTGGGCGTGGCCATGGGCGGGCGGCCCGAGACGGTGGCCGGCCTGTGCGGCCTGGGCGATCTGGTGCTGACCTGTTCCAGCCCGCAGTCTCGCAATATGAGCCTGGGTCTGGCCCTGGGACAGGGTCAGACCGTTGATGAGGCCCTGGCCGGCAAGAGGTCCGTCGCCGAAGGCTATGAGAGCGCCCCCGCCGTGCGCCAGCTGGCCGCGAAACTGGGGGTGGAGATGCCGATTTCGGAGGCGGTCGCCAGCCTTCTGAACGGCGAGACCACGGTGGACGCAATGATCGGCAACCTGTTGTCGCGGCCGCTGAAGGTCGAGCGGCACTGATGGGCGAACCGGTACCGGTCGACCGCAAACGGGTCTGGAAGACGCCGCCCGGCGTGACCCTGTGCGCCGAGACGGACATCGCCGATCCCGGATCCCGCGGCTTTGTGCTGCAGATCGGCGAGGCCTTCTTCCATGGCTTCGTGGTGCGCAAGGCCGGCCAGGTCGCCGGCTATGTCGACCGCTGCCCGCACCAGGGCTTTCCGCTGGCGGTCGAACTGGACCGCTATCTGACGCCGGACGGGGATCTGATCCTGTGTGGCTGGCACGGGGCGGTGTTCACGCCCCTGACCGGAGCCTGTGTCGGCGGCCCCTGCGCCGGGGCGAAATTGACGTCCTGGCCGGTGGTGGCCGACAACGGCGTCATCCGGACGGCGTGAGCCTCAGCGCTTCAGCCGTTTGGCATTGGCCATGGCGGTCTTGTGGATCGGCTGCAGGGCCTCGGCCTGGACCTTCAGCAGTTCGGTGTTAAGCGTCAGCATCTGGCCGGCGGCCCGACCCCACCAGCCGACCGCATAGTTGTAGTGCAGGGTGGCCAGGGCGGCCGGGTCGGTGGCGCTGGCCATGGCGGCGGCGGCACGGGTGGCCAGCTGCACCTCATTGGCAGCCGAGCGGGCCAGCCGGTCGGACAGGTCGCCGAAATTGCGGGTCACGGTCGAGACCGAGGCCGAAATGGCCTCGACCTTTTCCGAGCTCATCAGCGAAATTTCCGCGAGATCGACCTTGCCCGGATCGGCCAGGCCGGCGGCCATGATCTCGAGGCGGGCCGAGATGACCTCGCCCGAGGCGTGCAACATCTCGCCGCCGGCGACGGCGGTATCGGCGGCGGACTGGCCGTTGCGCGCCAGGCGTCGGCCGTTGCGGGCCGCTTTCTTGATATGGGTCATGATCGAGCCTTGGGCCGCATTCGCTTCGGGGGCAAGGCCCGCCCCGAGCCTAGGGCAGGACCTCGGCCGAGAAGTCGGCCACGTCCTTGAGCAGGGCGGTCACCGAGGCGTCGATGATGCGCTGACCCTTTTCAGGGCTGGCCTGGGCCGGATCCGAGCCGATCCGGCCGTCGGGGAAGCGGGCGCGATAGTCGAGGGCGTCGCGGATCGGGCCGACCGGGGCGATCTTCGGCGAATAGTCGGCGGTCTTGATCCGGTCGGGATAGGCCGCCTGGGTGACGGCGATCTCGGACGGGGTGGCATGCATGCCGTGGCCGGTCGGGAAGATCGAGCTGCACAGGGCGTGGATACCGGGCAGGTCCCACCAATTTTTCAGCTTGAGCGCGAAGGGTGGCCGCTCCTCGACGAAGCTCCACTCGGCATAGATTTCGGCGAAGGTGGCCTCGATGGTGGCGACATTGCCGCCATGGCCGTTGAGGAAATAGATCCGTTCGAAGCCGTGGCGGCTGAGCGAGGAGACCCAGTCGGTGATGGCGGCCATGAAGGTCGACGGGCGCAGGCTGATGGTGCCGGCGAAGGCGAGGTGATGCTGGGCCATGCCGATGTTGAAGGTCGGGGCCACGATCAGGCTGTCGTCGGCCTTTTCAGCCGCGTTGGCGATGATTTCCGGGCATAGCCAGTCTGTGCCCAGCAGACCGGTCGGACCATGCTGCTCATTGGACCCGATCGGCACCACGACGGTCTTCGTCGCCTTCAGGCGGGCGTCGATTTCGGGCCAGGACGACAGATGGATCAGCATGGGCGGGTACTCCGGTACAGGGGACTGGTTCGCCTCCTACGCCGATCCGGGGCGGTCGCCAATCGGGATCGACTCAGTCCGGGGCGAAGGCGCGGATGAACCGGCGGGCGGTTTCGCGGGCGCGTTCGGGGATTTGGTCCGCGCCCGGATGAGTCACCCCGAGCAATGTGCGTAGATGGCTGTGGCCCAGCGCCATGCCCGAGAAGATCTCGGCGGCATGGTCGGGGTCGGGCACGCGCAGCAGGCCGCGGCGGTTCTGGTCGGTCAGCCAGGCTGACAGACGACGCAGGCTTTCGCCCGGGCCACCGTCATAGATGGCCGCGGCGATGTCCGGGGCCTCGGGCGAGACCATGGCCAGGCCACGCAGGGATGCGCCCGCCTCTCCGTGGACGACCTTTTCGAGCAGGGCGCTGGCATAGGCCGTCAACACCGACTCGGGGTCGCCCTCGGCGCGTAGCGGGGCGGTGATGGCGTCGGACCGACGCGCGGCGATGGCCCGGCCGACGTCCAGCTTGGAGGCGAAGCGGTTGTAGAGGGTCTGTTTCGATACCCCGGCGCGGCGCGCGATCTCGTCCATGGTCGCCGCCGCCCCCTTTTCGGCGAACAGCTCTGTGGCGGCGTCGAGGATGGCCTCGCTCTTGCGGGGATCGATCTGGCCGACGGCGCGCGACATCAGTGGGCCTCCAGCGGGGGTGTGCCCGGGGCCGTTTTTACCGGGCGGGCGAACAGGGTGACGACGGCGGCGACGGCGCAGGCGATGGCCAGTATGGCAAAGGCGTCGCCGAAGGCCAGGGTGGTGGCCTGACGCTGCAGCATGCCCCAGACCGCCTTCAGGGCGGCCCCTTCCGGGTCAATTGACCCGGAGAAGCGCTGGGTCATCCCGGCCAGCATCGCCTGCATCTGGACATTGGACTGGCTGATCCGGTCGGTCAGCTCCCCCATGTGCAGGGCGGTATTGGTGGTCAGGGAGGTGTTGAGGAAGGCCAGGCCGAAGGCCCCGCCGACGTTGCGCGACAGATTGACCAGGCCCGAGGCGTTCTTGACCATATGATCCGGCAGGGTCGACATCGTCACCTGCTGGGCGGCGATCATGGCCAGCATGACGCCGGCCCCGCGCATGGCCTGGACGCCGGCGAACTCCCAGTATCCCCATTCGGCGGTCAGGGCCCGGGCGTCCCACATGCCCCAGGCGCACATGACGAAACCGACGAACATCAGGACACGCAGGTCAAGCCGGCGCACCAGACGGCCGGCGAAGGGGGCGGTGGCGAACATGGCCAGGCCCGAGACCACCATGGTGGTGCCGACCTCCGAGGGCGAATAGTCGAGGACCCGCCCCAGGAACAGCGGCAGCAGGAAGGTGCCGCCGAACAGGGCCGCGCCGACGATGAAGGTCATGATGACGCCGACGGTGAAATTGCGATTGGCGAAGGCGCGCAACTCGACGATCGGATTGTGGTAGGTCAGCGAGCGCCAGATGAAGGCCGGGCCGGACACGGCGGCAAGCACGGCCAGGGCCAGGATGGTGGTGTCGGCGAACCAGTCCTTCTTCGACCCCTCTTCCAGCACGAACTGCATGCTCATCAGGAAGACGGCCATCAGGCCGAGTCCGAACCAGTCGAAACCCCTCGACAGGGACGGATCGCCCTTGTCGAAATCGGCATAGCGACCGACCAGGAACAGCACCAGCAGGCCCGGGATCACATTGATGAAGAACAGCCAGCGCCAGCTGAGCCATTCCGTCAGGTGACCGCCGAGCGTCGGGCCCACGGTCGGTGCCAGGGTCACGATCAGCCCCATGACCACACTGGCGGTGACCCGCTTGTCGGGGGGGAAGGCGGTGAAGGCGACGGCGAAGACGGTCGGGATCATGGCCCCGCCGACAAAGCCCTGCAGGGCCCGGAACAGGATCATCATGTCGATCGAGGTCGACAGGCCGGTGGCCACGCTCATCAGCAGAAAGCCGGTGCAGGAGACCAGAAACACCTTCTGCGTGCCCCACAGGCGCGACAGATAGCCCGACAGGGGGATCATCACGACCTCGGGGATCAGATAGGCGGTCTGGATCCAGCTGATCTCGTCGGCCGAGGCCCCGATACCGGCCTGGATCTGCGGCAGGGAGGCCGCGACGATCTGGATGTCGAGAATGGCCATGAACTGGCCGATCACCATCCCGGCAAAACCGAGCAGCAGGAAGGTCCAGTTGACCTCGGGGGCGGTCGTGGCCCCGGGTGCGGCCGCCGGAACGGTGCCGCCGGTGGCGGCCGCGGTCATTGACGAACGGCCGGGGCGGTTGCGACCTCAGCCAGGCGCGGATCGTCGCCGCCGACCTGGGCGAAGCTGAGCCCGCCGGCACTCTTCAGATCGACGCGCACCTCGACCGACAGGCCCGGACGCAGGGCCGCGGCCCCGGTTTCGGCCCGGTCGACGACAATGCGGACCGGCACCCGCTGGGTGATCTTGGTGAAATTCCCGGTGGCGTTCTCGACCGGGATCAGGGCGAATTCCGAGCCGGTCGCGGGGGCGAAACTGTCGATCCGGCCGCGGATATGCCGGCCGGGGAAGGCGTCGGCGGTGATCTCGACAGTCTGGCCCAGACGCAGGCCGTCCAGCTGGGTCTCCTTGAAATTGGCCACGACATAGGTGTCGCCCAGCGGCACGATCGAGAGCAGCTGGGCGCCCGGATTCACATACTGGCCGGCCCTCACACCGCGCGCTCCGACGACCCCGGCGACCGGGGCGCGGATGATGGTGCGGTCGAGCGCGGTGCGCGCCTGGTCGACGGCGGCGCGGGCCTGTTCGACGGCGGCAACGCTCTGTCTGCGGGTCGAGCCCAGCACGGCGGCGGTGCGCTGTTCGGCGACGAGCGCGGCCTGGGCCTGGGCGACGGCGGCCTGGGCCGTGGCGGCTCCGGCCTGTTCGGTCTGGATACGCTGCTGCGATACCCAGCCCTGTTCGGCCAGCTTGCCGTAGCGGTCGACCTGGGCGCGGGCCAGACCGGCCTGGGCCTGGGCCTGTGACACGCCGGCGGCGCGTGAGGCGATCATCGCCTGTTCCTGGGCGGCGCGGGCGTCGACATTGCCGACGGCGGCGATCAGGGCCTGGAGATTGGCCTCAGCCTCGGCAAGCCGGGCGCGGGCGTCTGCGTCATCCAGCCGGACCAGGATCTGGCCGGGCGCGACGCGCTGGTTGTCGCGGACCAGTACCTCGACGACATATCCGTTGACCTGGGGGCTGACGAGGGTGGTGTCGGCCTGGACGAAGGCATTGTCGGTGGTTTCCCAGCGCTGGTTGCCCAGCCACCAGACCGTGCCACCGATGATGACGGCGAGGCCGACAACCACGGCGATGATCAGCGGCAGCCGCTGTTTGAGGGTGGCGGAAACGGTCATGGACAACTCGAGGGCTGGGTCGGTGCCGGGGAGGCTGGTCGCTAAAGTGGACTAGATCGTCCAAAAATCAATAACGATAGGTTCATCGCCGCAAACACGTCGTGTTTCAGTTCCTGACGCCGGCCCCGGCTTGACCCGGACGGCACGAACGGCAAGGCTTTCGGGATAGGGAGGCCGGTCCATGCAGCACAACAGGTCTCGCGGGATTCAGGTGGTCAGCCTCATGATCCTGGGGGGCACGCTTCTGTTCGACCTTCCCCTGTGGTTCGGGCTTATCGGTTTCGTCCTCGGGATCGCCGGGCTGTTCATGACCGACAAACGGGCCGGCTAGGGCCTCCCGGAGTCGGGCAACCTCTGTTACCTGCTCGGGAATGAAGCCGCCCAAGGCCAAACCCGGGACCCGTTCAAGGCTCGCGCTCAAACGTCCCGCCGTAATGACCGGGGCCATGGTGCCCGTGCTCGTCTGGCCGCCGGACGAGGATCGCGTCGAGGCCATCTTCGAACGGCTGGCGCGGATCATGCCCGAGCCGAAGACCGAGCTGCATTTTCACGACGCCTATACGCTGACGGTGGCGGTGGCCCTGTCGGCCCAGGCCACCGATGTGGCGGTCAACAAGGCCACCGACAAATTGTTCGCTGTGGCCGATACGCCGGCGAAGATGCTGGAGCTGGGGGAGGCGGGGCTGACCCCCTTCATCGCCTCCATCGGCCTGTACCGGAACAAGGCGAAGAACGTCATCGCCCTGAGCCGCATGGTGCTGGAGTTGCATGGCGGGGTCGTGCCGCTGAACCGGGTCGACCTGCAGGCCCTGCCCGGCGTGGGGCGCAAGACCGCCAGTGTTGTGCTCAATGAACTGGGTATCGAGCCGGCCATCGCCGTCGACACCCATGTGTTCCGCGTGTCGCACCGGCTGGGTCTGGCCAATGCGGCGACCCCCGACAAGGTCGAGGCCCAGCTGCACCGGATCGTGCCGGAAGCGTATCTGGCCAAGGCCCATCACTGGCTGATCCTGCACGGTCGCTATACCTGCACGGCGCGCAAGCCGAACTGCGCCGGCTGCCCGGTCGCCGACCTGTGTCCGTCCCGGGCAGGGCTGATGATGACCGGACCGACGGGCACCGTCCCGGGGTATTGATCTCTCTCAATGCCGGGTGGGCCGATTTCACTCACGGTTGTGGATCGGGATCGGAACGGATCCCCGGGTGCAGGCGGCCATGCCAGACTTCACACGTTCATCGTCAGACCCGCGACAGGGCGCACCAGCTCCGGCTGTGCCCGACTGCGCGGGGCCCTGCGTGCTGCGGTCCGAGACCGACCACCGTGTGGCCAACCACCTGATGATGCTGTCCAGCTATGTTCGTGTGCAGGGCCGCCACATCGTGCGCGCGGGGGCCGTGGACCAGCAGGCCGTGGACCTCTTTGCCCGCAGCGTCGATGCGCAGATTCACGCCATCGCCCGACTGCATCGTCATCTGATGGTCGGACTGGACGGCCGTTCGAGCGATCTGGCCTCCCTGCTGCATGAGGTCGTCACCTGTTTCGCGATCGACCCCGGGACCTGCACAGTGGTCGAGGATCTGGACCCGGCCTGTTCGGTGCGCACCGATCAGCTGCTGCCGATCAGCCAGATCGTCAATGAGGCGGTGACCAATGCGCTGAAATATGCGTTCCGGAGCGACCGGCCGGGAGTGCTGACCGTCCGTTGCGCGCGCATGACGTCCGGCGACCTGAGGGTCGAGGTCGGGGATAATGGCGGCGGGCTGTCCGACAGTCTGCCGGTCAGCGACGACGGGGGGTTCGGCATCGGCCTGATGCGGGATCTGGCCCGGCAACTGGGGGCGACCCTGGGTCTCGAGTCCGGTCCCGGCGGCCTGATCGTACAACTGTCGGTGCCGGCAGACCCGGACTGATACCGGTGCGGGCGGCCTTTACTCGCCGCGCGGCATGATGGACTCCTTGCTCCGGTTCGCGGGGAGAGTTCGATGCGTCTGATCCTTAGTTGCCTGTTGCTGCTCGTCATGCCGGCAGCGGCCCATGCCCAGGTCAGCACGGCCGAACAGACCATGGTCCGGACTGTGGCGGAGGAGCGTGATCGCCACATCGCCCTGCTGGAGCGCCTGGTGAACCAGAACAGCGGCACGCTGAACCTGCCGGGCGTCCGCGCCGTCGGGGACATGGTCGAGGCCGAACTGGTGCCGCTGGGCTTTGCGGTGCGCTGGGTCGACATGGCCGAGACCGGGCGCGCCGGTCATCTGATCGCCACCCATGCGGGCCCGGGGCGCAATATCCTGCTTATCGGGCACCTCGATACGGTGTTCGAGGCCGATGGGCCGTTCCAGACCTTCCAGCGCGACGGCAGCCGCGCCGTCGGGCCCGGCATCGGCGACGACAAGGGCGGGGTGGTCGTCATCATCGCGGCGATGCGGGCCCTGCAGGCGTCCGGACAGCTGGACCGGGCCAATGTCACCATCGTCCTGACCGGAGACGAGGAACGGATCGGCGCGCCGGCAGCCATCGCCCGGCGCGACCTGATCGCGGCGGGGCAGGCGGCCGACTTTGCGCTGGAGTTCGAGAACCTGGCCGTGGCCGACGGTGCGGAGTTCGGCACCGTGGCCCGGCGCAGTTCGTCCAACTGGACCCTGACCACCACCGGTCGCACCGGCCATTCCAGTGGTGTGTTCAACGCGACCCTCGGCTATGGGGCCATCTACGAGATGGCGCGCATCCTCGACGGCTTCCAGCGTGAGCTGCGGGAGCCGAACGCGACCTTCAATGTCGGAGTGGTAGCCGGGGGCACCCCCGCCGCGATCGACGCCGAGGGTTTCAGTGTCAGCGCCTCGGGCAAGACCAATATCGTCGCCGAAACCGCGATCGCGCGCGGCGACCTGCGCACCCTGACCGGCGAACAGGATGATCGCGTCCGGGCCGGGATGCAGGCGATCGTCGCCGGACACCTGCCGCAGACCGGGGCGACCCTGGAGTTTGCCGAAGGGGGCTATCCGCCGATGGCCCCGACCGAGGGCAACCGCGCCCTGCTGGCCCGTCTCAATACCGTCAACCGCGACCTCGGCCTGCCGCAGATGGCCGAGTTCGACCCGGGTCGTCGCGGGGCCGCCGACAGCGGCTTTGTGGCCGGGGACGTTGATACCCTGGGTGGCCTCGGCGTGGCCGGGGGCGGTGCCCATGCCGACGGCGAATGGGTTGATCTGGACAGCCTGCCCCGCCAGGCCCTGCGGGCGGCGGTGCTGGTATCGCGGCTCAGCCTGGACATATCGCGCTAGAGTCGCGCCCTTACCGCGCGGGCGAGGCCCGCGCCGCCGTCCGCGGCGTGGTCGAGATAGGTGTCGGGCTCGATCAGTTCGGCCTCCATCAGCAACCAGTTCCCGTCGGTGTCCGGCACCATATCGATACGGGCATACAGCAGGGGTTCGTCGATCGCGGCCAGCACCTGTGTCGCCAGGGCCAGGGCACCGACCGGCGGACTGGCCACCGGCGTATAGAGGCCGCCGAACTGGGTCTGGATGCGGAAGTCGCCATTGACCGGGCGTTTGTTGACCGCGTGACTGAAGGTGCCGCCGAAGAAGAGCAGGGAGGTTTCGCCTGCGGTTTCAATGGTCGGCAGGAAGGGCTGGATCATGGCCGAGCCCTCGGGCGCGTCGCTGAAGACCTCGCCCGGCGACAGACGCAGGGTCCTCCATGCCCCGCCCGATACGGTCGGCTTGACGATCAGCCGGTCCGCGCCGGTGCTTGCGAAGGCGGCGGCGACCGTGTCGGCAGTGACGGCGTCGCTCCAGATTGTCGCCGGCATCGGCACGCCGCGCGCCGCGAGGCGGGCCAGGTAGGTCTTGTCCGAATTCCACGCCAGAACCGACGCCGGATTGGCCAGCGGCAGGCCCGCCGCCGCCCAGGTCGCGCAGGCCCTGAGCCAGCGCCCGTGATCCCGGTGATAGCCCCAGACGATCATCGGCAGGATCAACGGATAGTCGACCAGGCCGGCCGCGTCGTCGATGTGATCGGTCCAGGGCGTGGCCACAGCCTCGATCCCTTCCAGGGCAAGGGCCGCCGCCAGCCGGTCGCGCACACCGGGCCACTGGCCGGCATAGGAGAGGTCGGCGGGATCGGGGGTCAGGACAGCGATGCGGGTCATGCCTGTTTCCTGACCCGAACAGTCCCGCCCTGCAACCAGTCCCGACTGGTCAATCGCGGTTCCGACCGCTAAGGGGCCGGACCATGACCCAAACACACACACCTGCCCGTTTCGACGTCTGTGCCGTCGGCAATGCCATCGTCGACGTCCTGGCCCCCTGTACGCCGGAATTCCTCAGCGCCCAGGGCCTGGCTCCCGGCTCGATGTCCCTGGTGGACGAGGCCCAGAGCGCGGCCCTCTATGACGCCATGGCCGCCGGGGTCGAGGCCTCGGGCGGCTCGGCCGGCAATACGGTGGCCGGCGTCGGCTCGTTCGGCGGACGCGCCGCCTATCTGGGCAAGGTGGCCGACGATACCCTGGGCCAGGTCTTTACCCATGACATCCGCGCCGCCGGCGTGGCCTTCGATACACCGGCCCTGAGCGGTGGGGCGGGCACCGGCCGTTGCCTGATCAATGTCACCCCCGACGCCCAGCGGACGATGTCGACCTTCCTCGGCGCGGCCAACCAGCTGACGGTGGCCGATATCGACGCGGCCCTGATCGCCGACAGCGCCATCGTCTATCTGGAAGGCTATCTGTTCGACCCGGCCCCGGCCCGCGCCGCCTTCGAGGCCGCCGCCGACGCCGCCCACGCCGCCGGCCGCAAGGTCGCCATCACCCTGTCGGATTCCTTCGTCGTCGGGCGCTGGCGCGCCGAGCTGCTGGCCTTCATCGAAGCCTCGGCCGACATCGTCCTGGCCAATGAGAGCGAACTTCTGGCCCTGTTCGAGACCGAGGATTTCGACGCCGCCGCCGCCCGGCTGGCCGCGATCGTCGAGGTCGCGGCCATTACCCGCAGCGCTGACGGCTCGGTCATCGTGCGCGGCGCGGAACGCGTCGTGGTCAAGGCCGCCCCGGTCGGCAAGGTGGTCGACACCACCGGGGCCGGCGACCAGTACGCGGCCGGCTTCCTGCTGGGTCTGGCGCGCGGCCTGTCCCTGGCCGAGGCCGGGGCCCTGGGGTCGCTGGCCGCCGCCGAGGTCATCGCCCACTGGGGCCCGCGCCCGATGACGCCACTGGAACGGCTGGCGGTGGCGGCGGGCCTGAGGCTGGCCTAACCCGGCCGTTTGATCGTCACATACAGGGCCCCGTCGCCGCCGTGATGGCGGGCGGCGGCGGCGAATCCCGAGACCACGCCGCGCAGGGCCGGACCGGTCAGCCATTCATGGACCGAACCGCGGATTACCCCGGTGCCGCCGCGGCGACCCTGGCCGGTGATGACCAGGACGGCGCGATAGCCGCGCGCCTGGGCCCCCATCAGGAAGGCGGTCAGGGCGTCCTGGGCCTGGAACCGGCCATAGCCGTGCAGATCGATGCGCGCCTCGATCGGATCCCGTTCGCGCGACAGCCGCCTTTGACGGCGGGGCTCCAGCACTTCGGGCAGGCCGCGGGTGGCCGGGACACGGGGCGGGACGCCGGTCGCGGCGGCCGGCGTGGTGGTCCTGGACGGTTTGGGGCCGGGCCTGGCGGGTGCGGTACCGGGCATCCGGGGGTCGGCCAGGGCCGGACCGGCAACGGCGATGCGCGGGGCCTTGGCCGGTTTGGCGGGCGTGACCGAGCCGCTGACCCGGGTCCAGATGCGCCGGTCCTCGGGAGTCAGGTCGCCGCCGCGCGAGGCCATCAGGCGTCGTCGTCGTCGAAGCCGCGGGCCGCGTCCTGGGGACCCGGCTCATAGACGACCAGGTCGCCCGGCTGACAGTTCAGTTCGCGACACAGGGCGTCCAGGGTGGTGAAACGGACCGCCCGTGCCTTGCCGGTCTTGAGGATCGACAGATTGGCCAGGGTCACGCCCACGCGATCAGCCAGCTCGGTCAGCGACATGCGCCGCTCGAGGAGGATGCGATCAAGCTGGATACGGATGGCCATGAGGTTTCCTACCCGCCGCGTATCGGGTCGAAAAGGGCGGAGCCTTTTGACTGCGCGGCCATGTCAGATGGTCAGTTCGGATTCGCGACGCAGCCGGGCACCTTCACGGAATACCTCGGCCAGGACGAAGACGACGAGGACGGAGAAGACCGGCGTCAGCAGGTCGGTGAACCCCTGGGGGTCCATGATGCCGGGGGCCAGCCGGTCGGCGACCAGGCCCTGGGCCAGCCATTTGCCGCCGGTGACCACGGCCAGAATCAGGCCGATCTGGCGTAGCCGGCGTACATTGGGAGGCTGGAACGGATCGCCCAGCGTCAGGGTGCGGAAGATCATCCGCAAATTGCGCAGGATCAGCATAAAGCTGCCGAAGAAGGCCGCCAGGGCACCGACGCCGAACAGCAGCAGCGGTCGGGTCAGCGGTTGCTGGAGCCCGCCGGACTCGTCGGACACCGTCAGGTTCAGGTCGGCAAAGGGAATGAAGAGGGCGGCGACCAGGCCGATGACGAGGCCGCCCGTGATGATGCCGAGCAGGACATAGGCGACGTCGAGCGCGATCTTGAGCAGGCTCGAAACGGAACCGGGTCCGAGGGTCTTCAGGTTCGGGGCGCGGAGTCCGCGACCCGGCAGGCGGGACCCGAGGGAGGCGATCGTCGGGCGGCGCATGCGCTTGTACCTCAGGTCGGCAGGACGGCCGCAGCGGCCGCGTGGGGTCCGACCGACCCGCACGCGGTCCTAGTCTTTGCGGGCAATCCGGCTGTCGTCAAAGGGGGCGACAATCAAAATGCCTGGACCAGGCAGGCGACCAGGGCGGTCGGCAGGGCAGCCAGCAGGGCGGTATTGATGATCGCGTGGCCGACCTTTTCCAACCACAAAGAGGCGCTCATGGTATCCATCGTCTTTCTCCATCTTGAAGATCGGGGTTGTTTTCACCCTCGATCTGGCTAGCCGCTGCAATATTGTTGCTCTTGTTGGCAACCAGGGGAACGTTGCGGCCCCCGTTCTTGAGGAACATAGTTAGGCCGTGCGTACCGGGAAGTCATGTTACATATCGTTTAACGATATTAAACTTTGGCAAGGAAATGTTGCGAGGGCGTGATCAGAATGAATCTGAAATTAATCAAGGGTATGCGGCTGGTCGCGGCGACGCATAACCCCGGCAAGGCGCGGGAGATCGCCGTCCTGCTGGACGGAAATTACGAGATCGTCACGGCGGGAGCGCTGAATGTGCCCGAACCGGACGAGACCGAGAGCAGTTTTGCCGGCAATGCCATGCTGAAGGCGCGGCATGCGGCGGCCTTTACCGGTCAGGTCAGCCTGGCGGACGACTCCGGCCTGTCGGTCACGGCGCTGGACGGGGCCCCGGGCATCTTCTCGGCGCGCTGGGCCGGGCCGGACAAGGATTTCGCCCTGGCCATGGCCAAGGTCGAGGAAAGGCTGGAGGAGGTCGGGTCCTCGGACCGCAGCGCCTGGTTCACCTCGGCCCTGGCCGTGGCCTGGCCGAACGGCCCCTGTGTCGTGGTCGAGGGGCGGGTCGACGGTCAGCTGACCTTCCCGCCGCGCGGCGACCGGGGCTTTGGCTATGACCCGATCTTCATCCCCGAGGGCCACGACCGGACCTTCGGCGAGATGGAGCCGGCGGCCAAGGACGCGATCAGCCACCGCGCCCGTGCCTTCGCCCAGCTGAAGGCGGCGCTGATTGACCAGGGCTAGGCCGGGCCCTGTGGACAATTCGGGGGATAAACTCGCCCTCTATGTGCACTGGCCCTATTGCGCGCGCATCTGCCCCTATTGCGACTTCAACGTCGTGCGCGACCGGAACCGGGTCGCGGAACAGGCCGGACTGGCGGCGGCCATTCTGGCTGACCTGGAGGCCCAGGCGGGCCTGACCGGGCAGCGCCGGCTGGCCTCGATCTTCTTCGGCGGGGGGACGCCGTCGCTGATGGCGCCGGCGGCGGTGGCGGCGGTCATCGACCGGGCCCGGACCCTGTTTCCGCCGGACGGTGAGGTCGAGATCAGTCTGGAGGCCAATCCGACCGATGCCGAGGCCGGGCGGTTCGCCGCCCTGTCAGATGCCGGGGTCAACCGGTTGTCGATGGGGGTGCAGGCGCTGGACGATGCGGCCCTGACCTTCCTCGGCCGCAACCATTCGGCCGATGAGGCGCGCCGCGCCGTGGCTGTGGCGGCCCGGGCCTTTGACCGGCTGTCGATCGACCTGATCTACGCCCGCCCGGACCAGAGCGTGGCCGGCTGGCGCGCTGAACTGACCGAGGCGCTGGCCATGGGGTTCGAACACGTCTCGCCCTATCAGCTGACCATAGAGCCGACGACCGCCTTCGGCCGGGCCGTGGCGCGTGGCAGCTGGACCCCGCCGGACGAGGACACGGCCGCCGCCCTGTACGAGACGACCCAGACGGTGCTCGAGGGCGCGGGCTTCGACGCCTATGAGGTGTCCAACCACGGGCGCGGCGTGGCCGCCCGCTCGGCCCATAATCTGCACGTCTGGCGCGGCGGCGACTATCTGGGCCTCGGCCCCGGGGCGCACGGACGGCTGACGCTGGGCGGGGCGCGCACGGCGACGGTCGCCCGGCGCGGTATTGCCGACTATGTCGCGGGCGTCGCGGCCGGCACGCCATGGAGCGAGCGCGAGACCCTGGACCCGCGCGCGGCGGCCGAGGAGCGGGTGCTGCTGGGCCTGCGCACGGTCGAGGGCGTGGCCCTGACCGAACTGGCGACGCTGGACCGGACCGTGGAGACCGGGGCCCTGGCCGGGCTGATCGCCGACGGGTTTCTGACGGTGGAGGCCGGGCGGGTCGTGGCGACCCCGGCCGGGCGGCC
>CAXBHG010000035.1:0-17835 GCA_963975385.1 uncultured Brevundimonas sp.
ATGTCTATGGCGAGGTCAGCCGCATCTCGCCCGAGGCCCCGATCCCGGTGCTGCGCGCCGGCCGGACCGTGGCCATGCCGGGCGGGGTCGGCAATGTCGCGCGCAATGTCGCCGCCCTGGGCGGGCGGGCCCGGCTGGGGGCCCTGGCCGGAGACGACGCGGCCGGCACCGAACTGGCGCGACTGATCACGGACGAGGTTCGGATCGAGGATTTCGTGGTCCGGCCGGCGGGGGCGAACACCGTGGTCAAGACCCGGTTCGTCGCCGCGGGCCAGCAACTTCTCCGTCTCGATGACGAATCCGACCAACGGCAAACGCTCAACGATAGCGACGCCTTTTCCATGGCTTCCGCCATTCTCCTGTCGGACTATGCCAAGGGCGTTGTCAGTGACGACCTGATCGCCGCCGCGCTTCAGGCGGCCCGTACCGGTGGCGCACCCGTGGTGGTCGACCCCAAGGGCCGCGACTTCGCCCGCTACGGGGCCGTCGACGTCATCAAGCCCAATGCCAGCGAACTGGCCGGGGCCACCGGCCTGCCGGTCGAGACCGACGCCGAGGTCGAGGCGGCCCTGACCGCCCTGCTGGCGGCGACCACCACAAAAGCCATCGTCGTCACCCGCGCCGGCAAGGGCATGAGCCTGGCCCGCCGCGACGGCCCGGTTCAGCATTTCCCGGGCCGGGCGCGCGAGGTGTTCGACGTCTCGGGGGCCGGGGACACCGGCCTGGCGGCCCTGGGCCTGGCCCTGGCGGCCGGGTCGTCGCTGGAGACCGCGGTGCAGTTCGCCATCCTCGCCTCGGGCGTGGTGGTCGGCAAGGCCGGCACCGCCGTGGTCACCCCGGCCGAGCTGATCGACGCCGAGATGAGCCAGCACGCCCATGCCGCCCACGCCAAGGTCACGCCGCTGGACGCGCTGGCGGCCGAGGTCGAGGGCTGGAAGCGTCAGGGGCTGAAGGTCGGCTTCACCAACGGCTGTTTCGACATCCTGCACCGCGGCCATGTCGCCTATCTGGCCCAGGCCCGCGGCTGGTGCGACCGGCTGGTGGTGGCGCTGAACACCGATGAGTCGGTGCGACGGCTCAAGGGCGACGGCCGCCCGGTCAATGACCTCGACAGTCGCGCCGCCGTGATCGGCGGCCTGTCCAGCGTCGACCGCGTCACCGCCTTCGGCGACCCGACCCCGATCGCCCTGATCGAGCGCCTGCGGCCCGATGTGCTGATCAAGGGGGCCGACTATACCCGCGAGGGCGTGGTCGGCGGTGACGCGGTCGAAAGCTGGGGCGGGGTGGTCCGTCTGGCCACCTTCAGCGACGGCTATTCCACCACCCGCACCATCGAGAAGATGAAGGACCCCGCATGAGCCGTCAGATGATCGTGGTGACCGGCGGGGCCGGTTTCATCGGCTCCAATGTCGTGGCCCGCCTGTGCGCCGAGGACCGGCACGACGTGGTCGTCTGCGACCGGCTGGAAACCGCCGACCTGGCCAAATGGAAGAATATCGCCAAACACCCGATCGCCGACTTCTGGCAGCCGGAAGAACTGTTCGACCAGCTGGAACGCCACGCCGAAGACATTCTGGCGGTCGTGCATATGGGGGCCATCTCGGCCACGACCGAGCCCGACGCCGACCTGATCCTGCGTACCAACTACACATTGTCGCGCGATCTGTGGGACTGGTGCGCCATCCGCGACTGCCGGCTCATCTATGCCTCGTCGGCGGCCACCTATGGCGACGGCGAGCTGGGGTTCGAGGACCGGGACGGTCTTGACTCCCTGTCCGCGCTTCGCCCGCTAAACGCCTACGGTTATTCGAAATTCCTGTTTGACCAATACGCCCTGCGCCAGGCCGAGCGCAGCCAGGCCCCGGCCCAGTGGGCCGGGCTGAAATTCTTCAACGTCTATGGGCCGAACGAGGGCCACAAGGGCACGATGAAGTCGGTCGTGGCCCAGATCTGGCCGAAGGTCGCAGCGGATGAGCCGGTCACCCTGTTCCGCTCGCACCGGCCCGACTATGCCGACGGCGGCCAGATGCGCGACTTCGTCTTCGTCGACGATGTGGTCGATATCATCGTCTGGCTGCTGGAGACGCCGTCGGTGTCGGGCATCTACAACGCCGGCTCCGGCCAGGCCCGCTCGTTCGCCGACCTGGCCCGGGCCACCTTCGCCGCCGCCGGCAAGGAGGCCCGCATCGACTATGTCGATACGCCCGAGGTGATCCGCGACAAATACCAGTATTTCACCGAGGCCCGGATGGACCGCATCCGCGCCGCCGGCTTCGCGGGTCAGTCGACGCCGCTGGAGGAGGGGGTCCGCCGCTATGTGCAGGACTATCTCGCCACCCCGGACCCGTATCGATGACCGGCCCGCGGCTGACCTTACGCCAGTGGGTCGGCTGGACCGGCTTTGCGCTGGTGTTCGTGCTGGTGGCCGCCATCCTGGTGTGGCGGGGCGATATCCTGCAGGCGGGCCTGAACCCGCAGATACCCTTCCAGACCTATGACCCACCGCCGCCGCCGGACTACGGCAGTCCGGTCGCCTGGGCGCTGGACGACGCCCGCACCGACGACGCCGGGCCTGCCGCCGTCTTCTTCGTCCATTCCACCACCTATGACGGCGGCCGCGAGTGGAACGGCCCGATCGGTGATCGCGACGCCGATGCCTATCTGAACCGTATCGTCCTGCCCAACTACGCCGGTCCCTTCGCCCGCGCCGGGGCCATCAGCGCACCGCGCTACCGCCAGGCCAGCCTCTATACCCGGATGACCCTGCGCGATGATGCGCGCGAGGCCCGGGCCTTCGCCTATGGCGATATCGTCGCGGCCTTCGACGTCTGGCTGGCCGATCATCCGCGCGGCCCGCTGGTGCTGGCCGGGGTCGAACAGGGCGGCGAGCTGCTGGAGCGGCTGATCCGCGAGCGGATCGCCGACGACCCGACCCTGCGCCGCCGACTGGTCGCCGCCTATCTGATGGATGTCGTCGTGCCCGCCTCGGGCCTGTCGCCGGCCGTGCCCGCCTGCGCCACCCGCAGCCGGACCGGCTGTATCGTCGCCTGGTCGCCGGTCGCCTTTGACAATGACGGGGCCGCGCGTGGCCGGCTGCGGCGGGCGCTGGTGTGGAATGACCGGGGCCAGTTGATCGAGCTGAACGACCGCGCCGCCGTCTGCGTCAATCCGGTCACCGGCTCGACCAGTACCGCCCCCGTCGAGGCCCGCCATCACCGGGGGGCGACCAATGCCACCGGCCTGGAACAGGGGGCCCGTCCGGCCCTGATCGCCCGCGAGGTGGCCACCGAATGCCGCGACGGCCTGCTGCGCTACAGCCAGCCCAAACTGGAGTCCTTCCGCGAGACCGGCAGCTGGAGCGACCGCCGAAAAGCCCGGCCCTACAACCTGTTCTACGGGGATATTGAAGCCGACGTTGAGGCGCGTCTGACCCAGTGGCTGCGCAACCCGCCGGCAGCCTAGTCCGTCCCGGCCCGGTCGTTACGCCAGTCGAACAGGGCTTCCAGCACCTGCACGACCAGCCCGCGGGGCGAGGCCAGGTCCGGATCACGATTCAGCACCAGCCGCGCATCGTCCGCCGCCGTCTGCATCAGGGCGCGATGGCGCACCGGATCGGCAAAGCGATAGGCCGGAAAACCGCTCTGGCGCAGGCCCAGCGGATCGCCGCCGCCGCGCAGGCGGAAATCCTCCTCGGCGATCTCGAACCCGTCCTCGGTGCGGCGCAGGGTCTCCAGCCGTTCCCGCGCCGTATTGCCCAGACCGCCATCCTGACCCCCGTACAGCAGGATACAGGCACTGGCCCGGGTCCCGCGCCCGACCCGGCCGCGCAGCTGGTGCAGCTGGGCCAGGCCGAACCGGTCGGCGTGTTCGATGACCATGATACTGGCATTGGGCACATCGACCCCGACCTCGACCACCGTGGTGGCGACCAGAACCGGCAGGCGACCGCCGGCGAATTCGCCCATCACCGCCTCCCGCTGCGCGCCCGGCATCTGGCCGTGGGCCAGGCCGACCGCGACGCCCAGCACCCTGGCCAGGTCGACGGCCCGGGCCTCGGCCGCCGCCAGGTCACTGGCCTCGGACTCGGCCACCAGCGGACAGATCCAGTAGGCCTGGGCCCCGCCGTCGACGGCGGCCTTCAACCGGGCCGCCACCTCGCCGATGCGCGCCAGCGGCAGGACGGCCGTGGCCACCGGCGTGCGGCCGGGCGGCTTCTCGGTCAGGCGCGACACCTCCAGCTCGCCGTACTGGGTCAGCTCCAGCGTGCGCGGGATCGGCGTCGCCGACATGGTCAGCAGATGCACCGCACCCGTGCGCGGATCGCCCTTGGCCTGCAGCCGCTGGCGTTCGCTGACCCCGAAACGGTGCTGTTCGTCGATCACCGCCAGACCCAGCCGGTCAAAGACCACCGCGTCCTGGAACAGGGCATGGGTGCCGATGGCCACGGCGGCATCGCCCGAGGCCAGGGCCGCCAGTCGCTCGCGCCGCTCACCGGCCGTGTCGCGGCCGGTCAGCAGCACGCTGCGCACCCCCGCCGCCTCCAGCATCGGGGCCAGCCGCTGCCAGTGCTGGCGGGCCAGAATCTCGGTCGGGGCCATCAGGGCGGACTGGACGCCCGACGCCGCCGCATCGGCCATGGCCAGGGCCGCCACCGCCGTCTTGCCCGAGCCGACGTCCCCCTGCAGCAACCGCCCCATCTGTTCGCCCGAGGCCAGGTCGGCGCGGATTTCGGCGATGGCCCCCGCCTGGGCCCCGGTCAGGGTGAAGGGCAGGGCGGCCAGCAGGGCGGCCGAGGCCTCGCCCGGCACGATCCGCGCGGCCGGGGTGACCCGCCGCGCCTGCCGCCGCCGGGCCAGGGCCAGCTGATGGGCCAGCAATTCGTCATAGGCCAGCCGCTGGCGGACCGGGGCGTCGGGCTCCAGATCGGCCGGACCGGTCGGCGTATGCAGGGCGGTGATCGCCGCGTGCCAGCCGGGCCAGCCGCGCGCCGCCATCCACGCCGGGTCCTGCCATTCCGGCAGGTCCGGGGCCACGGCCAGCGCCCCCGACACCAGTTTGCGCACCACCCGCGACGTCAGCCCGGCGGTGGCCGGATAGACGGGCTCAACCACCGGGATCTCGTCAGCCTTGTCCAGCGCCAGGATATAGTCCGGATGGGCGATCTGGACCTCGCCGTTGAACCGCTCGACCTTGCCCGAGACCAGCCGTCGCGACCCGGCCGGGGCCAGCCGGTCGATATGGGTCGGCGAGCCGGCAAACCAGATCATATGGATGAAGCCGGTGTCGTCGCTGGCCCGCATCTTCAGCGGCACCCCGACCTTGTGCGGCGGGATCAGCCGGTCGATCACCACATCGAACACCCCGACCTCGCCCTCGACCGCCGCGGCGGCCGTCGTGCGGCGGCGCAGGATCAGCCCGGTCGGGCCGAGAAACAGCACATCACGCACCAGCGGCCCGGCCAGTTTCTGCACCAGCGGCAGGATGCGCGGCCCCACGCCCTTCAGGCTGGAGACCTCCGCGAACAGGGGAAAGAGAATCTGGGGCCGCATGATGGTGACAGCATAGCTGGCGAAACGGTCCGTGGAACGCTATCTGAACGCCTCAGTGAAACGAATGGACCGGGCAAGGAACCTTGTGGCCGATACGAACGCGCGTCTGAAAGAACTGCATCAGGAACGACTGGGCCGGATCATCTTCCGGGCCTGGCGTCGCGGCTTCCGCGAGGCCGACCTGGTGCTGGGCCCCTTCGCCGAACAGGTCGGACCGACGCTCGATGCCACCCAGCTGGATGCGTTCGAGGCCATGCTCGAGGCCGAGGATCACGACCTCTATGCCTGGATCATCGGCAAGACCCCGATTCCCGCCGAACATGACGGGCCGGTGATGGCCCGGCTTCAGGCCTTTATGCGCGACCATGTCGCCGCCGTGGTCGCCGAGGGTGCGGGTTGATGGACGGCAGTCTTCCGCGACGGATCGACACCCAGCTGGGCGGCGCGCCCGAAGGCCTCGACGCCCTGACCGTGGCCGAACAGCTGGCGGCCAGTGGCGGCGTCGGCCTGTTCATCGCCCGCGACCTCGGCCGGGCCAATGAATTCAGCCAGGCCCTCGGCTTCTTCGCCGGGGAGCTTGAGGTGCTGGACTTCCCCGCCTGGGACTGCCTGCCCTATGATCGGCTCAGCCCGTCATCGCCGGTTTCGGCCGCGCGGATGGCGACCCTGACCCGGCTGTCGCATCGCGCGCCGGATGACCGCACCCCGCTGCTGATCGTGACCACCGTGGCCGGGGCCATCCAGCGCACCCCGCCGCGCGACGTGACCGACAGCGCCGGATTCGAGGCCCGCGTCGGCCGCGACCTCGATACGGCGGCGCTGGAAACCTATTTTTCCACCAACGGCTATATGCGCGCCTCGACCGTGTCCGAGCGCGGCGAATATGCGGTGCGCGGCGGCGTCATCGACGTCTTCCCGCCCGGGTTCGAGGAGCCGGTGCGTCTGGATATGTTCGGCTCGGAGCTGGAATCGATCCGCACCTTCGATCCGGCGACCCAGCGTTCGACCGGCCAGCTAAAGATCGTGGCCCTGTCGCCGGTATCCGAGGCCCTGCTGAACGCCGAAACCATCTCGCGCTTCCGCACCGGCTATCTGAACCTGTTCGGCACCGGGGGCGATGACCCCCTCTATGCCGCCGTCAGCGAAGGCGCGCGCCGTCAGGGGATGGAGCACTGGCTGCCGCTGCTCTATCCGCAGCTGGAGACCCTGTTCGACTATCTGCCGGACAGTGCCGCGATCTTCCTCGACAACCAGGTCGAACAGGCCCGGGCCGAACGCTGGACCCTGACCGCCGACGCCTGGGACGCCCGACAGGAGGCGTCAAAGGCCAGGGCCGGGGCCGCCAACCGGGCCCTGAAACCGTCCGCCCTGTATCTGGACGAGCAGGACTGGAACAGCGCCCTGGCCGGTCGCGCCGTGCGCCGGTTCACGCCGCTGCAGGGACCGGATGAAAATGTCGGGGGCCGGCTGGGCCGGACCTTCGCCGCCGAACGGGCCCAGGACAGCGTCAATCTGTTCGAGGCCGTCGCCGCCCATGCCCGCGACCTGAAGGCCGGGGGCCGGCGCGTGCTGTTCGCCTCGTGGACCGAAGGGTCGTCCGAACGCCTGGCCGCCATGCTGGCCGACCATGGTCTCGACCCTGTGATCCCCGTGCGCAACTGGGCCGATGTCCAGGCCGCGCCGTCCGATATGATGCTGCGCGGGGTCCTGCCGGTCGAGCACGGCTTCGTCACCGACGAGGTGGCGGTGATCTCGGAGACCGACATCCTCGGCGACCGGCTGGCGCGACCACGCCGCAAGCGCCGCGCCTCCAACTTCCTGGCCGAGGCCTCGGCCCTGACCACCGGCGATCTGGTGGTCCATCTGGACCACGGCATCGGCCGCTATGAGGGGCTGAAGACGCTCGAGATCCAGGAGGCCCCGCACGACTGTCTTGAGTTGCTGTATGCGGGCGAGAGCAAGCTGTATCTGCCGGTCGAGAACATCGACCTGCTGACCCGCTACGGCACCGACAGCGACGGGGTCCAGCTGGACCGGCTGGGCGGGGCAGGGTGGCAGTCCCGCAAGTCCAGGGCCAGGGCCCGCCTGCGCGACATGGCCGAGGGGCTGATCGCCCTGGCCGCCAAACGGGCGATGCGGACCTCGGACTCGATCACCCCGCCGCACGGTCTGTTCGACGAATTCTGCGCCCGCTTCCCCTATGAGGAGACGGACGACCAGCTGAACGCCATCGGCGATGTGCTGGAGGACCTCGGCAAGGGCACGCCGATGGACCGGCTGATCTGCGGCGACGTCGGTTTCGGCAAGACCGAGGTGGCCATCCGCGCCGCCTTCGTCGTGGCCATGAGCGGCCAGCAGGTGGCCATCGTCTGCCCGACCACCCTGCTGGCGCGCCAGCATTTCAGGACCTTCAGCGAACGCTTCGCCGGCTGGCCGGTGACGGTGCGGCACCTGTCGCGGATGGTGACGGCGAAAGACGCATCCGAGACCCGCGAGGGGCTGAAGACCGGCCAGTTCGAGATCGTGGTCGGCACCCATGCCGTCCTGTCAGATCAGGTCGGGTTCCGCGATCTTGGCCTTGTTATCGTTGATGAAGAGCAGCATTTCGGCGTCAAGCACAAGGAGAAGCTCAAGTCGCTTCGCGCCGACGTCCATCTGCTGACCCTGACCGCCACCCCGATCCCGCGCACCCTGCAGATGGCCCTGTCCGGCATCCGCGAGATGTCGATCATCGCCACCCCGCCGGTCGACCGGCTGGCGGTGCGGACCTATGTCACCCCCTGGGACCCGGTGCTGGTGCGCGAGGCCCTGCTGCGCGAGAAATACCGCGGCGGTCAGGCCTATTATGTCGCCCCGCGCCTGAAGGACCTGCCCGATATCGAGCAGTTCCTGCGCGAACATGTGCCCGAGGTGAAATTCGTCGTCGGCCACGGCCAGATGTCGCCGACCCAGCTGGAAGACGTGATGAGCGCCTTCTACGACGGCTCCTATGACGTGCTGCTGTCGACCACCATCGTCGAGAGCGGTCTGGACATCCCCACGGCCAATACGCTGATCGTGCACCGCGCCGACATGTTCGGCCTGGCCCAGCTGCACCAGATCCGCGGCCGCATCGGCCGCTCCAAGGCCCGCGCCTTCGCCTATCTGACCACCCCGACCAACAAGCCGATGAGCCTGTCGGCCGAGCGCCGGCTGCAGGTGCTGCAGTCGCTGGACAATCTGGGGGCCGGTTTCCAGCTGGCCAGCCACGATCTGGACCAGCGCGGCGGCGGCAATCTGCTGGGCGACGAACAGTCGGGCCATATTCGCGAGGTCGGGGTCGAACTGTACCAGCAGATGCTGGAGGACGCGGTCGCCGAGCTGCGCGAAAGCGGTGCGGGCGAGGCCCCCGACCGCGGCTGGTCACCGGCGATCAATGTCGGTGCTGCCGTCCTGATTCCAGAGGCTTACGTCCCGGACCTGAACGTCCGCCTCAGCCTGTACCGGCGTCTGTCCGATGCCGAGAAGAGCGAGGAACGCGAAGCCCTGGCGGCCGAGCTGATCGACCGGTTCGGACCCCTGCCGGACGAGGCGAAACAGCTGCTGCGCATCGTCGGCATCAAGGCCAGCTGCAAGACCGCCTGTATCGAACGCATCGACATCGGGCCCAAGGGGGCGGTGCTGACCCTGCGCAACAACACCTTCCCCAATCCGATGGGCCTGGTCGGGCTGATCCAGAAGAACCACGCCTACTGGAAGCTGCGGCCGGATCAGAAGATCGTGGTCAAGGGCGACTGGGACACCCCGGAAGAACGGCTCAAGGTGGCCGAACGGATCACCACCGACCTGGCCCGGGTGGCGGCCGCCTAGGGAGTCAGTCCCGGCGTTTGCCCACGTCGCGCGAGGCCCGTTCGAGCACCGCCCCGGGAGATTCGACCTCGACCGCCTCGGCGGCCCCGACGTCGAACTCGACCACGAACGGGGCCCGGTCCGGCCCGGCGTCGAAGGCGGTACAGCCGATCACCGCGGCGATCCGCTCGGCGGCGATCCGCCCGGCCGCGGCCGGGGTCGCCGGCAGGGCCAGGGCGAAGACGTCGGCCGACAGGCGCGCGGCCGTGTCCTCGGTGCGGATCAGACGCGAGACCATGGCCCCGATCTGCGGCAGGGCCCGGTCCAGCCAGCCGTCGGCCCGGGCCTGGACCACCGCCTCGGTCTCGGCCACCCGCAGCACACAGACCGACAGCGGCCGGCGCCGGACCCTGGCCCCGCCGGAAATCCGCGCCAGATGGGCCGCGAACAGCTCGGGCGTGAACAGGCCGGTGGTCGGATCGGTCAGGCCGGATCCGCGCGCGGCCTCCAGCGCTTTGCGGATGCTCTGATGATGGCGATGGCCCTGGGCCAGGGTCACGACCCGGTCGGCGGTGTCGTCCTCGGCCGTATCGGCGGCGGCCACGTCGGCGAAGCCGCGATTGTACAGCTCGCCCAGATTGATCTCGCCGCTGCCGCGCAGATAGAGGACCACCGGGATATGATACAGGCGGGTATTGCGCTTCATGCCCGCGGCGATCGACAGGGCCGGGGCGTGATCCTCGGCCCCCCACAGGATGGCGGCGTCGAACGGCCGCTCATGCAGATAGTCGAACGCCGTATAGGGGGTCGGGGCCGCCACCACCTCGCAACCCCGCGCGACCAGGGCATTGGACAGGGCCAGAAAACGGTGATCGGGCTTGCCCGCGGCCAGGATCCGCAGCGGCGAGGCATCGACCACCGCCGGGGGCAGGGGAGAGCCGCGCTCGGCAAAGGTCGCCTCACGCTGGATCATCTCCTCACCGGCGATGGCGGTGCGCACCAGATGTTCCAGCCGCAGCGCGGCCTGTACGGCATGGGGCGGTTCCGACAGGGCGATGTCCGCCCCGGCCGGGGCCGGCCCGCCGACGGCCATGCCCACGGCCATCACCGGCAGCCGCCGCGGCCGGACCGCCTCATGCAGGGCGGCGATGATCGCTTCCGCATCAGGCGCGCGCGCATCGACGATGGCGGCCTCGACGGGCAGGTCGTCCAGACTGGCGAGGGCAGCAGGCAGGGACCGGGCCGTGACCGTGGTCCAGCCCAGGGCATCGAGCCCCTGGCACAGGGAATCGATCAGACTGTCGTCAGGCGCGACAATCAGAATACGCGGATCGAAACCCAAATACTGTCTCCATGGTCCCGGCCCGTCATCATCACACACCCCTGACGCGAACCCTGCGGGACCATAGCGACGGGAGGGCCGACCACGCAACGCCAGAACGGCGTATGACCGGGGATGAAGCCTCTGCTTCCCCCACGCCCGAATTGCGCTAGACTTGTCGGCTGTGCGGTCGCGGGAACCGGTTTGAATTTAAAGTCGGACATTGCCGAGGCCCGCTTCATGGGCCGACCGTCGCTCTGGGGCCGGCTGGCCGCGCGCGCCTTTACCCGCAGCTGGGGTCGGGACGTGATGCTCTATACGGGCGGAGTCTCCTTCTTCGCCCTGCTGGCGGTCTTCCCGGCCATCGCCATCCTGATCGGCTTCTACAAGGCGGTGATGACGATCGGCCAGGTCGGCGAACAGGCCGCGGCCCTGGCCGACGTCCTGCCGACCGCGGCGCGGGCCATCTTCCTCGCCGAGATCGAGCGGCTGGCCAATACGTCCGCCCGCACCGTCTCGACCCAGAGCGCCTTCGCCCTGATCGTCGGCGGCTATGCGGCCCACCGTGGATTCAAGGCCTTGCTGGCCGGACTGAACCTTATCCATGACGAAAGCGAGCCGCACGGCTTCTTCCGGTTCAACCTGCTGGCCTTCCTCGTCGCCCTCGTCGCCTTCGCCCTGTTCACCGTCGTGTCCGGGGCCGTGGTCACCCTGCGCCTGCTGCAGCATGCGGGGGCCGACATCCAGATCAGCGACAGCGGCCTGCCGTATGACGGCCTGCTGCCCGCCCTGGGCCTCGCGCTGGGCCTGACCCTGCTCTACCGCTATGCCATGGCCCACCGCATCCCGGTCGCCTGGGGGCCGTCGATCGCCGGCGGCCTGGTCGCCACGGTGATGTCGATGGTGTCGTCCTGGCTGTGCGCCGTCTATGTCGAGCAGATCGCCCTGCTGGGCGCGACCTATGGCTCGGTCGGGGCGGTGGTGGTGCTGCTGATCTGGCTGTCGTGGAACGTCAATGCCATCTTCTATGGCGGGGCCTTCGCCACCGAGCTGGAAATCGCCCTGCGGGCCCATCGCCTCAAGGCCCTGGATCCGCCCGACCCCCTGCCGGCCTCCGTCGTCAATCTTTCGGAGCGGCGGGCGTCTCGACGGTAAGCGTCAGCACCCCGTCCGCCTCCTCAATCCCGATCACCCGCCCGCCCAGTTCAGCCATCAGATAGGGCACGTCGATACGCGCCATCGCATCGGTGGCCAGCAGGGTCAGCCGCACCTGCGGCCCCAGCCCGTCCATGGCCCGGCGCAGCTTCAGACTGGGCACCGGACAACGGTGACCGCGCGCGTCGACGACGGTCGGGCCGGCCCCGCTCATCCGGCCTGCAACCGGTCGATCAGCAGCGCCAGCGCCACCCGGACACTGGCCAGACGCACGCCCTCGCGCCCGATGTCGCCGAAACGATGCTCGGCATGCACCAGCCCTGTCGGCCCCCCCGCCGCGAAATGCACCAGGCCGACCGGTTTGTCGGCCGTGCCGCCGCCCGGCCCGGCGATGCCGGTGATCGCCACGGTCACTCCGGCCCCGGACCGCGCCAGCGCCCCCGCCGCCATGGCCCGGGCCACCGACTCCGACACGGCTCCGTGGGTCTCGATCAGGGCGGCCGGCACCGCGACCAGATCGCTCTTGGCGGCATTGCTGTAGGTGACGAAGCCGCGATCGACCACCGCCGACGACCCGGCCACCCCGGTCAGGGCCCCGGCCACCAGCCCGCCGGTGCAGCTCTCGGCCGTCGCGACCTGCAGACCGCGGGCGCTCGCCAGCCGGATCACCGTCGCGGCCAGGGCATCGATATCGTCTGGGAACATGGGTCTATCCGAAGCGGGCGCGAGTCGGTCTAACGTGGCCCCCGGCCGCCGATCTGTCGACGGGGCCCGCAACCGGAGGGCCAGATGAGCGACACTGCGATCGACCGGACCGAGGCCCCGCCGGTCGCCGACCGCCTGACACCGTGGCTGTTCGCCGTGGCCATCTTCACCTCGGCCGCCCTGGTGTTCGTGGTCCAGCCGATGGTGACGCGTCTGGTCCTGCCGATGCTGGGCGGCTCACCGGCCGTCTGGAACACCGCCATGGTCTTCTTCCAGACCGCCCTGCTGGCCGGCTATGGCTATGCCCATCTGCTGCAGAAACTCGGCTCGATGCGCGTCCAGCTGGGGATGCACCTGGCCCTGCTGCTGGCCGCCGCCGTGACCCTGCCGCTGTCGATCAGCGGCGTGACCGGTGCCCCCGATCCGTCGGCCCCGATCCTGTGGCTGCTGGCGACCCTGGCCCTGTCGGTCGGGGCCCCGTTCGCCGTCCTGTCCGCCACCGCCCCGCTGCTGCAGGCCTGGTATGCCCGCGTCCGTGCCGGCCATGCCGACGGCCAGAACCCCTATACCCTGTATGCCGCCTCCAACCTCGGCAGCTTCCTGGCCCTGCTGGCCTATCCGGTGGTGGTCGAGCCGCTGGCTGCCCTGTCCGGCCAGCGCTGGGGCTGGAGCGGCGGCTATCTGCTGTTCGTGCTGATGATCGCCACCCTGGCCGCTGTGGTCTGGTTCCGCCGCGCCGACCGTGCGCTGGAGCCGGCCCGTCTGGTGCGCAGCCCGCCGGTCGCCTGGCTGGAGCGCGGCAAATGGGTGCTGCTGGCGGCGGCCCCGTCCAGCCTGATGCTGGGGGTCACCGCCCATCTGTCGACCGATGTGGCCTCGGCCCCGTTTCTGTGGGTCATCCCGCTGGCCCTGTATCTGCTGACCTTCGTCATCGCCTTCCAGACCCGGCCGTGGATTCCCCTGCCGGTGACCCTGGCCGTCGCCGGGGCCCTGGGCGCGGTCTGCGTCAGCTTCACCGCCTTCCGCACCGGGGCCTGGCCGCTGATGTTCGCCCTGCATCTGGCGACCTTCTTCTTCCTGGCCCTGATGTGCCACCAGCGGCTGGCCGAGCGCCGCCCGCCGCCGGACCGGCTGACCGAATTCTACCTGCTGATGTCGCTGGGCGGGGTGGTCGGCGGGGCCTTCACCGCCCTGCTGGCCCCGGTCATCTTCAACATGGTGTGGGAATATCCGCTGGTGCTGGTGCTGGTCGCCCTGGCCCGCCCGTGGAACCGCGACGAGGTGCGGAAATGGGAGATCCTGACCTTCGTCGGGGCCGTTGTGGTCTGCGCCGCGCCGCCGTTCCTGTCGGCCGTGTTCCAGGCCGACTGGGACCTGGCCTGGGCCTTCAACCGCCATTTCGACTGGCGCATGGAACAGCTGACCCAGGTCATCCTGATGGTCGCGATGATCGGGGCCTTCCTGCTGCGCGACCGCACCCCGGCCTTTGTCATCCTGCTGGCCCTGATCACCCTGTCGGCCCAGTATATCGCGCGCGGCTATGACTGGAGCTACAGCGAGCGCAGCTTCTTCGGCGTGATGCGGGTGGCCAATGTGCCCGACCCGCGTCTGGGCGGCGATGTCCATGTGCTGATGCACGGCACCACCCTGCACGGGGCCCAGGCCCGGGCCCCGGCCTTCGAATGCCGCCCGACCCTCTATTATGCGCCCACCACGCCGATCGGCCAGGCGACCCAGCTGGTCCAGTCGCGCGGCGCGGCGGCCAATATCGGCGTCGTCGGCCAGGGCTCGGGGGCCATGGCCGCCTACAAGCGTCCGGGCGACACCCTGACCTTCTTCGAGATCGATCCGATGGTCGACCGGCTGTCGCGTGACCCGGACTGGTTTACCTACATCTCCCGGTGCGCCGCCGGACCGGTGCGCACCGTGCTGGGCGACGCGCGATTGACGATGGCCCACGAACCGGCCGGGACCTATGACCTGCTGATCATCGACGCCTTCTCGTCCGACGCCGTGCCGACCCATCTGCTGACGGTCGAGGCCATCGACGGCTATCTGAAGCTGTTGAAGCCGGACGGGGTGGTGGTGCTGCACCTGTCGAACCGCAATCTCGACATCACCCTGCCGGCCGATGCGGCAGCCCGGGCCCTGGGCGTGCCCGGCCGCCACAGCATCTATATCGAAACCCCGGACTCGCCGGTCATGGCCGAGGCCTCGACCGAGGCCCTGGCCCTGTCACCGACCTCCGCGGGTCTGGCCGACTTCCGCCCCGACGGCGGCTGGCGCACCCTGGCGGACGCCGACGTCAGGCCCTGGACCGACGACTACGTCAATCTGTTCGGGGCCATGGTCCGGGGCATGGGGGGTGGTAACTAGCCAGGCAGTTCCACCGTCGCCAGGGCCTGGGCGGCCAGGCCCTCGCCGCGACCGGTAAAGCCCATGGCCTCGGTCGTGGTGGCCTTGACGCTGACCGCGTCGAGCGGAAGGCCCAGCAAGTTGGCCAGCCGCTCACGCATGGCCTGGCGATGCGGCTTCACCTTCGGCCGCTCGCAGATCAGGGTGACGTCGACATTGACCAGCCGTCCGCCGCGTGCCGTCAGCCGCTCGACCGCATGGATCAGGAAACGGTCAGACGACGCCCCCTTCCACTGCGGATCGGTCGGCGGGAAATGGTCGCCGATGTCGCCGTCGCCCATGGCCCCCAGAATGGCGTCGGTCAGGGCGTGCAGTCCGGCGTCGGCGTCGGAATGGCCGATCAGGGTCTGGTCATGCGGGATCTCGACCCCGCACAGCCAGACCGAGGTTCCGGGTCCCCAGCGGTGGGCGTCGAACCCCTGGCCGACGCGGGTCCGGCGGGCGATCAGCGTCTCGGCCATGGCGAAATCCTCGGGATAGGTCAGCTTCATCAGGCGCGCGTCACCGGCGACCAGCCGCACGCGCCCCCCGGCGCGTTCGACGGCCGTGGCCTCATCCGCCGGGCCGGGCGTTTCGGTCCAGCCGGCACAGGCCGCGACCAGGGTGCGATAACGGAAGGCCTGGGGGGTCTGGGCCCGCCACAGGCCGTCGCGCTCGACCGCACCGCTGACAAAGCCGTCGTCGCCGCGACGCAGGCTGTCGGCGACGGGCAGGGCGGGCAGGGCCCCGTCGGCCCCGTCCAGACCCGCCAGCACCCGGTCGATCACGGCCCGGTCCAGAAAGGGGCGGGCCGCGTCATGCACCAGCACCGGGCGATCATCGGGACCGCCCAGGGCCTCAAGCCCGTTGCTGACCGAGCCGGCGCGGCTGTCGGCCCCGGTCGCGGTGCGCCAGCCCTCAAGCCCGGACAGGGCGTCCGCGGCGGCGGACTCAGCCCCGGGGGCCACGACCACGACCAGATCCTCGGCCCCGGCCGCCAGCAGGGCCTCGACCGACCAACGCAGCACCGGCCTGCCGCCCAGCGTCCGCCACTGCTTGTTGCCCCCGGCCCGGGAAGCCGTTCCGGCGGCCACGACGATCGCTGCAAATGTCATGGCCGCCTTCTAAGCGCCCAACTCGGCCTTGACGAGAGGGGCCTCAACCGGTGTCAGGGAGCGGATGCGTACAGGACTTCAGATCGGCGACGTTTCGGTGCCCGGCCGGGTGCTGATGGCCCCCATGACCGGAATCACCGATCTGCCCTTCCGGCAGCTCGCCTCGCGGCTGGGTGCGGCCTATGTCGCGACCGAGATGGTGGCCGCCGCCGAACTGGCCCGGGCCCGGCCCGATGTGGTGCGTCGCGCCGCCGTGGGCGAAGGCCTGCCCCTGACGGTGATCCAGCTGGTCGGCCGCGATCCGACCGCCATGGCCGAGGGCGCGCGCATGGCCGAGGCCGCCGGGGCCGACATCATCGATCTGAATTTCGGCTGCCCGGCCAAGGAGGTCACCGGTGCCGCCTGCGGCTCGGCCCTGATGCGCACCCCCGACCTGGCCTGCCGGTTGATGGAGGCCGCGGTCCAGGCGACGACGCGCCCGGTCACGGTCAAGATGCGCCTCGGCTGGGACGACACCAGCCGCAACGCCGCCGAACTGGCCCGCCGGGCCGAGGGGCTCGGCGTCCGCGCGGTCACCGTCCATGGCCGCACCCGCAAACAATTCTACACCGGCACCGCCGACTGGACGGCGGTCGGCGAGGTCAAGGCGGCGGTGACGATCCCGGTCATCGTCAACGGCGACATCCTGACCGTGCAGGACGCCCGCGACGCTCTGGCCCGGTCGGGGGCCGACGGGGTGATGCTGGGTCGCGGCGTCTATGGGCGGCCGTGGCTGGCGGCCCATCTGGAGCGCGCCCTGGCCGACGGCACCGTGCTGGACGAACCGGGCCGCGAGGCGCGGCTGGCCATCGTCATCGAGCACCTGCAGGCGTCGGCCGCCTTCTACGGCCTGCCTCTGGGCCTGAAGATGTTCCGCAAACACCTGGGCTGGTACATTGAACAGGCCCCCTGGCCGGCCGACCCGCAGGACCGGCGCGCCGCCAAGGCCCGGCTGTGCCGACTGGACGACCCGACCGGGGTCGAACGCGCCCTGACCGACCTCTGGCACCCGGGGGTGGATCATTTCCGCAACTCTGCTGTTGATCCTGCGCCACAGTTGGTTGAAGCTGGAGGGGTATGAGCAATCCGCAGCAGACCCCGTCGGACAAGGAGGCCGGAAACCCTTTCCGCAGCCCCGCCCTGTTGACCGGCTGGCTGTCGCAGAAACGCAGTCGCACCCTGTTCGCGACCGCCTATGTCATCGCCTTCCTGGTCACCGCCGCCGCCATCTGGCTGGTGGCCGTGGCCCCGGGCGGCAGCGGCGGCGCGGGCGAGGGCGGTGCCCGGGCGGTCGCCGGACATGCGGTCCTCTATATCCTGATCGGCAATCTGCTCCTGATCGCCGGACTCGCGGTCGTGGTCGGCCGGCGGGTGCTGCTGGTGGTCCGCAACCGGGTCGACGCCGGGGCGCGCCTGCACCTGCGCTTCGTCACCCTGTTTTCGCTCGTGGCCGTGGTCCCGGCCATTCTGATCGCCCTGGTGTTCGGGGTTCTGGTCAATCGGGGCGTCGATCAGTGGTTCAGCCAGAACGTCCAGGCGGCGGTCGAAAACGGCGCCAACATCGGCCGGGCCTATGTCCGGGACGTCAGTTCACAGGTCGAATCCGACCTCGAGATCATTTCAAACGAGCTGTCGGCCCCCGAGGCCCGCTCCCGTTTCCCCTATCGTATCGAATTCTCGGAACTGCTGGCCCAGATCGCCGATCTGTTCGGCTATCCCGCCCTCTACA
>CAXBHG010000036.1:0-17771 GCA_963975385.1 uncultured Brevundimonas sp.
GTCTGGGTCGGGCCGGAGAACAGCCTGCGCGACGGCCTGCTGGCGGCGGTGAATTTCAACATCTTTCACCGCCACGCGAACCGTGTCCGGATGGCCAATGTGGCGCAGATGGTCAATGTGCTGCAGGCGGTCATCCTGACCGACGGGCCGCGCATGGTCCTGACCCCGACCTATCATGCCTTTGCCATGTATCAGCCGTTCCAGGGCGGAACGGTTCTGCCGCTTGCGATCCGGTCACCGGACTATGTCGAGGGCGCGGTGCGCCTGGCTATGGTCGACGGCACGGCGGCGCAGGGCCGCGATGGACGGGTGATGGCGACGGCACGGTGCGCTACAACAATGACTATAGCGATCTGGGCGTGACCATCGGTCTGCGTCTGACCTACTGATCGTCCCGCCATTGACACGGTGACACGGGCCGGGGGGTAACCCCCGGCCCGTTTTGCTTTCACGCCGGAGTCGGCCGCGGCAACAGGGCGGTCATACAGCTGCACCGTCCGGCTTGAGCGGGGGTCAAAACCCGAGGATTACGGAGCATTTTTGCGGCTGGCGGAGTGTCGCCGGTCCGCTTCACTCGTAAAAATAATTTCACCTGTCGTGATGAGAATGCTTGACATGGGCGGGGGGCTGCCGCCTCTTCGACCTGCAGCATGGGCAACAAATGCGCGGGGAACGGCAGAAAATGTGGGGTCTCGGACGCGAATCCAGGCTTGGGACCGTGGGCTGGACCAGCCCCGGATTTCGGTCATGAGACCGTCTCGCCGGGGTGTTCTGCAGGTCTCGGGGTTGGCGGTCGCGGCCTCGGCCCTGCCACTGACCGTTGCCCGGGCACGAGACGACGTGTCGTCCGGCCGTAGCCGTGAGCGTCTGGACTTCGGCTGGCGGTTTCAGCTCGGGCATGCGCAGGATCCGCAACGGGATTTCGGCTTCGGCAAGGACCAGCGCACCTATGCCAAGGTCGGGGCCGGGGTCGCCGCGGCAGCCGACGCCGGCTTTGATGACAGCGACTGGCAGGCGGTGCAATTGCCGCACGACTGGGCGATCGACCTGCCATTCACACCGAATCCCGACCCGCCGCCGGAAGGTGAGGACGACCCCAGGGCAGCCCATGGCTACAAGCCGCTGGGACGGGAGTATCCGGACACCAGCGTCGGCTGGTATCGCCGGGTGCTGGATCTCCCCGCGGACATGGCCGGCAAGCGGTTGTCGCTGGAGTTCGACGGCGCGTTTCGCGACACCGTCGTTCTGGTCAATGGTCATATCGTGCATGAGCACGCCGGCGGCTATACGCCGTTCGCGGTCGACATAACCGATGTTGCCCTGCCCGGGGCGGCGAACCTCCTGACCGTCCGGGTGGATGCCAGCCTGGGGGAGGGGTGGTTTTACGAAGGGGCCGGCCTGTACCGCCACGTCTGGCTGGTGGCGACCGATCCGGTCCATGTCCCGCAGTGGGGCGTCGTCGTACGCGCCCGACCACGCGGTGAGGGCGCGATCGCCGATGTCACCGTCGACCTCGCCAACGGGGCGGACGCCGCGACCGACTGTGATGTGCGGTTGCGCGTCGTTGACGCCGACGGGGCGACGGTCGCGGAGGCAGCTGTTCCGGCTTCGATCACCGGTCGCGGCGAGGCGACCGTGGGCACGACCCTTGCCTGGGATCGCGCGGCCCTGTGGTCGGTAGAGACGCCCCGGCTTTATCGTCTCGTCGCGGAGGTTCGGGTCGGCGGGCGACTGGTCGACCGGTTCGACCAGCCATTCGGGGTGCGGACCGCAGTGTTCGATCCCGCGCGCGGCTTCTACCTGAACGGCTCCCCGCTGAAGCTGCTGGGCGCGTGCTGCCATCAGGATCACGCCGGCGTGGGAGCTGCGGTGCCGGACCGGCTTCAGTACTGGCGGATCGAACAGCTGAAGGCGATGGGCTGCAACGCCTACCGCGCCTCGCACAATCCGCCGACGCCGGAGCTGCTGGATGCCTGTGACCAACTGGGCATGCTGGTGATCGACGAGACGCGGCGGATGGCCTCGGATGTGGCGTCGCTGGCCGAACTCGAGAGCCTGGTGCGGCGCGACCGCAATCGCCCGTCGGTCATCGCCTGGTCGATCGGCAATGAGGAGCAGGCCATCCAGGGCACGGCCACGGGCGCGCGCATTGCGCGCACGATGAAGCGTCGGGTCAACCGGCTCGATCCGACCCGGCCGGTGACGGCGGCGCTGGATCAGAATTTCGGCGAGGGCGTGTCGCGGGTCGTCGACATCCTGGGCTTCAACTATCGCACGCCGCAGATGGAGCCCTATCACGCGCGCTTTCCGGACCAGCCGATCCTGGGCAGCGAGACCGGCAGTACCGTCTCGACCCGGGGCGAGTATTTTCGCGACGACGCCCGCCATATCGTGCCCGCCTATGACACCGACCATCCGTGGTGGGCTTCGACGGCCGAGGCGTGGTGGACGATCGCGGCCGAGCGTCCCTACATCGCGGGCGGCTTCATCTGGACCGGGTTCGACTACCGCGGTGAGCCGACGCCTTTCAACCGCTGGCCCAGCGTCGCCTCGTCCTTCGGGGCGATGGATTCCTGCGGCTTTCCCAAGGACAATTACTGGTTCTATCGCGCCTGGTGGCGACCGGAACCCCTGGTCCACCTGTTCCCGCACTGGAACTGGGCGGGCCGGGAAGGGGAGGCGATCCCGGTCTGGGTTCACGCCAATGTCGACCGGGTCGAGCTGTTCCTGAATGGCCGGTCACAGGGCGCGAAGGACGTGGTCCCCAATCGCCATCTGGAATGGTCAGTGCCCTATGCGCCCGGGGTAATCGAGGCGCGGGGCTGGAAGGACGGCCGATTGGTCAGTCGTGCGCGGCGCGAGACCGCCGGGCCGCCTGCCCGCCTTGAACTCACGGCAGACCGGACGGTCCTGGCCGCCGACGGGTCTGACGTGGCCATGGTTACGGTGCGGTCGCTGGACGCCCGCGGCCGTTCCGCGCCGCTCGCCAATGATCTGATCCGGTTCGCGGTCGAGGGACCGGGACGGGTGATCGGTGTCGGGAACGGCAATCCGGTCAGTCATGAACCCGACCGCGCCTCGCAGCGCCGGCTGTTCAACGGTCTGGCCCAGGCCATCGTCCAGACGGACCGGCGCGCGGGCCGGATTCGCCTGACGGCGCGGGCAGACGGGCTCGGCGCGGCGACACTCGATCTCAATTCCGGCGGCCGAGCAGGCCGCCTGTTCAACTGACAAACGCGTCGCAAACTGGCGCGGGCATGGGGAGAAAACGACGATGAAGACGCAAGACAAGCATTGGATGGGAGTCTCGACCCTGGCGATGGTGACCGCCCTCGCGGCGCCCTCCCTGGCGTGGGCGCAGGACCCCGGTGCCACACAGGATCCCGACGCGACCGAGGTCGGAGAGGTTGTGGTCACCGGCATCCGGGCCTCGCTGCGGGATGCCATCCAGGTAAAGCGGCGGTCGGCCCTCGTCATTGAGGCCATCTCGTCCGAGGACATCGGCCAGCTGCCCAATGTGACGATCGCCGAGGAACTGGTGCGTCTGCCGGGGATCAACGGGACCCGTGACCGCGGCAACCAGAGTCAGGCGGCGATCCGGGGGCTCGGCCCGCGTCTGGTGCTGGGGCTGGTCAACGACCGGGAAGTCGCCTCGTCCGAGCCGGACCGCAATGTGCGCTGGGAGATCTATCCGTCAGAGGTCGTCTCGGGCGTGGAGGTCTACAAGTCGCAGTCCGCTGATCTGATCGCCGGCGGCGTGGCCGGGACCATCAATATCCGCACCGTCAGGCCGCTCGATTACGCCGGCCCCGGGGTCGCCGCCAGTCTCGGCGGCGTCTATTATGAGTCCGGCAAGGACCTGCCCGACTATGACCCGCTGGGCTACCGGGCCAGTGCCAGCTTCACCCACCGGCTGTCAGACACTTTCGGCGTGAATCTGGGCGTCAGTCGCCAGGAGCAGCGCAATGGCTTCGCCTCCTTCCAGGGCTGGGGCTTCAATGATGCGGACACCGGCGGCCAGCCTGGCGACGTCGACAGCGACGGCGACCTGGATGCCACCCCCTGGGGGGCCCAGACCGAGGTCAAGCGCCTGTCCGAGGACCGCACCGGGCTGAACGGTGCCTTCCAGTGGCGACCCAGCAGTACGTTCGAGCTGAATTTCGACGTCCTGTATTCGCAGATCGACATCGGCGAGGATCAGAACCAGGCCTGGTACGGTCGCAACGGGGCGATCGGAAACTGGGCGGGCGGGTCGTCCTGGGCCTACAACGACCCGGGCGCGTCCTACACCATCGTCGACAATACCGTGGTCGCGGCCACCCTGCCGTTCGTGTCGGTGACCAATGTCATCGCCCGCTACGAGGAGGACAAGACCCTGTTCGTGACCGGGCTCAACGGGCGCTGGACTCACGATGCCTGGACCGTAGAGGGCGATTTCTCCTATTCGAAGGCCGAGCGCGACAACACCTGGCAGGCGGTGTTCACGGAAGTCTATCCGAACTGGCTGTCATTCGACATGCGGGCCGGCGTCACACCGTTGATATACACCAGCTCCGATCCCGCCGATCCGACCATCCAGACCCTGCCGGGCTGGGTTCCGGGCCAGACGGACGGGGGGCATCTGGAAGACGAGCTGATGGCCGGCCGGTTCGACGCCCGGCACTGGTTCGGGGCCAGCGGCCTGACCGAGATCTCGTTCGGCGGCCGTCTGTCGGACCGCTCCAAGGGGTACCGGATGATCCAGTGGTTCCAGGCCCCGACCGCCGCAGCGTTGCCGGCGGGCCTGCTGAGCAGTTTCTCGGTGGATCCGTTCGTCGCCCCGCCGCTGTTGAACGGCGATTTCCAGGCCCTGGCCGACGCGGCGTATGGCGGCTTCGTCCAGCCGGCCTCGGCCGAGGTGCTCGGGTCGCGCTGGGACGTCGATGAACAGGTGGCCGAGGCCTATGTGAAGGCCGATTTTGCCGGCCACTGGGGCCATACGCCGGTGACCGGCAATGTCGGGGTGCGGGTGGTCGCGACGGAAACCACCAGCAAGGGCTTTGAGTCGGTTAACGGCGGGGCCCTGACGCCGGTCAGTATCGACAATGATTATGTCGAGGTCCTGCCCAGCCTGAACCTGACCTTCGAGGTCGGCGAGAACCGGCTGCTGCGCTTCGGCGCGGCCCGCACCATCGCCCGGCCACCGCTGGATGAACTGCGCGCCGGTCGCACCCTGTGGAACAGCGCGCCGCCCCCGACGGGCAGCGCGGGCAATCCGCTGCTGGACCCGTTCCGCGCCACCCAGTTCGACCTGTCCTATGAGTGGTATTTCGCGCCCGAGGCCCTGTTCGCGGCGGCCGTCTACTACAAGGATGTCGACAGCCACATCGGCTATTCGACCCAGCCGGTCGAGATCGGCGGTGTGACCTACAACATCACCGGGCCGTTCAACGGCGACGGGGGCGGGATCACCGGGGCGGAAGTGACCTTCCAGACCCCGTTCAGCTTCATCCCGGGCTTCGAGGACTTCGGCATCTACACCAATTTTGCCTATGTCGATTCCGATGTGAAGGAGTTCTATCCGGCCAACAATCCGCTGGAGGGCACCGGTCTGGCGGAGCGGACCGCCACGGTCGACCTGTGGTACAGCAAGGGCCGGTTCGAGAGCCGGCTGGGCTACAAATACCACAGCCCCTTCACCATCATCGCCGGCTGGGACGGGTCTGCCCTGCGGACGCTGGAGAGTGAGGCCATCCTCGACTTCAGCGCCTCCTACCAGGTCACCGAGCGGATCGGCCTGCGCTTCCAGGCCAGCAATCTGACCGACGAGCCGGTGCGGATCCACTACGACAACAGCCCCGATCGACTGGCCCGCTACGATCAGTACGGCCGTCGCTTCAGCTTCGACTTCACCCTGCGTTACTGACGACCCCGGCGGACAGCGTTCGCGCTGTCCGCCGGCCTTTTCCGGGCCTGATTCATGAACCGCTTCCTGACCCCGGCGCTCGCCGCCCTGATGCTTGCCGCCTCCGGTCCCGCCGGTGCCCAGACGCCGTTCTATTTCGGCGCTGACCTGTCCTATGTGAACGAGATGGAGGACTGCGGCGCGGTTTATCGTGTCGACGGACAGGCGAAGGACCCCTACCGGCTGTTCGCCGAGGCCGGCACCAATCTGGTGCGGGTCCGTCTCTGGAACGATGCGGAATGGACCGCCTATTCCGACCTGGACGACGTGCGTGAGACCATCCGTCGCGCCCGGGCGGAAGGGATGCAGGTGCTGCTGGACTTCCACTATTCTGACGACTGGGCCGACGGCGACAAGCAGATCGTGCCCAAGGCGTGGCGGCCGATCCGCGACGATGTCCCGGCCCTGTCACAGGCGCTCTATGACTATACGCTGGGCATTCTGAAGGCGCTGGACGCCGACGGGCTGATGCCCGACCAGGTGCAGGTCGGCAACGAGACCAACCCCGAGCTGATGGGCGAACTGGACTGGAAGGATACGCACGACGGCATCAACTGGCCGCGCAATGCCGCCCTGCTGAATGCCGGCATCCGGGCGGTGCGTGATGCGGGTCGCGACAGCACCATCCAGCCCCGGGTCATGCTGCACATCGCCCAGCCCGAAAATGTCGAGCCGTGGTTCGCGGACGCGACCGCCCATGGGGTCACCGACTATGACCTGATCGGCATCAGCTACTATCGCAAATGGTCGACCCAGGGGCTTGCCGGGCTGGGGGGGACCATCAACCGGCTGCGGCATCGCTATGCCGCCGATGTGGTGGTGGTCGAAACCTCCTATCCCTTCACCAATGACAGCGCCGACGCGTCGCCCAATCTGCTGGGGCCGGACACCCTGCTGCCCGACTATCCGGCCACCCAGGAGGGGCAGCTGCGTTACATGGTCGACCTCACCCAGGTGGTGAAGGACAATGGCGGGGCGGGGGTCGTCTACTGGGAGCCGGCCTGGGTCTCGACCCCGTGTTCGACCCGCTGGGGCGTGGGCTCGAACTGGGAGAATGCGACCTTCTTTGACTGGCGCGATAACAACAACCTGACGCTGGCGGCCGGCTATACGCGCCATGCCTATGTCGAGCCGGTCCCGGTGGTGTTCACCATTCGCCGTCCCGCAGGCCAGACCGGGCCGCTGTGGTTGTGGGGTGACTTCCTCGGTTCGCGCGAGTTCGCCATCCGGCTGGCACCGTCAGACGAGGACCCGGATCTGATGACCTATGTGACGACGCTCAAGCCGGGCCGGACGCTGCGCTACCAGATCTATGATCGCATGCCCCCCGGGCAGGGCCTGCTCGCCGGGCCGGAGGGTTTCGCCACGGCCGAGGCAACCGGTGACGGCATCGAGGTCGCGGTCACCCTGCCAGGTCGCTGACGGGCGCGGACCATTCCATTCGATGCCGGTGCCGATGGACGCGTCCGTCCGGTGTGATTTCGCTCTAGGGTCGACCCAGTTCGCGGGCGAGGGCGGCCAGGGCAGCGCGCTTGGCCGGCGGCAACCGACCGGCGATCCCGGCGATCTGGAGCACGATGGGCGCGGCGGGCTCCGCGCCGGGGTCCGTGTCGAATACATCCCCGATGAGGGTCCTGACGGGCACATTCAGCGACCGCGCCAGCTGGACCAGGCGGCCAAACGGGACCGGCATCTCGCCGGTTTCGTAGCGCTGGATAATCTGATGACTTATGCCGATGGCCAGGCCCAGATCCGTCAGGGTCAAACCCCCGGCGGCGCGGTAGAGCGCGATACGCTGTCCCAGCAGGCGGTTGCTGCGGCTTTCGGCCGTCCCGTCGATTTTGCGCGTCGTCGTCATCTGAATCTGACCCCGCCCGGCGACTAGCGAGGCTGCAACGCAGATTTGTGTCGTTTGCCTGAATTTTTGCCGGCAATTCGCCCCTTCAGCGCGGAAGCCCGAGCGGTCCGAACTGCCAGGTCAGCCAGATGCCGATTGCGAGGAAGACGCCGAACGGCACGCGGTCCTCGCCCGATACCGGCCGTTTCAACAGCATCTGTGCCACCACCCCGCTGAGCCCCGCCGTCGCGGCCCAGACCAGGACACTGGGCAGGCCCATCCAGCCGACCCAGGTCCCGCCCGCCGCCAGCAGATAGGGGTCGCCACCACCCAGACCCTCGCGACCTCGCAGCAGTCGATAGCTCCGGCCGAGCAGCCACAGCGCGGCGAATCCGGCACAGGCTCCGACGGCGGCGTCGAGCAGGCTTGTGCGGTCCAGCAGGGGGGCGGCCACCAGACCCATGGCTCCAAGCGGAACGGTCAATCGGTCCGGGAGCCAGAAATGTTCGGCGTCGACCACGGCGATCAGCAACAACAGCCAGCCCAGCAGGGCCGTCAGGGTTGCGTCGGCAAGTGACGGCTGGGCCAGTGCCGCCCAGACCCCGATCAGGGCGCAGGCCGCCTCCATCAGGGGATAGCGGGCGGGGATCGCGGCGCCGCAATTGGAACAGCGCCCCCGCGCGATGACGTAGCTGACCAGGGGGATCAGATGCCAGGGCTGCAGGGGGCACCCGCAGCCACCGCAGCGGGACCGCCCGCGAACGACGCCTTCCCCGGCCGGGAAGCGCAGGCTGACCAGTCCCAGGAAGCTGCCGACGACGAGGCCGACCCCGGCAAACAGGGCGGCGAGGATGGATGGCGTGACGTCAGTCATCATCTGTCCCTGTTGAGGAGCCGAGCCCTAGCGGGACAGGACGACCCCTGCAAACCGCCCGGGTCGAAGCGCTAGCAGCCGATTGTGACGAACGCGCCGTGCGGGGATGGTCTTTCATCAAACAGCCAAGACAACTTCACAGAGGTGCGCCCTAACCGTCACCGTTCAGCGTTGATCGCCTTCTACCCAAAGCGCCGGGCAGGGGGTGATGCGTCGCCGCGATCAAGGCCATGCGCCTGGTCTCCTGCCGATTGTTCCTATGGACCAGCACACGGTGGAAAACGATGACCGGCTTCAAACTGAAAACCCTGCTCGCGGTTTCCGCCTGCGCCCTGACCGTTGCGGCCTGCGGGTCCGCCGAGGTCGCCTCGCCCGGCGAGGGTGATTTCGGCACCGGAACCGGCGGCGGCACCGGCGGCGGCACCGGTGGCGGCACCGGCACGGCGGCGGTCGATTGCCCCACGGGCTTCGCCAACGTCGGCACCATCGCCTCGAACACCCTGCGGGTCTGCCAACTGCCGCAACAGATTCTCGGCAATCTGACGGTACCGCTGCGGGCCGGCACCATCTATTCGATCAGCGGCCGTACCGAAGTCGGCACCGACCGGGGTATCGATCCGGCTGCGCCGCTGGCCGGCAGCGCCCAGGGCATCCTGACCGTCGAGCCGGGCGTCACCATCTTCGCCTCGAGCGGCGGCGACTATCTGCTGGTCAACCGCGGGTCGCAGCTGTTCGCTGAAGGCACCTCGACCACGCCGATCATCTTCACCAGCCGCCAGAACGTCGAAGGCACCACCACCCTGGACTCCCAGGGTCAGTGGGGCGGCATCGTCATGGCGGGCCGCGCGCCCCAGGCCAACTGCCAGCTGACCGCCCCGGTGACCTGCACCGGCCAGGTCGAGGGCACGAGCGCCTTTTACGGCGGCAACACCCCGACCGACAGCTCGGGTCGCCTGAAGTACGTCCAGATCAAATACTCGGGCTTCGAAATCTCGACGGGTAACGAGCTCCAGGCCCTGACCCTGGCCGGTGTCGGCTCGGGCACCACGATCGAATACGTCCAGTCCTACAACAGCTCGGACGACGGCATCGAAATCTTCGGCGGCTTCGTCAACCTGAAGCACATCGTCATCAACGGTGCCGATGACGACGGCCTGGACACCGACACCGGCTGGCGCGGGGGTGCCCAGTTCGGCATCGTCACCCAGCGGGCTCCGAACGCCACCAGCCGCAGCGCCGGCTTCGAGTTCTCGTCGGCTCCGGCCGCCACGCCGCTGGCCTCGCGCTACATCTCGCAGCCCAAGATCGCCAACTGGACCCTGGTCGGCCGCAACTCGCCGACGGACGCCCATACGGTCGCCCACTTCGACACCGGGACCAAGCCGACCGTGATCAACTCGGTCTTCACCAATGTGGCCGGTTCGGCCTCGGGCTGCCTGGCCATCAACGACGCCGACACCCTGACCAGCTTCCCGACGTTCAACTCGGTCTTCATGTCCTGCGGCATCTCCTACCGTCCGTCGAACGTCGCGGCCTCCACCACGGTCTTCACGGCGGGCACGAACAATACGGCGGCAGGCACCTCGACCCTGACGGCTCCGGCCACGGGCGTGACTCTCACCAATACGGTGCTGACCTTCATCAACGGTGCCAACGAGACGGCGGTTACCCCGGTCAATGCGCCGGCCGTCCACGGCGACTTCGTTCTGACCACCTACATCGGTGCCGTCCAGAACGCCGCCGACACCTGGTACCAGGGCTGGACCTGCGGTCTGACCGCCGGAAAGACCTGCTGATCACGGGAGACAGTGGCGGCCCTGCGGGGCCGCCACCGATCTTCACGTTTCCCGTTTGACCCCTTCAAGGCGCAGATCATGATCAAATTTTCCCTCACCCTGAGCGGGGTCCTCCTGGCCAGCAGCGCGCTGATCGCGCCGGGCTTCGCCATGGCCCAGAGCCAGCCCACGGACGCGGCCCCCGCGACCGAGGCCCAGACGCCCCAGACCTCCACCCTCGACGAGGTGGTCGTGCTCGGCCGCTACATTCCCGAGCCCAACCGTGAGAGCTCCGAGGTCGCGGCCTTCCTGACCAATGAAGACCTGCAGAGGACGGGCGACAGCAACGCCGCCGCCGCCCTGACGCGCGTGACCGGCCTGTCGGTGGTCGAGGGCCGTTTCGTCTATGTCCGCGGGCTGGGTGAGCGCTATTCCTCGGCCCTGCTCAACGGGTCGCCCCTGCCCAGTCCCGAGCCGCTGCAGCGGGTCGTGCCGCTGGACCTGTTCCCGTCCAGCATCCTCGAGGGCGTCACCGTCCAGAAGACCTGGTCCGCCAACCTGCCGGGCGAGTTCGGCGGCGGCGTGATCGATCTGCGCACCGTGGACGCACCCAATTCGCCCTTCCTCAATATCGAGGCCTCGACCGGCGGCAATACCGAAACCACGGGCCAGGACGGCCTGATTTATTTCGGATCGCGGACCGACTTCACCGGCTTCGACGACGGCACCCGTGATGTGCCGGATTCGATCGCCGCCGCCTTCGCCTCGGGCCAGCAGATCAACGGTGCCAACTACAGCGCCACCGAACTGCAGCAGATGGGGCATTCGCTGGTCAACGCGCCGCTGCGCCTGCTCCAGCGCGACACCATCCCGGCGGATTTCGGCTTCAAGGTCTCGGGCGGTGATGCCTGGGAGACCGGTCTCGGCACGCTGGGCCTTATCGGCGTCGCGAGCTACAGCAACAGCTGGACGACGCGCCAGGCCACGCAGCAGGAAGGCCAGTTTTCCGGTGCCGTCCTGGTTCCGGTCAGCGACAAGGTCGTCGACTCCACCAGCAACGACGTCCAGCTCAACTTCCTCGGCGGTCTGTCCATCTCGGACGAGAACAACGAGTTGAAGTGGACGAATTTCTACGTCCGCAACACGACCAAGGAAGCCCGCTCGCGGGCCGGTACCGACTTCGACGCCGGCGGCGCGGTGGTGCGCGACGACCATACGGAATGGTTTGTCCGCCAGCTGTTCACCACCCAGCTGGCCGGATCGCACGCCTTCATGGAAGGCGATCTGCAAGTCGACTGGCGCGCCTCCTACGCGACGACCTCCCGGGATGCGCCGTATGAGAGCCGTTTCGTCTATGGCGTCGATGGCAGCGGCAATTTCATCCATAACGTCCAGGGCAATCTGATCTCGTTCAGCGAGTTGAACGATGACGTCCTGTCTGGCGGGGCGGATGTCAGCTACACCCTGCCGCTGTCGGACTTCCGTGAAGCGGTGTTCAGCGCCGGCTTCGCCATCCTCGACAACACCCGGGACGCCGAGCGCCGCGACCTGCAGTTCGCGGCTGTCGGTTCGCTGAGCGCCGACCAACGGGAATCGCGGGTCGACTATCTGTTCTCGGACTTCAACATCAATCCGACGACGCTGGAGTTGCGTGAGGTCACCGGCGGCAACGGGGCCAGCGCCTATGACGCCAGCCTGAAGGTCAATGCCGTCTATGCGATGGTCGACGCCGAGATTGTCCCGCTGGTGCGGACCACGGTCGGTGTGCGGTTCGAGGACGGCGAGCAGACCGTCGTGCCGCGCGATGTGTTCGGCGGGGCTGCGCCCTACCAGGCGACGCGGATCGAGGAGCAGTATTATCTGCCTTCGTTCACGGCGACGTGGAATTTCGCCGAGGACCAGCAGGCCCGGTTCGGCATCTCCAAGACCATCGGCCGTCCCCAGTTCCGCGAACTGGCACCCCAGTCCTATACGGACCCCGACAGCGACCGGACCTTCATCGGCAACCCCTATCTGGTGGACACCGAGATTCTGAACATCGACGCCCGCTACGAGTGGTATTTCGCGCGGCAGCAGTATGTGACGGCGGGCCTTTTCTACAAGGACCTCGAAAAGCCGGTTGAGTCGATCATCACCGACGTCGGCAACCAGCGCCAGCAGAGCTTCCTGAACGCGCCCCAGGCCACGATTTTCGGGGCCGAGGTCGAGTTCAAGAAATTCTTCGAATTCCTCGACTCGCCGTCGCCCTTCGTCGCCAACAAACGCTGGCTGATCCAGGCCAACTACACCTGGTCGGATTCCGAGGTTCAGGTCGGGGCCGCCGACACCGTGCTGTCGCTGGGCGGAGCCGGCACGCCTGAGCAGGCGTCCTTCTTCATCGCGGACGGCAGCCGGCTGCAGGGTCAGTCCGAACATGTGGTCAACGCCCAGTTCGGCTGGGAAGACGACACCGCCCGGTCGCAGGCGACGATCATCGTCAACTATGTCAGCGAGCGGATCACGGCCCGGGGGGCGGGGGCTGCCGGCAGCCGCGAGCCGGACTATGTCCAGGACCCGGGCGTCTTCCTCGACTTCGTCTATCGCAAGGATTTCACCGCGATGGACCGTGACTTTGGCTTCGCCCTTGAACTGCGCAACCTGCTGCAGACCGGGTTCGACGAATATCAGGAGCTCGGCAACAAGATCCTGATCAACAACTACGACCTCGGTACCAGCGCATCGGTCAGCCTGACCGCGCGCTTCTAGACACCCGGCGTCGGGGACCGGCTGCCGCAGCCGGTCCCCGTTCCCGGTCCTTTGGTCCGTGAACGGAACGACTGTCTTCTTTGTTTGTCCGGGGTGTCATGCGGCCGTGAGGCCGGGTCCGGACGATTGGTCTAAGAGCGTCCGTGGCCCCAGTGGTCGTGTCGGGCGTGTTCACCTTGATCCGCATTTATCGCACTCTGAGTTCAACGGCCGGGCAGGCTGCGGATGCGCTGAGGGCGCGGCCGCAGCAGATTCGGACCGCTGTTGAGCTGGCTCTCGTCGCGGCCCTGCTGGTTCAGTCGGGACGACTGGTCTGGACGCTGGTCGCGCCCCGCGCCGGCGCGACGCCGATCAGCGTCGCGATGCCGGCCACGCCGGTTGACCGGTCCGTGTTTCAGCGCTTTGACGCATTTTTTCGCACCGGAAGCCGCGGCAGTTTCGACGGGGACATCGCCTCGGGCAGCAGCCAGATGCGCCTGTTCGGCGTCCGCGCCGGCGGGGCGGGTGGAGGCTCGGCCATCATCGGTTTCGCCGACGGCCGGCAGGTCTCCGTCGGCCTCGGCGAGGAGGTCGAGCCCGGTCTGGTGCTCCGGTCGGTGGGTACCGACCATGTGACCCTGGCGCGCGGGGCCTCGATCACGCGACTGGTCTTTACCGAGGCCCCGATGGGAGCCGCGCCGCCACCACCGCCGCCGCCCGGACCCCAGGTCGTGGCCCCGCCTGCGACCGCGGCGGTGGCCGCCGCGACCGGCCCGGTCGTGGATCCGGCCCCGCTGATGGGGGCCTTGCGCCCGCGCATGCAGGGGCTGGGGCTGAACGGCTTCACCATCTCAGACGGGGCCGACCGCTCGGCCCTGGCCGCCGCGGGCCTGCAGCCGGGTGATGTGATCCTGTCAGTCAATGACACCGATCTGACCGGCCCGGCCCCGCTCGCCACCCTCCGCCGCCAGCTCTCCAGCGCCACCAGCGCCCGTATCCGTTTCGAACGGGACGGGGCGGTGCAGACGACGACCATAAGGACCGGCCCGTGAACCGATTGACCCGTTGCGCCGTCTCGGCGGTCCTGTCCCTGACCCTGGCGGGGCCGGCGCTGATGACCCCCGTCGCCGTCCTGGCCCAGACCGCCGGCCGTCAGACGCTGAACGTCCAGGGGGCCGACATCCGCGCCTTCATCCAGGACGTGGCCCGCACCACGGGCCGGACCTTCATCGTCGACCCGGCCGTCAGCGGCACGGTGACCGTGACCAGCGACCGGCCGCTGGGCCGCACAGAGCTGTTCGAGGTGTTTCTGTCGACCCTCAGGGCCAACGGGCTGGTGGTGACCCCGACCGGCTCCGGCGCCTATCGCATCAGCCCGGCGGGCGGCGCGGCGCAGGGCCCGTCCACCGTCGGCAATGAGCGGTTCTCGACCGAGGTCTTCCAGCTGCGCCACATCGACGCCGCCTCGGCCGCCGAGACCATTCGTCCGCTGGTCGGGGCCCAGGGCCAGGTGCTGGCCAATCCGGCCGGCAACAGTCTGGTGGTCGCCGATTTCGCCGATAATCTGGTGCGGATTCGTGCCCTGATCGGTCGCATCGACGTCGATCGCGCGGCGTTCGAGGTGGTCACCCTCGAGAATTCCTCGGCCCGCGAGATCGCCACCGTGCTTCAGTCGGTGCTGGCCCCTCCGGGCGGCCAGCCGGGGCAGGGAATGGTCTCGGTGACCCCGGTCGACAGCTCCAACTCCATTGTGCTGCGCGGCGATCCCTCGGCCGTGGCCCGCGTCCGGCCGCTGGTTGAGGATCTGGATCGTCGCGCCCGCTCGGCCGACGACGTCAAGGTCGTCTTCCTGCAGCACGCCAATGCCGAACAGCTGTTGCCGGTGCTGCAGCAGATCGTCGGCCAGCGCGTCACGGCCGCGAGTGCCAACGCCAGCCCCGCGACCCCTGACTCGGCGCCCGCCGCCACGCCGGCGGAAACTGTACCCGGTCAGCGCGCCACCATCGCCCGTTTCCCCGGGGCCAATGCCCTGGTCGTCTCGGCCTCGGCCGACACCCAGCGCATGCTGGCCGAGGTCATTCGCCAGCTCGACACCCGCCGTCAGCAGGTGCTGATCGAGGCCATCGTCGTCGAGCTGTCCGATACGGCCGTGCGCGAGCTGGGGGTGCAGTGGCTGCTGGCCGGCGAGGATGGCAGTCCGGTCGGCCTGACCAACTATTCCGACAGCGCCACCCCCCTGCTGCCGGTCGTAGGCGGGGCCGCGGCCACCACGCTGGACAGTGACGACCCGCTGCGCGAGCAGCTGCAGAACCTGGCGCTGAACAGTCTGCTGGGGGCGAACGGCTTCGTCGGCGGCGGCGGTGGCAGTCTCGGCAACGGCCTGTTCGGCTTCATCATCAATGCCGCCAAGACCGATTCCGGCTCCAATCTGCTGCAGACGCCGTCCCTGATGACGCTCGACAATGAGGAGGCGACCATCCTCGTCGGGCAGGAGGTGCCGATCACCACCGGCGAGGCCCTGCTGGACGGCAACTCCAACCCGTTCCGCACGACCCAGCGCCAGGACATCGGGGTGAAACTTGTGGTCCGGCCGCAGATCAACGCCGGCGGCTCGATCACCCTGTTCCTGCGTCAGGAGGTGTCCAGCATCAACGGTATCCTGACCGGCAGCGCCAATGACCTGGTGCTGAACAAGCGCGAGCTGGAGACCACCCTTGTGGTCGACGACGGTGACATCGCCGTGGCCGGCGGCCTGCTGGACCAGAACGACCGTCTGTCGGTCGACAAGGTGCCGGGTCTCGGGGACCTGCCCGGAATCGGGGCCCTGTTCCGCTCCAGCAACCATCAGCGCGGCCGCACCAATCTGATGGTCTTCATCCGCCCGACCATCATTCGCAGCCCGGCCGATGCCCAGACCCTGACCGCCGACCGGTGGGGCTATATGCGCCAGCAGCAGGTGACCAACACTCCGGGTGTCGAGCCCAGCCTGGACGAGATGCTGCGCGACTATATGCGCACCCAGCCGCCTGCCGCACCGGCCGCAGCTGCCGTGACCGTGCCCGCCGGCGAGATCGTCGTCAGCCCGCTGTCACCTGCGCAGTCGAGCCCGGAAGGCTGAGAGCGCGATGATCACCCTCGTCAATCCGACGCTGCCCTATGGCTTCGCCAAGCGTCATGGCGTGATCCTGCTCGAGCTCGGCGATATCGCCGTGGTCGGCCTGCGCGAGGGGGCCGATCCGTCTGCCCTGGTCGAAACCCGGCGGGCACTGGGGCGACCGCTGCGCGTCGAGCCGCTGGGCCAGGCCGCCTTCGACCGCCAACTGTCGGAGGTCTATGCCGGCGACCACCTGAATGCCGCGGACGGCGATGATCTGGACATGCCGTCGGGACTGGAAAGCCTGATCGACGACATCCCCGCCGCCGCCGACCTGCTGGACACGGCCGACGACGCCCCGGTGATCCGCCTGATCAACGGCATCATCGCCGAGGCGGTGCGGTCGGGGGCGTCCGACATCCATCTGGAGCCGTTCGAGACGGCGCTGACGGTGCGCATGCGGGTGGACGGCGTGCTACGCGAGACCCTGTCGCTGAACCCCCGGATCACGCCGCTGCTGGTGTCGCGCATCAAGGTCATGGCGCGGCTGGACATCGCCGAGAAGCGCGTGCCGCAGGACGGGCGTATCCCGCTGACCCTGGGCGGCAAGACACTGGACGTCCGGGTCTCGACCCTGCCGTCGCGGGCGGGCGAGCGGGTGGTGCTGCGTATCCTGGACAAGGACCAGGCGGGGCTGACGCTGGACCGGCTGGGCATGTCGACCGAGGCGCTGGAGGCCTTTCGTGGGGCCCTGAAGGAGCCGAACGGCATCATCCTGGTCACCGGACCGACGGGCTCGGGCAAGACCACCTCCCTGTATGCCGGCCTGTCGTTGCTGAACGATGCGACCCGCAACATCCTGACGGTCGAGGACCCGGTCGAATATGCGATGGACGGCATCGGCCAGACCCAGGTCAATCCGAAGGTCGGCATGACCTTCGCCGCCGGATTGCGCGCCATCCTGCGTCAGGACCCGGACGTGGTCATGGTCGGCGAAATCCGCGACGTCGAGACGGCCCGGATCGCGGTCCAGGCCTCGCTGACCGGCCATCTGGTGCTGTCGACGGTCCACACCAATGACGCGGCCGGTGCGATCACCCGCCTGCGCGACATGGGGGTCGAGCCCTTTCTGCTGGCCTCGACCCTGCGGCTGATCGTGGCGCAGCGGCTGGTGCGGCGGCTGTGTGGCGAATGCCGACGGCCCGAGACGGCGGACGCCGCCACAGCCCGGCTAGCGGGGGTCGAGCCCGGCGCGCGGGTCTGGCGGCCGCAGGGCTGCGCCCATTGCCAGAATACCGGCTATGTCGGCCGGGTCGGCCTGTACGAGGTTATCCGCGTGGATGACCCGGTGCGCCGCCTGATCGCCGCCGAGGCCGACGAGGACGCCATCAACGCCGCCGCCTTCACCCGGGCCGGTGCCGAAAGCCTGACCCGGCGGGCCCGCGCCCTGGTGCTGGAAGGGGTCACCTCGGTCGAGGAGGCGGTCCGCGTCACCCGCCAGGAGGCTGCGGCTGTCGACGGCG
>CAXBHG010000037.1:0-17689 GCA_963975385.1 uncultured Brevundimonas sp.
CTGCCTGCGATGTGGCGTCTTGCGCCGGGCGGGGCTATCGAGACACGGCGGCCTTTCCGGTCGCGCCGCTCCCGCTTCAAGGCGCTTCGCTTCGCATGACCCGTCCTGTCCTCGTCACCGGCTCGGCCGGCTTCATCGGCTTTCATACTGCCCTGCGATTGTTGGCGCGCGGCGAGCAGGTCGTCGGCCTCGACAATATGAACGCCTATTACGATGTGTCGCTGAAGGCCGCCCGGCTGGCGCAGCTGCAGGACCATCCGAACTATCACCACCACCACCTCGACCTGGCCGACCGTGAGGGCATGGCGGCCCTGTTCGCCACAGACCGTCCCGACCGCGTCGTCCATCTCGCGGCCCAGGCCGGCATTCGCTACAGCGTCGAGAACCCGGAGACCTATGTCGATTCCAACATCGTCGGCTTCCTGAGCGTGCTCCAGGGATGTCGCGACGTGGGCGTCGGCCATCTGGTGTTCGCCTCGACCAGTTCGGCCTACGGGGCCAACGGGGCCCTGCCCTATTCGGTGAAACAGGGCGTAGCCCATCCGCTGAATGTCTATTCGGCCACCAAGATCGCCAATGAGGCCATGGCGCACGCCTATGCCTATGTGTTCGGCCTTCCGTGCACCGGCCTGCGGTTCTTCACCGTCTACGGTCCGTGGGGGCGACCCGACATGGCCCTGTTCAAATTCACCGGGGCGATCCTGAAAGGCGAGTCGATCGACGTCTATGGCGACGGACAGATGGAACGCGACTTCACCTATATCGACGACATCGTCGACGGGGTGATCGCGGCGCTGGACGCCCCCGCTGCCAGCGATCCGACGTGGAACGCGACGGCCCCCGACCCGTCGACCAGCGGGGTCGCGCCCTGGCGCATCCTGAACCTCGGGGCCGGCCGTCGCGAACGGCTGCAGCGCTATATCGAGGTGCTGGAGGACCGGCTGGGGCGCAAGGCCCGACTGAACGTCATGCCCGCCCAGGACGGCGAGATGATCCGGACCGAGGCCGATATCACCGAGACCCGTGACGCGCTCGGCTATGCGCCCGCGACGCCGATCGACATCGGGGTCGGCCGATTCGTCGACTGGTATCGGGACTTCTACGACGTCCATTGAACATGCCGGGCGCGACCTTCCGGGAAAACGACCGTTGTTTGCGCCCCGTGCGAACCATTGTGCGGAACGGGACGGCCACGAACCGCGAATTCGGAGCAATCTCATTGTGCCGCGCAGCATAAAACTGCACGGCCTGTGCGCCGATGCCCCGCAAAACGGGCAAGACGCCCGCGCTCGCAGCCATATTGCACCGCACACGAAATGAATTGCCCGCGCCGGTTCCATGGTCTTTCATGGCTCCTGTGGGATCGGCCCGACCCGGACCGGCCCCCGTTTCTGCTCCTCACGCCGAGTTCGCAGCCATGATCCGATCCAAAATCGCCCCTGTCCTGATAGCGCTCGGACTGGCCGGGCTGGCGGGACAGGCGGCAGCCGCCGTGCCCGGCCCGCTGCTGGCGCATCAGGCCCCGCTGGTGATCGACGGGGCGGCGACGGGCTGGATCCTGACCTCGACGGCGCTGGTGCTGCTGATGACCCTGCCGGGGCTGGCCCTGTTCTACGGCGGCATGGTCCGGCGCAAGAATGTCATCGCCACCATCGCCCATTCCACCGCCGCCCTGGCCGTCGTCACCGTGCTCTGGTTCATCGTCGGCTACAGCCTGTCGTTCGGCACCGGGCCCGATGCGATCAACGGGCTGATCGGGGGCCTGCAATCCGCCTTCCTGAACGGGGTGCGCATCGACACGGCCAACGCCCTGGCCCCCGGCCTGCCTGAATTCCTTTGGGTGGCCTATCAGCTGACCTTCGCCATCATCACTCCGGCCCTGATTGTCGGGGCCTTTGCCGAACGGATGAAATTCTCGGCCTCCCTGCTGTTCTTCGGCCTGTGGCATCTGATCGTCTATGCGCCGATCTGCCACCAGGTCTGGGGCGGCGGCTATCTGGGCGGACTGGGTGTGCTCGACTTCGCCGGGGGAGCGGTCGTCCACGTCAACGCCGGGGTGGCGGGACTGGTCTGCGCCCTGGTGCTGGGACCGCGGCATGGTTTCGGGCGCGACAACATGGCCCCGCACAACCTGGCCTATACGGCGATCGGCACAGGCCTGTTGTTCGTCGGCTGGCTGGGGTTCAATGCGGGCTCGGCCTGGGCCGCCGACGGGATCGCCGCCGTGGCCGCCCTGAACACCATCGTCGCCGCCGCCGCGGCGGCGCTGGGCTGGATGGCCGTCGAGTGGATCGAGCGCAAACGCCCCACCCTGCTGGGCCTGCTGTCGGGTCTGGTCGGGGGTCTGGTCGGCGTCACCCCGGCCGCCGGTCTGGTCGACCCCAAGGGGGCGTTGATCATCGGCCTGATTTCAGGACCGGCCTGCTATTTCGGCGCGGTCTGGCTGAAGCGGCTGTTCAAATACGACGACAGCCTCGACGCCTTCGGAATCCACGGGCTGGGCGGTATCGTCGGGGCCCTGCTGACCGGCCTGCTGGCCACGACCACGATCAACGGGGCCGCCGAAGGGGCCGGGGTGCTGAAACAGGCGATCGGCCTGCTGGCGGTGATCGGCTGGAGCGCCGTCGGCACCTTCGTCGTGCTGATGGTGTGCAAATTCACCACCGGCCTGCGGGTCACGAAGGAGTCCGAGATCGAGGGGCTGGACTATGCCGAACACGGCGAGACCATTCACGGCTGACGGGACCCGCCCGTCAGCCTTCGGGCGCGCCGGCTAACGTCAGTTTTGCGTGGCGTAATAGAAGAAGCTTGCGAAGGCGGGAGCTGCCGCAAGAACGTCCCGCAGGACCGCGCTCAAACGCGACGTGTCGACAACAACGACGTCATCGCCCTGAAGCACGGGGTCGGCGGCCAGGCCCCCGCGGATGGCTGCAAGGTCGAACACCGCCACCATCCGTCGACCTTCAACAGTCCGGAAGACCGCGACGCTCTCCAAATCAGCGACTCTGGTCGCCCCCTTGGCCATGGCCACGGCCTGAAGCAGCGTCGTCTGCCCCTTGGTCTCATAGACGCCGGGCTCGGTAACGGCCCCGTCGACGGTGATCTTCTGATTGCCGGCCTCGGCGACACGCACGGTCACCTGCGGGTTTTGCAGATAACGACTGCCCAGCCGGGCGCGGATTTCCGTTCCCAGTTCGGCCGGGGTTTGGCCGGCGGCCTGCAGCGAGCCGATCAGGGGCATTTCAATCAGGCCGGAGGCATCCACGCGAACGTTGTTGTCGCCTACGAACGTCAGGTCCGGCACCTGGAAGACGATGACATCCAGTCGATCCAGCACGCCGATCTGATTGTTGACGGCCTCAACCGGACCGCCATTGGCGATGGCAAGCGCGGTCATGGACGTGATCCCCGCGGTCTCGCGCGGGGTACTGGCGCAACCGGCAACAGCGGTGGCGACGGTTGCGAGAACGGCAATCGAGACTGTGCGCATCATAGAGGTTGAATCCAGAAAAGCCGGGCGGGTTGAAAAGCGGTGGCCGAAGGATCGGCTCAGACGGCCACCAGTAATCCAGAGGCGCATACACTGTCGACCCGTAGCTGAATCGGAGCGGGCAAAATCGTCACCGACCGCCTCTGGACAGCCCGCCGCTACGGTAGTCTCGTCAGACATGCGACCCGCGTCACGGGCGCGGACCGCAACGGGGCTGGAACCATGTCGACGAATCGAACCGATCACGCCCCGGCCGGCACCGTCGGCATCGCCACCGTCGATCACCCGCTGGTGCAGCACAAATTGACCCTGATGCGGAAGAAGGACACCTCGACGGCCGAGTTCCGGCGGCTGCTGCGCGAGATCTCGACCCTGCTCGCCTACGAGGTGACCCGCGACCTGCCGCTGGAACCGGTTGCGATCGAAACCCCGGTCGAGGCCGCCACCGGTCAGCAACTGATGGGTCGGAAGCCGGTCTTCGTGCCGATCCTGCGGGCCGGTCTGGGGCTGGTCGAGGGGATGCTGGAGCTGATTCCCGGGGCCCGTGTCGCCCACATCGGCCTGTACCGCGACCCCGCGACCCTGGAACCGGTCGAATACTATTTCCGCGCCCCGGGGGACGTGGCCGAGCGGCTGTGCATCGTCATCGATCCGATGCTGGCCACCGGCAATACCGCCGTCGCCGCCATCAACCGGCTGAAGGCGCGCGGCGTGACGCGACTGCGGTTCGTCTGCCTGGTCGCCTCGCCGGAGGGGCTGGCGCACCTGCGGGCGCACCACCCGGACGTGCCGATCTGGACGGCCGCCATCGACCGCCAGCTGAATGACCATGCCTATATCCTGCCGGGGCTGGGGGACGCAGGCGACAGGCTGTTCGGCACCCTCTAGGATCGCCCCATGCGTATGACGGCCCTGAACGGTGCGGCGGCAGGAGCGATGGCGGTAGCCCTCGGCCTTGGGGCGGTCGCCTGCACCACCCCCGCCCCCGGCAGTGCCCGGTCCCGGTCCGGGGCGGATGACCCCGCCGCGCGTCTGGAGTCCCTGGTGGCGCTGGACCGGCGCGTCGCCGCCGTCGGCTATCGCCTGGCCACGGCCAGCGCCGAGCTGTGCGCCTCGCGTCGCGATGTCGCCGGCTGGACCCTGCATGCCGCCACCCAGTACAGCGACGCCCTGCGGCCGGCGGCCGGGGCCCGGTTCGGCCTGCGAGGGGATCTGCCCGGCATTCTCGCCGTGGCCGCCGACAGTCCGGCGGCGCGGGCGGGACTGGTCGAGGGCGACCTGCTGATCCGCCTCAACGGCCAGGCCCTGGAGCAGGGCGACCTCACCGGCGCGCCGTCGCACGACGGCCTGGCCGCCAATGTCGCGCGACTGGATCGGGCGATGGCCGCCGGCCCGGTTATTCTGGAGGTCCGTCGGGACGGCACGACGCGAACGGTGACCGTGCGGCCCACACTGGCCTGCAACAGCTTCTTCCAGGTCGACCCGTCCGACGAATACAATGCCCGCGCCGACGGCAAGGGAGTCTTCATCAGCTCGACCATGGCCGCCTATGCCGCCGATGACGACGAGCTGGCGATGATCCTCGGACACGAACTGGCGCACAATGTGCTGCAGCATCATCCGCCCCCCGAACCGCTGGGCGAGCCGGAGCCGGTCCCGGCGACCGCCCTGCCCCGCGGCAGCCACTGGACCCAGGAGCGCGACGCCGACCGGGTCGGCCTGTATCTGATGGCCCGGGCCGGATTCGACCCGGAACGGGCCCCCGGCTTCCTGCGGCGCTTCGGGGCCGACAACTGGCGGGTACGCTACGCCCAGATCGGCCATGCCTCGGCCGAATCCCGGGCCCGGGCGCTGGAAGGCACCAATTCCGAGATCGCCGCCAAACGCGCGGCCGGACAGCCCCTGCGGCCCTGAGTCCGGCCCTGTCGGGCGGGCCCCGGCGATTCCCTAGTCGACGGGCTCCACATTGTCGTCGGACTCGCGATCGATCCATTTGTTGTAGGGGTCGACCCCGGCATGGGTGGGCCGGGTCGCGGTGACGAAGCGGAAGGTCTGGGGCCCGCTGCGCAGCGGCCGACGCTGCATCAGCAGCACATTGGCCGGTTCGAAACCCGGCTTGCCGGGTTCGGCGCTGAACACACCGATGTCGAAGGTCTCGTTCAGCGGGGCCTCGGTCTCGACACCCTGGCCATCGGCGTAAAGTTTGCGCGCCTCGACCACCAGGGTCACGTCCCAGCGCCCGTCCGGCCGTTCCGTCGCGGTGGCCGAGCGCGTCTTGACGTCATACAGGGTGATCTTCTCGAACAGGTCGGTGATCAGCGCCTGTTTGTCCGCCGGGGCCTCGGCCCGCAGGGCGGCGACCAGATCCAGCGAGCGCGGATAGGGGGCGGAGCGGAAGCCGAAGTCGGCGATCAGGCGGCGCAGGGCGCGATTGACCGCCTCCTCGCCGATCTGGTCGCGCAGCAGATACATGACCAGCCCGCCCTTCTGGTAGTGGATGTAGGTCTGGTTCTCGACCCGCTGCAACGGCAATTCCTCCAGCCGCTCCATGCCGCGCGAACGCAGGTAACGATCCAGTTCCAGCTTGAGGAATTTCCGGATCTGGTCGGGGCCGTACATCTTCTCCATCACCATCAGGGCGGAGTACTGGGCCAGGGTCTCCGACAGCAGGGTCGAGCCCTGCTGGGCCGAGCCGATCACCTGATGGGCCCACCACTGGTGTGCGAATTCGTGAGCCCCGACATAGGTCACATAGTCGACCTTGGACGGGTCCGAGAGATCGGCGATGAAGCCCAGCCCCTCGCTCCAGGCGAAGGTGTTCGGGAAGGACTGGGCGAAGCCGGCATAGTCCGGGAACTCGACAATCCGCGCCTGCCGGAACTGATAGGGGCCGAACGCCGGCTGGAAATAGTCGAGCGACTGTTCCAGCGCCGTCATCATGCGGTCGACGTTGTGGGCACTGGGATCGTGGTAGATTTCAAACGTCACGCCGTCGTGCACCTGGCGGGTGACCTCATAACGGGCCGACTGCACCGAGAAGAACATCAGGATCGGGGCCTCGGTGACGAACCGGGCCGTGCGCCGGTCGCCGGCGACCGTGTCCGAGACCCGGTAGCCGGGGGCCACGGCGGTCTGGTCGGCATCGGTGGTGACCGTGATGTCGGCATTGACCCAGTCCGCGCCGATATAGTTCTTCGACTGCGCGGCCACGTCCTCCAGCTTGGGCATGCGCAGCTCGGCCGGCAGGCCGTGCTTGCGGCGCTTGGCCCGATCCGACAGCAGGCCGTTGCGGCTCATCCCGATCGTGGGCGCGAACTCACCATTGTTGACGAAGGTGCCGTTGTCGACCAGCCGGGTGGTGTTGCCGCTGTTCCTGAAGCCCCGCTGTTCCTTCAGCGTCTCGAAGGTGACCGTGCGTTTCTCGCCCGGCTGCATCGGTGAGGCGAACTGATAGATGCGGTACTGGAAATCGGGCCAGTCGCGGTCAGGTTTGGCGCCCTCGACATCCAGCCGCACCACCTCGAGATCCTCGTCCCAGCGCAGGTGGATTTCGCTGAGCGGGGCGGCGGTCCGGTTCTCGATCACATAGGTGCCCTGGGTGGTCAGGCGCGGTGCGTGCGGATACAGGTCCAGCACCAGTCGCACATCCGTGACGGCCGGCTGCGGCAGGTTCTCGAAGCCCAGCAGGGTCTTCTCATAGTTGACCAGCCGCAGTTCGCGCGCATCGCGGTTCTGATAGTCGTTCCAGACATTGGTGTTGACGAAGATGTAGGCCCCGAGGCCGACGAAAGCCGCCAGGGCGGCCCCGCCGATCAGGCCCGCCGGCCCCGCCAGCCGCCGCGGCAGACGCCGCAGACGCGGCAGCAGCCGGGTCTCGGTGCCCCGCCGCCACAGGCCGTAGGTGATGACCATCAGGATCACGGCGAAGGCGGTCCAGTAGGCATTGCCCCAGGCGGCGAAGACAGCGAAATCGCCCGTCCCGTTCATGTCGGACAGCGGCACGCCCGGGCTCTGGGCGTAGCGATACAACATGTGGTCAAAGCCGAGATTGCCCAGCACCAGGGTCGAGATCAGATAGACGACCATGAGCGCCCAGCCGACGAATTTGTTGGGCGACAGGGCCTGGATGAAGATGGCCAGAACCGACAGCAGGACGAAATAGGTCGCGCTCGGCAGGACGTACCAGAACAGGTATTTGCCGAACTCGTAGTCGGTATAGCCCTTGATGGTCTGGACCACGACGCCGGCCACGACGCCGACCAGCAGGGTCGAGACCAGCACCAGGGCCAGGGCCAGGGTCTTGGGAATCAGGAAGGTCCAGTCCGGCGTCGCGGTCGCGTCGATGATCTCGTGGACCTTGCGCTCGCGATCCCGCCAGACCAGCTCACCGGAATAGTAGATGGCGACAATGATGGCGATCAGGCCGAAGGCCCCGGTCATGGCCGTGATCACCACCCGCGTCACCAGCAGGACCGGCGTGCCGAAGATCTCGCCGGTGAACAGCAGGGTGATGATGCCAAAGGCCAGGGCCAGCACGATCAGCACCAGATAGGCGGGACTGCGGAAGATCAGCGCCATCTCGAAGGCGGTGCGCGACAGCAGCTGGGCCAGTCCGCTGGCGAAGCCGTAGGCGGGTGTCGGCAGCGGGCCGGACGGAACCGCCCCGGACGTCGCGGCCGGCTTGTCGGCGAGGGCGCGCAGCTTGTCGGCCTTGCCGGCCTTCGCTCCACGGATCGCGGGCCGGTACAGCAGCCAGGCCGAGGCCAGGACGAGGAAGGCGATTCCCGTCCACAGCAGGCGATTGCCCAGCAGCACCCCGTCCAGCGGGGCCAGCAGCGTATTCTTCTCGGCCACGGTCCAGTATTTGGTGACCAGGCCGAAGGCGGTGCCGCCGAACGGCTCGGCCCAGGCGGCCACGCCTTCCCACTCGGGCTTGTCGCCGACCACCGTCTCGGCGATCAGGTACAGGATGAAGACCCCGACCACGCCGACATAGGTGGCCATCATCGACCGGGTGACCGTGGCCAGGGCGAAGAACAGGGCCGAGGTCAGCAACAGACCCGGCAGGGCCAGCACCAGATAGGCATAGACATAGTCACCCGGCCGGAAGGCCCCGAGGGTTTCCGGATCGACCCACGGCATCAGGGTCCCGATCAGATTGCCCAGGCCGACACTGGTGAAACACAGGGCCACGGCGGCGAACGCCCCGAGGAACCGGCCGTACAGATAGTCGAATTTGGACACACGGGTGGCGTGGATCAGCGGGCCGAACCCCGTGGTGGTGTCCCGCACCACCACATTCGCCACAATGGCCGTGGAGGCCAGCATGAAGAAGATGGTGAAGATCAGATGGGCCTGGGCCAGGGCGAAGGGCGCGTTCTTGTGAACATTGCCCCCGCCACCCAGGCTGACGTTGTCGCTGGCGACCGCGCCGAAGGCCAGCAGGCCGAAGACGAAGGCGATGACCCAGAAGGCCGGCTGGCGCAGCTGGTAGCGGAACTCGAAGGCGGCGATCTTTGCAAACATGCGCCCGGCCTCAGGCTGCGTGACGCGCGGTGTTGACGGACGCCATATAGACGTCTTCCAGCCCGCCCGGGGCCGGCTCGAACCCGTCGCCGGGATCGGTGTCCGACAGGACGTGGATCACCGTCTGACCGGCGAACAGCCGGGTGGAGATGACATTGTAGCGGGTGCGGTGATCCTCCAGCGCCTCCTTGTCGATGACCTTGCGCCAGACGCGGCCGTTCAGGCTTTCCATCAGGGCGGCCGGTGAGCCTTCCAGCTGGATCCTGCCCCCGGCCAGCACGGCCATGCGCGGACACAGGTCCGAGACGTCCTCGACGATATGGGTCGACAGGATGATGACGACATTCTCGCCGATCTCGGCCAGCAGGTTGAGGAAGCGGTTGCGCTCCTCGGGGTCCAGCCCGGCGGTGGGTTCGTCGACGATGATCAGTTCGGGATTGCCGATCAGGGCCTGGGCGATGCCGAACCGCTGGCGCATGCCGCCCGAGAAGCCGGCCAGGGCCTTCTTGCGCACCGACCACAGATTGGTCTGGTTCAGCAGGGACTCGACCGTCTCCTTGCGTTCCCGCACACCGGCGATGCCCTTCAGCACCGCCATATGGTTCAGCATGTCGTAGCAGGACACCCGCGGATAGACGCCGAAATCCTGGGGCAGATAGCCCAGCACCCGGCGCAGTTTCTCGGGCTCGGCGATCACATCGATGTCGCCGAACCGGATACTGCCCGAGGTCGGGGTTTGCAGGGTGGCGATGGAGCGCATCAGGGTCGATTTGCCCGCCCCGTTGGGACCCAGCAGGCCGAACATCCCCTTGGGCACGGTCAGGCTGACGTCGTCCAATGCCCGGGTGCCGTTGCCGTACACATGGGTCAGGTTCTGGATCGTCAGCATTTCGCGCCCCCTTGAAATCAGCCCCAAGCCTCGCGCGACTGGCCGCGGAGGGCAAGTTACGGCTGGGAAAGGTTGGCGCGGCGCGCCGCCGTTCAGAACATGGCCGTGCGTTCCATCCGGTATCGACGGCCGTCGGCACCGACGCCGGTCCAGGTGTCTACCGTGTCCGGCGTGAAGGTGATCAGGGTCGCGCCGGAGTCATCGACGAGGCTGAATCCGGACGGTGTGGCGCGCCAGTTATGGGCGCGGCGGGCGGCCTTGAGGTCGCAGGTCTCGACCACGACGCGGTGCCCGCCCCCCTCACCGTCTCCCATCAGCGACAGCCGGCACAGGCCCTGCGTGCCGGCATCCACCGCGCGGATGTCCCACAGCCCGATGGCGGCCCGGGTGTCGGGCATGGCGTCCGCATGCGGCATGGCATCATTTCCCGACTGGCAGGCCGCGGCCGGTGTCACCGCGAGGGCCGCGGCCACCACAACGGTCGGGACCGAAAGAAAGCTCGGCATCTGGCGTCTCCGGTTGGCCCCGCCCCCTTATCCTCCCCCGGTCGGCCAGGGGGCAAGGGCGGCGGGTCGCGGCGCGACCAGAATCGCCTGTCCCGGCGCGCGCCATGGCGGTACAGTGGCCGTCTGTCTGTCGTGCAGAAGTTGCCAGAAGCCCCGCGTGTTCAAGAACCTGCTTCCCAGCCGCCCCGGCACTGAACCCCTGGCCGACGCCCTGGTGGCCTGCCGCACCCATTTCGTCTGGGCGGCCGTGTTCAGCGCCCTGGTCAATCTGCTGTACCTGACCCCGACCCTGTACATGCTGCAGATCTATGACCGGGTGGTGCCGACGGGCGGCCTGACCACCCTGGTCTTCATCACCGGGGTGGCGGTGTTCGCCCTGGCCACACTGGCGGGGCTGGACTGGTTGCGGACGCGCCTGCTGCTGCGCGCGGGCCTCAGGCTGGACCGGTTGCTGGCTGGCAAGGTGCTGGCCCGGGTCGTCGACCTGCAGACCAGGGCTCCGAACACCCAGGCCCTGCGCGAATTCGACAATGTGCGCGGCGCGCTGAGCGGTCCGGGCATGCTGGCGGTGCTGGATGCGCCGTGGACGCCGATCTATCTGGGGGCCTGTTTCCTGCTGCACCCGGCGCTGGGCCTTCTGACCCTGGTCGGGGGCGGGATGCTGTTCATCCTGGCCTGGCTGAATGAGCGCGACAGCCGCCCGCGTCTGGCCCGGGCGATCCAGTCCAGCAACAGCGCCTATGCCGCCCAGGAGAATATCGCCGGCCAGACCGAGGTGGTGCGGGCGCTGGGCATGCGGCAGGCCAGTATCAACCGCCAGATCGAGCAGCGCCGTCTGGCCACCGCCGGGCACGCCGACGCCCAGTTCGCCGGGGGGCGCTATACCGGGGCGATCAAATTCCTGCGCCTGACCCTGCAGTCGCTGTCGCTGGGGCTGGCCGCCTTCCTGGCCGTGCGCGGCCAGATCTCGGCCGGGGCGATCATCGCCGCCTCGGTGCTGCTGAGCCGGGCGGTGGCCCCGGTCGAGCTGCTGGTCGGGGCCTGGCCCGGTCTGGTCCAGGCCCGGACCAGCTGGAAGGCGTTGAACGACCTGTTCGCAGGCACCGCGGCGCGCGACCTGCCCCGCACCGCCCTGCCCGCTCCCGCCGGAGCCCTGGCGCTCGAGGGGGTGACCGTGCGGCTTTCCGACAGCGAGGCCCCGCAGCTGCGCGGGGCCAGTTTCAAACTCAGTCCCGGCCAGACCCTGGGCGTCGTCGGGGCCAGCGGCTCGGGCAAGACCACCCTGGCGCGGGTCCTCGCCGGCGCGCTGAAGCCGACAGCGGGCACGGTGCGGCTGGACGGAGCCGAATACGACGCCCGCGACGGCGACGACCTGGCCCGCCATATCGGCTATCTGCCCCAGGTGCCCAGCCTGTTCGCCGGCTCGATCAAGGACAATATCTCGCGCTTTGCCGCCGCCACCGGCACCCCCGTGGAGACGGTTGACCGCGATGCGGTGGCTGCCGCCATGGCCGCCGGGGCCCATGAGATGATCCAGCGCCTGCCGCACGGCTATGACACGGTGCTCGGCCCGTTCGGCCAGGGGTTGTCGACCGGCCAGGCCCAGCGCGTGGCCCTGGCCCGCGCCCTGTACGGCGACCCGATCCTGCTGGTGCTGGATGAACCCAATTCCAACCTCGACCAGGAGGGGGAGTCGGCGCTGATGTCGGCCATCCTGGCCGCCGCCGCCCGCGGAGCCGCCGTCGTTATCGTCGCCCACCGCGCCGGGGTGCTGGCCCGGGTCGACCGGCTGCTGGTGCTGCGCGATGGTGCCATCCAGCAGGAAGGGCCCCGCGAGGAGGTACTGGACGCGATGCGCGCGCCCCGCCCGGCCGAGGCGGTGAAGCGATGAGCGAACCAGCCATGCCCGGAGCTGCCGCCCCTGCGCCCGCCGTTCCGGGGCAGGTCGCCATGCCCGCCCCCCTGCCGCCGCCCGAGGTCACCGACGTCCCGCGCCGCGAACTGATGATCGGCGGCGTCATCATCGTCGCCTTCTTCGTGCTGTTTCTGGGCTGGGCCGCCTTCGTGCCGCTGGACGCCGGGGCCTATGCCGAAGGCCAGGTCGCCGTATCCGGCAACCGCCAGGCCGTGCAGCACCGCGAGGGCGGCGTCGTCAGCGCCCTGCATGTGGCCGAAGGCGATACCGTGCGCGAGGGCCAGGTGCTGGTCGAGATCTCGAGCGGCGAACTGGTCGCCAACGAGCGCGGCCTGACCGGTCAGGTGCTGGCCCTGCTGGCCCAGCGCGCGCGACTGGTCGCCGAACGCGACCGCGCCCGCGCCATCGCCACCCCGGCCGAGTTCGCCGACCTGCCCCCTGAAGACAAGGTCCTGGCTGAAGAAGCCCTGCGCCTGCAACGCCAGCAGTTCAACGCCCGCCGCAGCGGCCGCTCGACCGAGAGTGGGGTCCTGCAGCAGCGCATCGAACAGCTGAACCAGCAGATGGCCGGGCTGCAGCGACAGATCGAATCCAACCTGGAACAGCGCCGCCTGATCGCCGAGGAGCTGACCGGCATCCGCTCGCTGGCGGCCCAGGGCTATGCGCCGATGACGCGGGTGCGGGCGCTGGAACGGACCGAGGCGGCGCTGGACGGCGAACTGGGCTCGCTGCGGGCCCAGGTGGCCCGGGCCCGTGAACAGGTCGGCGAGACCCGGCTGCAGATGCTGTCGGTCTCGACCGGACTCAACGAGGACGTGGCCGAACAACTGCGCACCATCGAGGTACAGCTGAACGACCTGCAGCCGCGCCTGACCGAGTTCCGCGCCCGGATCGCCCGCAACCAGATCCGCGCGCCGGTATCAGGCCAGGTCATGGCGCTGACCATCTTCACCCCGGGCGGGGTGATCCAGCCGGGCCAGACCCTGATGGACATCGTGCCGGCCGATGCCTCCCAGATCATCGTGGCCCGGATCAAGCCGACAGACGTCGACAATCTAAAGGTCGGTCAGGACACAGAGGTCAAATTCCCCGGCCTGCGCGAGGGCAATCCGCCGATCGTGCACGGGCGGGTGACCCGGATTTCGGGCGACAGCTTCACCGACGAGACCAACGGCAGCCGCTATTTCCGGGCCGAGATCGTGGTCCCCGCCGACCAGCTGGAACGGCTGGGCCGTCTGGGTCGCACCATCCGCCCGGGCAGCCCGGTCGAGGTCGTGGTCCTGCTGCGCAAGCGCACGGCGCTGGGCTATCTGATCGAGCCCCTGACCAACAACCTGTGGCGCTCGGGCAGCGAGCAGTAGGCCGTCAGCCCCGCGCCCCTAGCCCCGCGCCTTGGCCCGGGCGCGGAAGGCGTGCAGCAGGGGTTCGGTATAGCCGTTGGGCTGGGCCTCGCCCTCGAACACCAGGGCGCGGGCGGCCTGGAAGGCCAGGCTGGCCTCGGGGTCCGGGGCCATCGGCCGGTACAGGGGATCGCCGGCGTTCTGGGCATCGACCCGGGCCGCCATCCGGCGCAGCGCCGCCTCGACCTGTTCGGCGGTGCAGACCCCGTGCAGCAGCCAGTTGGCCATATGCTGGGACGATATCCGCAGCGTGGCCCGATCCTCCATCAGGCCGACGTCGTGGATGTCGGGCACCTTGGAACAGCCGACCCCCTGATCGATCCAGCGCACCACATAGCCGAGGATGCCCTGGGCATTGTTGTCCAGCTCGTCGGTGATGTCCTGTTCGGACCAGTTGACCCCCTCGGCCAGCGGCGGGGTCAGCAGGCCGTCGAGACCGGGCACCGGCTGTTTCGCCACCCCGGCCTGGACCGCGAAGACGTCGACCGCATGATAGTGCAGCGCATGCAGGGTGGCGGCGGTCGGTGACGGGGTCCAGGCGGTGTTGGCCCCGGTCTTGGGGTGGCCGAGCTTCTGCTCCAGCATCTCGGCCATACGGTCGGGCGCGGCCCACATCCCCTTGCCGATCTGGGCCCGGCCGGACAGGCCGCAGGCCAGGCCGATGGCGACATTGCGGGCCTCATAGGCGGTGATCCAGGCACTGGTCTTCATCGCCGCCTTGCGCACCACCGGACCGGCCTGCATGGCCGTGTGGATCTCGTCGCCGGTGCGGTCGAGGAAGCCGGTGTTGATGAAGGCGATCCGGCCCTTCACCGCATGGATACAGGCGGCCAGATTGGCCGAGGTGCGGCGTTCCTCGTCCATGACCCCGACCTTGACCGTGTGCCGCGTCAGACCCAGCAGGTCCTCGACCGCGTCGAACAGCCGGTCGGTGAAGGCGCACTCCTCCGGCCCGTGCATCTTGGGTTTGACGATATAGACCGAGCCGGCGCGGCTGTTGCGGAACCGCCCCTGCCCCTTCAGGTCATGCAGGGCGATCAGGCTGGTGACGATGGCGTCGAGAATGCCCTCGGGGGCGTCCGACCCGTCGGCCAGACGCAGGGCCGGGGTGGTCATCAGATGGCCGACGTTGCGCACGAACAGCAGGGCCCGCCCCGGCAGGGTCAGGGTCGAACCGTTGGGGGCGACATAGTCCCGGTCCGCTTCCAGCGTCCGGGTCAGGCTCTTGCCGCCCTTGTCGAATTGCGCCGACAGATCCCCCCGCATCAGCCCCAGCCAGTTGCGATAGGCGGCGACCTTGTCCTCGGCGTCGACAGCGGCGATCGAGTCCTCCAGATCGACGATGGTCGACAGGGCCGATTCCAGCACCACATCGGCCATGCCCGCCGGATCGGTCGCGCCGATCGGATGGCTGCGGTCGATGACCAGTTCGATATGCAGGCCGTTGTGGCGCAGCAGGACCGCGGTCGGGGCCTCGGCCGGGCCGGTAAAGCCGACGAACTGTTCCGGCCGCTTCAATGCCGGCGACAGGACGCCGTCGGTCACCTGCCAGCCGGTGACGTCCGCGTGCGATCCGGCCGCCATCGGTACGGCCTCGTCGAGGAAGCTGCGGGCCCGGGCCACCACCCGCGCGCCGCGGGCGGGATCATAGGGACCGGGCCTGGGCAGGTCGCCCAGGGCGTCGGTGCCGTACAGGGCGTCATACAGACTGCCCCAGCGGGCATTGGCGGCATTCAGCAGGAAGCGGGCGTTCAGCACCGGCACCACCAGCTGCGGTCCGGCCATGCGCGCGATCTCGTCATCCACCCGGGCGGTCGAAATGGCGAACGGAGCCGGCTCGGTCACCAGATAGCCGATCTCGCGCAGGAAGGCCTCGGTCGCCGCCGGATCATGGGCCTGACCCCGACGCGCCCGGTGCCAGCTGTCGATACGGGTCTGCAGCCCGTCGCGCACCGCCAGCAGGCGGCGGTTCTCGGGGGCGAACCGGTCGAAGATCGCCGCGACCCCGGTCCAGAAGGACTCGACCGGCAGGTCCAGCCCGGGCAGCACCTCATCCTCGATCAGGGCAACCAGTTCCGGGGCGACGTCAAGGCCGGCGCGGGGTTCAAAGACGGACATCAGCGGTGGCTCCGGCGGCGATGCTGCGATGCATCATTCCCGTAGCTGTAACATCCCGTGATCACGCAGGGGAAGTCGACCCCTCCCGGCCCAGAATTCGTGCCGCATAGGGGCCGAGGGCCGAACCCCCGTCATCATTGACGGACTCGACCACCGCCCAGCCGGGCCCCGCAACCCAGTCGACGGCGGCTCCGGTCGGGTTGAAGGCACACAACAGCCGGTCCGCGCCGGTCCCGCGCTCGAACACGATCAGCCCGTCCGGCGCGTCGGCGATCATCCGCAGCGTCCCGGTCTGCAGGGCCGGTCGGGCACGGCGCAGGGCGATCAGCCGTCGGGTCAGGGCCAGGGTCGAGTCCGGCTCGCTCGCCTGGCTGGCGACCGACAGCGGCAGGTGGCGGGCATCGACCGGCAACCACGGCTCGACCGTCGAGAAGCCACCCCACGGGGCCAGGTCGCGCCACGGCATCGGGGTGCGGGCCCCGTCCCGGCCCAGGGTCTTCGGCCAGTTGGCGATGGCCTCGGGATCGACCAGCCGGTCGAACGGCACATCGGCCTGGGGCAGGCCCAGCTCCTCGCCCTGATAGAGAAAGACCGTGCCGCGCAAGCTGACCAGCAGCAGCAGGGTCAGGGCCGCCATGGCCGCGCGGTCGGCCTCCGGGGCCCAGCGCGACACCGCCCGCGGCGCGTCATGGTTGGAAAAGGCCCAGGCCGGCCAGCCCTCGCCCGGCACCCCGGTCCAGCGCCCGAGCGTCGTCGCGACCAGTTCGGGGGTCAGCTGCGGCGCATACAGGAATTCGAAGCCGTAGGAGGTGTTCAGACGGGCGGTGCCCTCGGTCAGGACGTGGCGTTCCAGATCGACGTCGTCCCCGCCGACCTCGGCCACGGTGAACCGCCCGCCATAGCTGTCGGTCAGGGCCCGGATCCGTTCCGCGAAGGGGAGGATGCCCGGCTGGGACTGGTTGTAGACCTTCAGCTGGAAGTCCAGCGGCCGGGTGCGCGGGCCCGGCGGGGCCGGCGGATTGTCGGTCAGGGCCGGGTCATGCGGGGCGAAGTTGAAGGCATCCAGCCGGAAGCCGTCGACGCCCCGGTCCAGCCAGAACCGCGCCACATCCAGCAGCGCCGCCTGCACCGCCGGCAGGTCGAGGTTCAACTGCGGCTGGGCGGCGAGAAAATTGTGCAGATAATACTGGCCGCGCCGCGCGTCCCAGGTCCAGGCGGGACCGCCGAACACCGACTGCCAGTTGGACGGCGGGCTGCCGTCCGGCTTCGCGTCGGCCCAGACATACCAGTCCGCCCGGGCGTTGGTGCGGCTGGCGCGGCTCTCGGCGAACCAGGCATGGTGGTCGGAGGTATGGCAATAGACCTGGTCGATGATGACCTTCAGCCCCAGGCCGTGGGCCCGGGCGATCAGGGCGTCGAAATCCTCGAGCGTGCCGAACACCGGATCGACACCGCAATAGTCGGACACGTCATAGCCGAAGTCGGCCATCGGCGACGGGAAGAAGGGCGACAGCCAGACCGCATCCACGCCCAGCGACGCGACATGGTCCAGATGGGCCATCACGCCCGGCAGGTCGCCGACCCCGTCGCCGTTGCTGTCGGCGAAACTGCGCGGATAGATCTGGTAGATGACCCAGCCGCGCCAGTCGTCGCTCAGGCTCATGTCCGCGCTCCGTGATCCCGTGTCCCCCTGTTCTAGACCGGGTCCGTCCGGCCTGTCGCGGGGCGATATGGGCACGGGGCGTGCGACGGACCCGCCGCCTGCGCCTTGACTTGGCCTTAGTCGTGGGCCATTTGCGCTGCGTCGCACAATTGCGATTACCGGTGCGCTCCAGCGCGTGTGGG
>CAXBHG010000038.1:0-17633 GCA_963975385.1 uncultured Brevundimonas sp.
GAATGGCGCGGGTTCGACTGGGAGTCGGCGATCCTCTATTCCGCCGCCGAGGCGGAAGATCTGTCACCGAACATCAATATGACGGCCCTGCAGCAGCAACTCGCCCTGTCGACGCCCGATGCCTACAATCCGTTCTCGGGCGGCTGTATTGATACGCCAAGCGTCGGCGACTGTTCACCGTCATCCCAGGCGGCAATCGACGCCATCACCTTCAACATGCGCCGCTTCTCACGGACGACCCTGACATTGGCCGACTTCAAGATGTCGCGTAACGACCTGTTCGCGCTGCCAGGCGGACCGGTCGGCGTCGCCTTCGGGGCCGAATTCCGCCGCGAGACCCAGTACGACGACCGCGACGAGAACGTCGACGGCACCTTCACCTTCGTCGATGCGGTCAGTGGCGACACCAGCATCTCCAATGTCGCGGCGGTCAGCCCCAATCCGGACACCCGCGGCCATCGCACCGTCGCCGGGGCCTTCCTCGAATTCGCGGTTCCGCTCGTCTCGCCCTCCATGAACATCCCGCTGGTCTACAGCCTCGATATGCAACTGGCGGGCCGCTACGAGGAGTATTCGGACTTCGGATCCGTCGCCAAGCCCAAGGTCGCGATCGCGTGGGACATTATCGACGGCCTGCGCGTACGTGCCTCCTATTCCGAAGGGTTCCGGGCCCCCAACCTCGAACAGGTCAATGCGACCCAGTACGCCCGCGCCGCCAGCGGCACGGACTACTATCGCTGTGAAGCTGACATCCGCAACGGCGTCATCGCCTCCATGGACGCCTGCAGCCAGGGGGCCAGCGCCTCGCTCCTGGTGGCCGGCAACCCGGATCTCGAGCCGGAAGAAAGCACCAACCAGTCGTTCGGCCTGGTATTCCAGCCCCGGTTCGTCCCCGAGGCCTGGGGCGACTTCACCTTCACGGTCGATCGCTGGAAGATCGAGCAGGAGAAGATCGTCGGCCTGCTGGGGGCCCAGGCCGCCCTGGCCCTGGACTATCTGAACCGTCTCGAGGGCAGCTCCAATCCGAACGTGGTACGCGATGCCCCCAATGCTGACGACATCCTGGCCTTCACCGGATCAGGCCTGGCTGCGGTCGGTGAGGTCACGGCGATCAATGACCGGTTCATCAACCTGTTGCCGCAGACCGTCGAGGGCATTGATTTCGGCTTCAGCTGGTCCAAGCGCCGCACGGCCTGGGGGACCTTCATCTTCCGCGCCAACGCCTCGCAACTGCTGACCTATTCCCGCGAGCCGGGCGACATCATCGACCAGCTGTATGCGGCCCGTGAAGCCGGGACCATCAACGCGCTGACGCCCCTGCCGGACTCCAGCCAGCTCATCGCCCAGAACGGCCGCCCCGAGTGGAAGCTCAGCACCACCTTCATCTGGCGCAAGGGGCCGTGGCGTGTCGGGGCCTCGGCCCAGTATGTCAGCGAGGTCGAGCAGACCGACCTGCTCAGCGCCACGGGCACGCCCTGGGTGGTCGCCTCCCAGCTGGTCGGCAATCTGTATGGCCAGTACGAGTTCGAGAACCTCGGCGTCGCGTCCGGCACCCGCGTCCGGATCGGGGTGCGCGATCTGACGGACGAGGGGCCGTCCCTGGCCGAGGACGGCTATCTCGGATCGGTGCAACGGCCCTATGGACGGTCCTGGTACCTCAGTCTCGCCAAGACCTTCTGATCCACTGCCGGCGCGGACCAACCGGTCCGCGCCGGTACTTGCGGAATACCCTCATGAAACGCCTGCTTCTTCTGCTGTCCGGTCTGCTGCTCGTGCCCGTGCCGGCGTCCGTCCGGGCCGGTGAGCCGGCGACGGTCCCGGTCCCGATCGACTGCCCGCGCTCCGCGGGTTCGGGCACCCGCTGTCTGTCCGGTCGCGACGCGAACGGGGCCTGGTATGTCATCGCCATGCCGGCAAACTGGAACCGGAATCTGGTCGTCCATGCCCATGGGGGGCCGCGCACAGGCCGACCCGAGGCGGCGGATCCGCTGGAGGATCTGGATCGCTTCGCCGTTGTGGTGCGTGAAGGCTATGCCTGGGTCGGATCGACCTACCGTCGGGGAGGGTACGGCGTTCGCATGGCGGCCGAGGACACCGATACCGCCCGTCGCCTGTTCGGCGAACAGTTCGGGCGTCCGCAGCGCACCATCCTGCACGGACAGTCCTGGGGTGGAAACGTCGCGGCAAAGCTGGCCGAACTACAGCCTCTCGCGGCGGACGGCAGTCGCAACTATGACGGTGTGGTGTTGACCAACGGCGTGATCGGCGGCGGAACCCGCTCCTATCAGTTCCGCGCCGACCTGCGCGCAATCTATCAGTTCTACTGCAACAACCATCCCCGCCCGACCGAGACGGCCTATCCGCTCTGGCAGGGCCTGCCGTCGGACCATCCCCGCATGTCGCGGGCCGAGCTGACCCGCCGGGTCGATGAGTGTACGGGAATTGATACTGCCCGCTCGCGTCGTACCCAGACCCAGCGCCGCAACCTGCGCAACATACTGGCCGTGAGCGGCGTCGACGAGGGCAGTCTTGTTGCCCACCTGGCCTGGGCGACCAACCTGTTTCAGGACCTGGTCCAGCGCCGGCTGGGCGGGCACAATCCGTTCTCGAATATCGATGCCGTCTATTCAGGCTCCGATGATGACACGGCCCTGAACGCGGGCGTGGCGCGCTGGGCCGCAGAGCCGGCTGCCGTGGCGGCCCTTGCGGGGGACAGTGACCTGACGGGCGAGATTGTCCTGCCGACCCTGACCCTGCACGCCATCCATGATCCGACCGCCTTCGTGACCCTGGAGGCCCTGTATCGCGATACGGTCGCCGCTGCCGGCCGGTCCGACCTGCTGCTCCAGACCTTCACCGACGAGGCGGATCACAGTGCCTTGAGCGCGACGGAGTATGCTGCGGTGTTCGCCAGCCTGCTGGAGTGGGTCGAGACCGGAACACGGCCGACGCCGGCCGGTGTGGCGGCGCGCTGTGAAACCCTGACCTCGACCTATCGCGGAGGTTGCCATTTCGAGCCCGGATTCATACCGACCCCGCCATTGCGATAGTTCTGCGCCTGTTCAGGGCGACGCGGACGCCGAAAGCTCGAATGACTGCGGACCCTCCTTGAGGGAAGGTCGCACCGTGGCGATGGCGGCAGTCGAGCGCCAGCCTGTCTCCGCCAAAACGGGGCGTGACCGTCAGATTGCGGCGCTGTGTCGTTTCGGGGCCGTGACGGACCGGTTATCGAAACAGGCGGCGACCACCCGGACGAGCCGGCCCATGTCCTGCGGTACGCGGACATGGCGGCCGTCAACCTGACACAGGCCGTCGGGCTCGAGGGCGCGGGCGGCGGCGACGGCCGGATCCAGCGTCGTCACCTCGCGGCCATGGTCCAGGCAGACGGCCCCGACATCGACCTCGAGATCGCACATCAGCCGTTCGATCACGGTCCGGCGCAGCCGATCGTCCGAGGACGTTTCCAGCTGACGGCCGACCGGCAGACGGCCTGCGGCGATGTCGGCCGCCCAGTCGTCGACCCGGAGCCTGTTCTGGGCGTAGGCATAGGGCAGGCTGCTGATCCCCGAAGGCCCCAGACCGATCAGCGCGGTGGACGGATCGTCCGTATAGCCCTGGAAGTTGCGATGCAGGGTGCCGTCGGCCAGTCGGGCGGTCATCGGATCGCCCGGGCGGGCGTAGTGGTCCATGCCGATGCGGACATAGCCGTGCGCCGACAGCACCGCCTCGGCGGCCTCGGCCTGGGCCCAGCGGCCGGATACGTCGGCGAGATCCACGTCACGGATGACCGCCTGGTGCTTCTTCATCCACGGCACATGGGCGTAGCCGAACAGGGCGACCCGGTCGGGTTGCAGCGAGAGCGCGGCCTCCATGCTGGCGGCGACATTGGCGCAGGTCTGGGCGGGCAGGCCGTACATCATGTCGAAATTGATCGCCCCGACCCCGCCGCCGCGCAGGGCCTCGACGGCCGCGGCGACCTGTTCAAAGGGCTGGATCCGGTTGACCAGACGCTGGACCCCGGGATCGAAGGTCTGGACGCCCAGACTGGCGCGGGTGGCCCCGGCTGGCCCGAGGGCGGCGGCAAAGCCGGGGTCGAGATTGCCGGGATCGAGTTCGACGGCCACCTCGGCCCCGGGCCGTAGCCGGAACCGCCGGGAGAGCAGCGCCAACAGTTCGGCGAAGTCCCCGGTGTTCAGGCTGTTCGGACTGCCGCCGCCGAAATGCAGGTGGGCCGTGCCGGCATGGGCGGGCAGGGCGTCGCCCCACAGATCGATCTCGCGCTTCAGCTGATCGAGGAACCGGGCGACCCGCGCATAGCCATTGGGCACGCTGGTATGGCAGCCGCAGTACCAGCACAGCCGCTCACAGAAGGGAATGTGAACATAGATCGACAGGGTGTCGTGCGACTGGATATCGCCCAGCCAGTGACGAAGGTTCACGTCATCTGCCGACGGCTGGAAGGCCAGGGCGGTCGGATAGCTGGTGTAGCGCGGCAGGGCCCGGGTGGCATGGACCAGCAGGCGGTCGGACAGGGGGCTCATGCCGTCAAGGCCTCCGCGCTTGCCAGATCCTCGAGCGTATTGATGTTGAGAAAGGGGTCTGCCTGGGTGATCGGCCAGTCGACGATGACACGGCCGGCCGCCTCGCTGAGACCGTTCAGGGACAACCGTCCATCCCCGGCCTGCTGGACGAGAATTGGCAGGGCGGTGGTGCGCCACAGGGCACATATCGGATGCAGTCGCCCGCCGCTGGCGGCGACGGCGACCGCGATGTCATCGGTCAGGGCGTGATCGAGCCGGCTCAGCAGATCATCAGGCAAGAAGGGCATGTCGCACGGGAGGGTCAGGACGCGATCGGCATCGTTGGTGGCGGCCCAGGCCAGGGCTGAGGCCAGGCCACCGAGAGGGCCGGGAATGTCCGGATTATCGAGGACTACCGGGGCAAGGACATCGCTGATCTGAGCCGGATCGCGCAGGACCATGATTGTCGGGGCACCCCATCCGCGGGCCGCTTTCAGGGCATGGATCAGGAGACGATTCCCGGCGAGGAGCCGATCCGGCTTGGCCCCGCCGATCCGCTGTCCGGCCCCGCCGGCCAGGATCGCCGTGACGATACTCATGACGATCGGCCCTTGCCTGCGAGGCGCGACCGCGACCGGGGTTGGGGGCGGACAGGCTCAAGGCGGCTGACGTCGTCCGGACCCGTGACCGTGGTCTCCATGTCCCGGACCAGGCCGTCGCGAATGGAGTAGATCCAGCCATGGATCGACAGGGGCTGGCCCCGCTTCCAGGCGTCGGTGATGAAGGGGTTGCGGGACAGGGCACGGACCTGGGCCAGCACGTTCTTCTCACAAATGAAATTGACCTGCGCCTCATGATCATGAATGGCCGCGAGTTCACTGTCATGGTCCTCGCACAGCCGCTGTACGCGCTGCATCCAGTGGTCGAGAATTCCGTGACGCTGGCCGTCGAGCACGGCCCGGACCCCGCCGCAGCCATAGTGGCCGCAGACGATGATGTGGCGAACCTTCAGCGACTCCAGGGCGAACTGCAGGACCGCCAGCAGATTCATGTCCTGGGCCGGGGCCAGGTTGGCGACATTGCGATGGACGAACAGTTCGCCGGGTTCCAGGCCGACGATCTCGTTGGCGGGGACACGACTGTCCGAACAGCCGATCCACAGATACTCGGGGGTTTGCTGGATCGACAGCCGCCGAAAATATTCGGGATCGATCCGGGCCTTGGCCGATGCCCATTTCAGATTGTTGCGAAGGAGTTCCTCGATCACGGCGTCGCTCCCGACGGTTCCGGGCCATCCGGCGGGAAGGTATTTTCGTAAGCGTCCAGGAGCACGCCCCGTCGCGCAGCCATCCGCGTGCCGAGCGCGTGCAGGTCCCGGGGTGTCAGGCGCAGGCGGGCGATCGGCAGGATGACCGCATTTTCCAGCGCGATATGACGACGTTCATGCAGGGCAAAATCCGTGAACAGACGGCGGGTGCCCAGATCACGACCGGGGGGCTGACCGTCGATCAAGGCGCGTTCCAGCAGGTCGCCCAGGGCTCGCGTCTGCTCGATGTCGTCGCGATGCTCCGCTGACAGCGACCCCAGCAACGGGCCCAGCTCATCTTCCGGCAGGCAACGGCGGCGGAGCAGGGGGAAAAGGTCCTCTTCCTCGTCGATGACGTGCAGGGCCATGTCGTGGCGCAGGAAGGTCAGGATCTCTTCCGCCTCCTCACGCAGCAGAACGGTCGCGGTCCCGACACGCTCGATCAGGCGGCACAGTTGGCGGTGGCGATAGTGCTCAGCGAACAGCCAGTTCAACGGCTCGTGCACAAGGCCCGCGGGCAGGGGTTCGATCTGCGGTGTCGGGCTCATCCGGGATGACCTTGCTGCCCCGCCATGACATCTAGAACCGGTATTCTGCGGCGACCCAGATTTTTGTGCGATCGGGGAAGGCGGGCTGTGCGCCGTCGAACCGGGCCGCCTTGATCTCGATGGCCCGGCGCGGGTCCAGGACCAGGCGCCCAGACAGGTCCAGTTCCCGACCGTAACGGTTGGCGCCGTCCCCGTCCTGGATGTCGCGCCAGGAGGCGGCCAACGTCGCGCTGCGTCCGACCGGCGGATGGGCGATCGCATAGCTGACGGTGGCCGAGACGTCGCGCAGTCCGTCCCGGGGCGTGTTCAGGAATACATCGGCCCAGCCCTGGAAGGCATGCAGGGTCGCCAGGGGAGTCTGGAAGGCCTGGGTTCCGTTTCCGTCCAACCGTTCCACGGCCAGGGTGCCTGTCAGGGGGCCGTGCTTCAGTCCCGCCGAGATCAGGCCGTAGTCGAGGTCAAAGCTGGCGGGATTGACGCCGTAGTCGGACTGGCGGGCATAGTCGACGGCGTACAGGGCCGACCAGTCCGACGTCAGGGCGTGGCTTCCCTCAAGCCGTGCGCCCCACGTCGCAGAGGACTGGGCCGGGGCATTGGCGAAATCGAGCAGATAGCCATAGGCCGTCAGCCGTCCGATCGGGGTCGGGGCCTCGACATTGATCAGGTGGCTGTCGGAATTCCATTCACCGACGGGGCTGTCGTTCCCGAATATCCGGTGGACCCGGTCGATCCAGACATAGGTCACCGTCATCGGCTTCAGGGCGCGGCTCGTCACCTTGACGGCGTCGAAGGTCTGTTCGTTCTGACGGAAGCCGACATTGCCGACGAAGCGGGCGTTGCCGAGAATGATGCGCTGGCGGCCCAGGACGACCTCGGTGTCCGGCAGGCCGGTCCAGGTCAGTTGCAGTCGGTTCAGTTCGATCTCTTCCGGGTCGGCCACTACCGGATAGGTCGCCGGACCGTGGATGGTGTCATTGTAGTCGTCGACCAGGGCCACGACCCCCTCGCCCTCGACCAGCAATCTGAACCCTGACCAGACCGGGCTCTGCCAGCCGAGCCGCGCGCGCAGGGTGACAGCCGTGGCATCGTCGAGTCCGTCCTGACTGACCCCCTCGTAGCGCAGGCGACTGTCGAACAGGATGTCGCCCGCTTGCGTCGAGGCGGCTGCCGGGCCGGTGGCCGGAGTCTGGGCATGGGCCATGGCGGGGGTTGCCGCCAGGGCCAGGGCCAGCAGGGCGGGGCGGGAAAGGGTCTTCATCTCAATTTCTCCGGATGAGGGTGAAGGTCTTCACCGGCACCGTCAGTTTTGATTTCAGGATCGCCTGCACGCAGGCCAGCGCGGGATCCGCGGAGCCCTGGGCAGCCGAGATGAGTCGGGTCCAGCGTTCGTCGTCGGCCCCCTGGACGAAGTCGGAGATTTCCCGCTGAACGAATTCGGCGAAACCGATTCCGGCGAGTTCCGCGACCTCACGGGCCCGGATGGCGAGGCCCGGGTCAGCGTCGTCCAGCCAGGTTTCGAGCCTGGCCGCGACGGCCGCCTGATCTTTCAGGAGATCGCCGAGCGACAGGGCCCCGTGGGTTACCGCCCCGTCGGCCGCGACGGTGAGGGCCACGCCGCGTTCACGGGCCTCGGCCGCAAGTCCGGACACATAGCGGGTCGCCGCGGCGGTCCAGGCGCGGCTCTCCAGATGCAGGGAGATCTGGGGCTGGACGTGTTCGAACGGCAGGCGCTGGCCCTCGATCCGCCGGTCGAGCCGCAGGATGTGCCAGCCGAAGCGGGATCTGACCGGCTCGGAGGCCGTCTCTCCGGCCTGAAGTCTGTCGAGTCCGGCCTCGACCTCGGCGGCGAGATCGCCGGGCGAGAGCTGACCGAGAGAGCCGCCGACGCCCCTGGACGGGCAGTCCGACAGCGCGGAGGCCAGGGCCGCGAACCGGGACGGGTGATCCGCCAGCTCGGCGATGGCCGTCCTGGCGACGACCTCGGCCGCGGCCCAGGCGGCTTCATCGTTCCCCTTGGGGGCGCACAGGATGTGGGAGGCCTGGGTCAGGCGGGGGGTACGAAACCGGTCCGGCGCGCCATCGTAGACCCGGCGGCACTCATCTTCATCCGGCCGTTCGACGCAGATTTCGGCGTCGAGAACGGCGCGGACGAGGGCTTCCTCGGGCGTCTCTTCACGACCGTCCTCGTCCAGCTCCGCCTCGGCCGTCAACCCCAGCTGGTGGGCCCTGTCCAGAAGCAGGGCCTTGATGGCCAGGGCATGACCCGCGGCATTCCTCGCCGCCTCGATCGTGGGGCCCGGATGGTTCTGGGCCTCCTCGGCGACGAGACGCTCCGGAAGTTCAACCCCGTCGACAACGATGACGCCACTCATTTGGCGCGCCCCGCCGTGCGGCGAGCCACCGGCATGTGGCGCTTGCTGCGCACCAGCTGCCAGCCGCGGCGGTTCAGATACCAGACCGGTGCCGACAGCATGTGCACCAGCCGGGTGAACGGGAAGACCAGCAGGATGGTCAGGCCGAGAGTGATATGGGCCTTGAAGACCCAGCTGACGTCAGCGATGAATCCGGCGCTGTCCGGGTTGAAGGTGAAGACGCCCTGGGCCCAGCTCATGAATTTGATCATTTCGGAACCGTCGCGGTGTCCCAGGGACAGCGGGATGGTGGCCAGTCCGAGACACAGCTGCGCCATCAGGATCACCAGGATGGCGATGTCGCCGAAGCTGGAGGTGTTGCGGATCCGCGGATCAAACAGTCGCCGGTGCAGCAGCAGCAGACCGCCGGCCAGGCAGAAGACCCCGGCAACGCCGCCGGCAACGATGGCCAGCATCTGCTTGAAGCTGTGGGTGACCCCGAGGAAGTCCCACACGGCGACGGGCGTCAGCAGGCCGACGAAATGGCCGCCGAAGATGGCCAGGATCCCGAGGTGAAACAGCACGGAGCCGAGCATCAATTGCTTGCGCCGCAGCAGCTGGGACGATCCGGTGCGCCAGGTGTATTGCTCACGGTCGAACCGCACGATCGATCCGATCGCCAGCACGGCCATGGCGATATAGGGGTAAACCCCGAACGCGATGAAATTCAGGTCCATGGCGGAATTCCTCAGGCGGCCGCGCCGGAGCGGCGGCTCTTTTCGGGGGGCGGGGCGGCGTTCATCGCGGACAGGATGGAATCGGCCTTGGGACAGCCGACCTCTCCCGGCCCGAAGCTGACAGCCGTTTCTTCCCAGGACTTGTCGAGGGCCTCGAGATCGTCGGGGTCCTCGTCCGGCTCCTGAAGAAGGGCCGCAACGGCGTTGGTATCGGGGGCCGCATCGGCCAGGTTCGACAAGGCTCCGAAGACGGCACGATAGGGGCTGTCGCGCTTGTGCAGCCGCTCGGTCAGGGCGGCCAGAACATGGGCCCCCTCACCAAGCAGGGAGGCCGCCTCGGCGTCCGGCAGGGTGGACAGGAAGTCCAGGAAGACCGGCAGGTGATCCGGCAGTTCCCTGGCCGACAGCTCCAGCCCGTAGGAGGCGTAGAGCTCGACCAGGGCGGCCATGGCCTGACCCCGGTCCCGGCTTTCGCCATGGATGTGCTCATACAGGTTCAGCGACAGTGACCGGGTGCGGTCGAACAGCTGCACGAACCCCTCCTGCAGGTCGTAGAGGTCGTTGTGTTCCAGCATCCCGGCCAGCTTTTCCAGCGACCGGACGATCGGCTCCGGGACCAGACCTTCGGTGCGGATGGCGTCGATGGCCTCGGGGGCGGCGGCCTGGATATCCGCCGTCGGATAGCTGAGCATGAGGGCCAGGGCGCGATAGGTCAGGGCCATGATCAAGCCACCTCTGCTGTGGGTTTTGCGGTTGAGCGCTTGTTGGGCCCGAACAGGCCCAGCTCCGTCCGACCGCCGGAGCAGCCGTTGCCGAAGGTGAAGCCGCAGCCGCCGCGGATGTCGAAGGCGTCCTCGGCACTCTCGCGGTGGACCGAGGGGATGACGAACCGGTCCTCGTAGTCGGCGATGGCCATGATCTTGTACATGTCGTCGATCTGGGCCGCGGTCAGGCCGACCTTGGTCGCGAGGGCGTGGTCGATGCGACCGTCAATGGTCTTGGCCCGCATGTAGGCGCGCATGGCCAGCATGCGCTGAAGCGCCAGGGTCACCGGGGCCTCGACGCCCGCGGTCAGCAGGTTGGCGAGGTATTTGACCGGGATGCGCAGCTTGTTCACGTCCGGCATCTCGCCGTCCATCTCAAGGGCCCCGACAGCCGCCGCGTTCTGGATCGGCGACAGCGGCGGGACGTACCAGACCATGGGCAGGGTCCGGTATTCGGGATGGAGCGGGAAGGCGATCTTCCAGTCCATGGCCATCTTGTAGACCGGGCTGCGTTTGGCCCCTTCGATCCAGGCGTCGGGCACGCCGTCGGCCCTGGCCTGGGCGATCACCGCCGGATCGTGCGGATCCAGGAAAACGTCGAGCTGGGCCTGGTAGAGGTCCTTTTCGTCGACGCTCGCGGCCTCGCTGATCCGATCGGCGTCATAGAGCAGCACGCCCAGATAGCGGATGCGTCCGACGCAGGTCTCGGAACAGACGGTCGGCTGGCCGACCTCGATGCGCGGGAAGCAGAAGGTGCATTTCTCGGACTTGCCCGAGTCCCAGTTGTAGTAGATTTTCTTGTACGGGCAGGCCGAGACGCACATGCGCCAGCCACGGCATTTGTCCTGGTCGATGAGGACGATGCCGTCCTCTTCCCGCTTGTAGATCGCGCCCGAGGGGCAGGCCGCGACGCAGGTCGGATTCAGGCAGTGCTCGCACAGCCTGGGCAGGTACATCATGAAGGTGTTTTCGAACTCGCCGTACATCTCCTTTTCGATGTCGGCGAAATTGTAGTCCTTGGACCGTTTGGCGAACTCACCGCCGAGGATCTCCTCCCAGTTCGGACCCCACTCGATCTTCTCCATCCGCTTGCCGGAAATGGCCGAGCGCGGACGGGCGGTGGGGAAATGCTTCATCTCCGGCGCGGTCTGGAGATGGGCGTAGTCGAAGTCGAACGGCTCGTAATAGTCGTCGATCTCCGGGAGATCAGGGTTGGCGAAAATCTTGGCCAGGATGCGCCATTTCGCGCCCATCCGCGGTTCGATGTCGCCGTTCTTCTTGCGGCGCCAGCCGCCGTTCCAGCGCTTCTGGTTCTCCCAGTCCCTGGGATAGCCGATGCCGGGCTTGGTCTCGACGTTGTTGAACCAGGCGTATTCAACGCCCTTGCGGCTGGTCCAGACGTTCTTGCAGGTGACGGAGCAGGTGTGACAACCGATACATTTATCGAGGTTCAGCACCATGCCGATCTGGGCGCGGACCTTCATCGGGCAGGCTCCTTGGCTTGAGAGAAGTCGCCGAGCGGCTCGTCGAGCCAGTCGACCTTGGTCATCTTGCGGATGACCACGAACTCGTCGCGGTTGGATCCGACGGTGCCGTAGTAGTTGAAGCCGTAGGACAGCTGGGCGTAGCCGCCGATCATGTGGGTCGGCTTGGGCACGATCCGGGTGACCGAGTTGTGGATGCCACCGCGCCGGCCGGTGATCTGGGACCCCGGCGTGTTCACGATCTTTTCCTGGGCGTGATACATGAAGGTGGTGCCTTCACGGATCCGCTGGGACACCACCGCCCGGGCGGTGATCGCCCCGTTGGCGTTGAACAGCTCGACCCAGTCATTGTCGACCACGCCGATACGGCGGGCGTCGGTTTCCGAAATCCAGATGACAGGGCCGCCCCGGTTAAGGGTCAGCATCATCAGGTTGTCGGAATAGGTTGAGTGGATGCCCCATTTCTGGTGCGGGGTGATGAAGTTCAGCGCGATCTCGGGTTCGCCGTTCGGCTTGAGGCCCTTGACCGACAGGGTCTTCATGTCGAGCGGCGGGCGATAGACGCACAGCGACTCACCGAAGGCCCGCATCCACAGATGGTCCTGATACAGTTGCTGGCGGCCGGTCAGGGTGCGCCACGGAATCCGCTCGTGCACATTGGTATAGTTGGCCGTGTAGCAGACGTGCTCGGACTCCAGACCGGACCAGATCGGCGAGGAGATGATCTTGCGCGGCTGGGCCACGAGATCGTTAAACCGGATCTTCTCCTCCTCCTTGGGCAGGGCCAGGTGGGTGTGGTCGCGGCCCGTCTGTTTCGACAGGGCGGCCCAGGCCTTGACGGCGACTTCACCATTGGTCTCCGGGGCCATCATCAGCACGGCCTCGCAGGCGTCGACCACGTCGTGGATCGAGGCCCGGCCCTCGGACACGCCCGCGTCGAGGACTTCGCCGTTCAGGGCCCGCAGCAGCTCGACCTCGTGTTCGGTGTTCCAGGCCAGGCCCTTGCCACCATTGCCGATCTTTTCCATCAACGGGCCGATGGAGGTGAACTGCTTGTAGAGGTTGGGATAGTCCCGCTCGACGATGGTGATCTGCGGCATCGTCCGGTTGGGGATCGGCTCACATTCGCCTTTCCACCAGTCCTGGACCTCGGACGCCTGGGCCAGTTCGGCCGGACTGTCGTGCTGGATCGGCGTCAGGACGACGTCCTTTTCGACGCCGAGCACCTCGGGACAGACTTCCGAGAAGGTCCTGGCCAGACCGCGGAAGATGTCCCAGTCACTGCGGGCTTCCCATGCCGGGTCCACGGCCGCCGTCAGCGGGTGGATGAACGGGTGCATGTCCGAGGTGTTGAGGTCGTTCTTCTCGTACCAGGTGGCCGTCGGCAGGACGATGTCGGAATAGACGGCCGTGGTGGACATGCGGAAGTCCAGCGTGACCAGCAGGTCCAGCTTGCCCTCCGGCGCCTCCTCGCGCCAGGACACCTCGGTCGGCTTGACGCCACCGCTTTCGCCCAGGTCGACACCCTGGACACCGTGGCTGGCTCCCAGCAGGTGTTTGAGGAAATACTCATGCCCCTTGCCGGACGAACCCAGCAGGTTGGAGCGCCAGATGAACATGTTGCGCGGCCAGTTAGCCGGAGCGTCCGGGTCCATGCAGGACATTTCCAGCGACCGGTCCTTGAGCGCCTTGACCGTGTAGTCCTTCGGATCGACCCCGGCCTCGATGGCATCACGGGCGACCTGGAGGGGATTGGTCTTCAGGGCCGGTGTCGACGGCAGCCACCCCATGCGTTCGGCGCGGGCGTTGAAGTCGATCAGCGAGCCGCCCCAGTCACCGGCGGGGGCCGTCGGGGACAGGATCTCGCCGGGGGTGACGGTCTCATAGCGCCACTGGTTGGTGTGGGCGTAGAAGAAGGAGGTCGAGTTCTGCTGGCGCGGCGGACGGTACCAGTCGAGACTGAAGGCCACGGGGGCCCAGCCGGACTGCGGCCGCAGCTTTTCCTGGCCGACATAGTGGGCCCAGCCGCCGCCGGACTGACCGACGCAGCCGCACATGACCAGCATGTTGATGACCGCGCGATAGTTCATGTCCATGTGGAACCAGTGGTTCATCGCCGCGCCGATGATGACCATCGACTTGCCGTTGGTCTTCTCGGCATTGCCGGCGAACCCGCGGGCGACGGCGATGATCTGGTCGCGCGGGACCGACGTCATGGCCTCGCCCCAGGCGGGCGAATAGGGCTCCGGATCGTCGAAGTCCTTCGGCATGTGATCGCCGCCGAAGCCCTGGTCGACACCATAGTTGGCCAGGAACAGGTCGTAGACGCAGGCCACCAGGGCCTCGCCGTCCTTCAGCTTCATGCGCTTGACCGGCACGTTGCGGACGAGGACGTCGGGGTGTTCGCTGGAGGCGAAACCGTTGGTGGCGGTGTTGGCGAAATAGGGGAAGCGGACGCCGACGACTTCGTCATGGTCATCCTTGAGGCCGAGCCGCAGACGGGTCTCCTTGCCGCCGGTCTCCTTCTCCTCGAGGTTCCATTTGCCGTCCTCGCCCCAGCGGAAGCCGATGGAGCCGTTGGGCACGACCACCTTGCCGGTGTTCTCGTCGAGGGCGACGGTCTTCCATTCCGGATTGTTGGTTTCGCCCAGCGACCGGCTGAAGTCAGAGGCGCGCAGCTGGCGTTCGGCGACCAGGCCGCCGTCCTGAGGTACCAGTCGAACCAGCATGGGCAGGTCGGAATACTGGCGCAGGTAGTCGCGGAAATAGGGCACCTGCCGGTCGACGTGGAACTCCTTGAGGATCACATGACCAAAGGCCATGCCCAGGGCCGCGTCGGTTCCCTGTTTCACCGCCAGCCACAGGTCGGAGAATTTCGAGGCCTCGGAATAGTCGGGGCAGATGACCGCCGACTTGGCCCCGCGATAGCGGGCCTCGGTATAGAAATGGGCGTCGGGTGTGCGCGTCTGCGGTACGTTCGAGCCCCAGAGCAGCAGGAAGCCGGAGTTGAACCAGTCCGCCGATTCCGGCACGTCGGTCTGCTCGCCCCAGGTCTGGGGCGAGGCCGGCGGCAGGTCGCAGTACCAGTCATAGAATGAGCCGCAGACACCGCCCATCAGCTGCAGGTAACGGGCCCCGGCGGCATAGGACAGCATCGACATGGCCGGGATCGGCGAGAAGCCGAACACCCGATCCGGTCCCCAGGTCTTCACCGTATAGGCATTGGCCGAGGCGATGATCTCATTGACCTCGTCCCACTCGGCGCGGACGAAGCCGCCCGAGCCGCGCATGCTGATGTAGTCGGCCCGCGCCGCCGGATCATTCTGGATCGAGGCCCAGGCTGCGACCGGGGGCAGGGTGGCCCGCGCCGCGCGCCAGTGTTTGAGCAGACGCGAGCGGATCAGCGGATACTTCACCCGGTTGGCGGAATACAGATACCAGCTGTAGCTGGCCCCGCGGGCGCAGCCGCGCGGCTCATGGTTCGGCAGGTCGGGCCGGGTCCGGGGATAGTCGGTCTGCTGGGTCTCCCAGGTGACGATCCCGCCCTTGACGTAGATCTTCCACGAGCACGATCCGGTGCAGTTCACCCCATGGGTTGAGCGCACGATCTTGTCGTGACGCCAACGGTTTCGGTAGGCCTCCTCCCAGGTGCGGTCGTCGTCATTCATGACGCCGTGTCTGTCCGAGAACAGCTCGGTCTTGCGCGTGAAGAAGGCGAGGCGGTCGAGGGTATGGCTCATGGTCAGACTGCCGGTTCAGAGGTCGTGGAAGGTGCGTGCAGCATCGAGCGTTTGCGGGCGTAGAAGACCCAGTTCACGACGAGGCAGCTCAGGTAAAAGGCGAGGAAGGCATAGAGCGCGGTCTGTGGGCCGCCGGTCATGCGCATCGAGTCACCGAAGGCTTTCGGGATCAGGAAGCCGCCATAGGCACCGATGGCCGAGGAGAAGCCGATGATCGCGGCCGACTCCATTTCCGATGCCTTGTGGCGCACGGCCGCTGTGGCGCCGGGCATCAGCCTGGGCATGTCCGCACGCGTGATCGCGGGGATCATCTGGAAGGTCGAGCCATTGCCCACGCCGGTCCAGAAGAACAGCCAGATGAAGCTGGTGAAGAAGAAGACGAACGACGGCTCTGCGCCAAAGCTGCCCAGGCTGTGAAGGACGGCGACGACGCCCGTCATAAGGGCGATGAAGGTTACCTGGGTGACGTTCTCGCCGCCCCATCGGTCTGATACCCAGCCGGTAAGGGCGCGCGAGGCGGCCCCGACCAGCGGACCAAGGAACGCGAACTGCAGTGCATTCACTTCGGGGAACAGCGTCTTGGTCAGCAGCGGGAAGGCGGCCGAAAAGCCGATAAACGAACCGAAGGTCCCGACGTAGAGCCAGCACATCAGCCAGTTATGCTTGCGCTTGAAGATCACCGCCTGGGTCGAGAACGACGCCTTGGCAGAGCTCAGGTCATTCATGCCGAACCAGGCGGCGGCGGCTGACGCCAGCAGGAAGGGAACCCAGACGAAGCCGGCGTTCTGCAGCCAGATCTGACTCTCGACACCCTTGTCGACGGCGATCTGGGGCGCACCGACGACGGGGGCGAACAGCCCCAGGGTGATCACCAGGGGGACGGCGAACTGCATGACGCTGACGCCGAGATTGCCGAAGCCGGCGTTCAGCGCCAGCGAGTTGCCCTTTTCGGCCTTCGGATAGAAGAAGGCGATGTTGGACATGGAGGAGGCGAAATTGCCGCCCCCCAGACCGCACAGCAGGGCCAGGGTGACAAACACCCAGTAGGGCGTGTCGGGGTTCTGGACCGCCAGTCCGATGCCGAGCGCAGGAATGACCAGAGACAGGGTCGACAGGGCCGTCCAGCGGCGACCGCCAAAAATCGGCACCATGAAGCTGTAGAAGATGCGGAGCGTCGCGCCTGACAGGGCCGGCAGAGCCGTCAGCCAGAACAGCTGGGCGGTTTCAAACTTGAAACCGATGAGCCCGAGCTTGGCCACCACCATGGACCAGACCATCCAGACCGAGAAGGCCAGCAGGAGGTTGGGCACGGAAATCCAGAGATTGCGCGAGGCGATCTGTTTGCCGGAAGAGTTCCAGAAATCGGGATCTTCCGGACGCCAGTCGTTCAGAACATGACGGGACATATGCGTCTTTCTCTAGTTCGCGGGGGAAGGGACGCCGGTGGCGTTGTCGGGTCCGACGCCGGCCAGTTCGGGGAATTCCGGAAGGGTCGCCAGGTCGGGGGAGCGTCGACGCTCCATCCGGCGCACGGCCAGGTGCATCCAGAGCAGGGCTCCGGCGACCAGCAGGAACAACAACATGAAACAGCTGGTCCAGACGCCGGTCAGATCGTTCAGGGCCCCGAAGGCGATCGGCATGATGAAGCCGCCGAGGCCGCCGATCATTCCGACCAGACCGCCAACCGAGCCGACATGGTCGGGGTAGTAGACAGGGACGTGCTTGTAGACCGCGGCCTTGCCCAGGCTCATGGCGAAGCCCAGCACGAAGACCAGGATCACGAAGGCGGGCAGGCTCAGGGCCAGTCTGAACTGGATCGGACCCTCGATGCCGTCGACCACATAGGTCGTGGCCGGATAGGCCAGGATGAAGGTGCAGACGGCGCTCAGGGCAAAGGTCAGATACATGACCTTGCGGGCACCGATCCGGTCGGACAGCCAGCCGCCGAACACGCGGAACAGGGAGCCGGGGATCGAATAGGCGGCGGCCAGCATGCCGGCCGCGCCGATTCCCAGGCCGTAGGCCCCGGTCAGATAGTGGGGCAGCCAAAGGGCCAGCGCCACGAACCCGCCGAAGACGAAGAAATAGTAGAGCGAGAAACGCCAGACCCTGATGTCCTTGAGCGGGGTCAGCTGCATCCAGGCCGTCACTGGCTTCTGGCCCGTGCGACGGCGCTCGGCGAC
>CAXBHG010000039.1:0-17528 GCA_963975385.1 uncultured Brevundimonas sp.
CGCAGCCGGTTGGGCTCGGCCGCCGGGGGCGACTCGAGGTCCTGGACCAGATGATCCAGCGCCGTCTGGTCATCGATGAAGGCGCTGGAATAGACATAGCCATTGCCGACGCGGTGCTGCAGCGGAATACGCCAGCGCCACCCGGCGGTCATGGCCGTCGCGCTGGTGTACGGACCTGACGGTCCGGCTATGGCGCACGGCAGGGCGACGGCCCGGTCACAGGGCAGCCAGCGGGTCCAGTCATCGTATCCCGCCTTGAGCGCCCCTTCGATCAGCAGGCCGCGAAAGCCGGAGCAGTCGATAAACAGATCGGCTTCCAGCCTCTGTCCGTCCTCCAGCCGGACCGCCGCGACGCGTTCGCCGCTGACCTCGGACTCGACGATCCGCCCTTCGATACGCACCACGCCATTGTCCTCGGCCAGGGCCCGAAGCCGGCGCGCGAACAGACCGGCGTCGAAATGATAGGCATAGGCATAGGCGGACAGCACCGAACGGGGATCATCGACCGGTGGCGCGAACCGGCCCGCGCGCGCCATTACGGTCGGCAGGGACCACGGGGCCAGGCTGTCGATCCGTCCCTCCGCCTGCAGGCGAAACAGGTGCTGGCGGTAGGGCTGGCCGCGGACCGCGGGGCCGAAATCGCCGAAGCCGTGGAAATAGCGTGATCCGGGCCCGGACCAGTCGTTGAACGCAATACCCAGCTTGATGGTGGCAGCGGTCGATCGCATGAAATCCGCCTCGTCCAGACCAATGGTGCGGATGAAGTTGCGGATAGTGGGGATGGTGGCCTCGCCGACCCCGACCGTGCCGATCGCTTCGGACTCGACGACGGTTATCGTCGGCCCCTTGAGGCCGCCGGGTTCCTCAAAGGCGCGGACGATGGCGCTGGCGGCCATCCAGCCCGCTGTCCCGCCGCCGACGACGACCACGCTGCGAATCGTGCGCTCATACTGGCTCATGGTCTCCCCCGGCCGGTCTTGCGCCAGCCTCATCCCCCGGCCCGGGCCGACAACTGTGACCATATGGCGACGGCTGCGATCCGCAATGATAGCGCTAACAAAAAATGCTTTTCAACGCATGAAACATTGTGCATCCTTGAAATGCCGGACTGCAACGCATGACTGTGCGGGTCCGGATTTGGGGAGGCTCGCGTCCAAGACCGCTGAAGCGGCGGGGCGTAACAGGGAGGACGAGAATCTTGTCCCAGTCTAAGCACAACAGTCGCGTTGCCCTGCTCTGCGGGGCGTCCATGATCAGTCTGGTCGCCCTGGTGCCGGTCGCCGCGCAGGCCCAGTCCGCACCGGCCGGAGCGGCCGCGACGGACCAGGCCACTGAGGTCGAGGAGGTCGTCGTCACCGGGATCCGCGCCCAGCTCCGCTCGGCCCAGGCGATCAAGCAGAATTCCGAGGTCATCGTCGACTCCGTGACGGCCGTGGACATCGGCGCGCTGCCGGACCGGTCCGTGTCCGAGGCGCTTCAACGCATTTCCGGCGTCACCCTGCAGCGGACCAATGCGGCCCGTGACCCGGCCCGTCTGGCCGCAGAGGGCGGCGGCGTATTCGTGCGCGGCCTGTCGTGGGTCCGGTCCGAAACCAACGGCCGTGACATCTTCTCGGCGACCAACGGTCGCGGCCTGAGCTTTGAGGATGTCTCGGCCGACCTGCTGGCCGGTGTCGATGTCTACAAGAACGTCGCCGCCAATATGATCGAGGGCGGTATCGCCGGGACGATCAACCTGCGTACCCGGGTGCCGTTCGACAGTTCCGGCCCGATGATCGCGGTCAATACCGACTACAACTACGGTGACCTGTCCGAGCGCGGTTTCTGGTCCGGCAGCGTCCTGGCCTCCAATCGCTGGGACACCGGCATCGGCGAAATCGGTCTGTTGGGCAACCTCAGCATTTCGAACGTCGGCAACCGCACCGACTCCATCTCGGTCGACCGTTATGATCCCGTGGTGCTGACCGCCGGTGACGCCTCCGACGGTCGCGTGGCCGGAGACACGGTCTATGTTCCGAAATATCTCGGCTGGCGCACCATCGACTGGGAACAGAAGCGGACCGCCGTGGCCCTGGCTGCGCAGTGGCGTCCGAACGACGCCCTGCTGATCACCCTGCAGGCGCTGGGTTCGCAGGCCGACGCCTACAATATCGAGCGCGCACTGGGCACCGAGTCGGTGCTGACGCCCAACACCACCTATACCTACAACGACGAGGACGTCTTTACCGGCGGGACCGTGTTCGGGGCCAACTACAATACCGACACCCGCGTGGGCGATGATTCCAAGCGTACCGGAGAGGTGTCGCTGGGCTTCCAGTACCGGCCGAACTCACCGTGGTCGTTCAGTGGCGACCTGCAGTATGTGAAGTCGACCGCCGAAATCTATTCGATGACGGCCTTCACCCAGCTGGAAAACCGGCCTGACCTGACCATCAATATCGGCGGCGATCTGCCGACCATCACCTCGACCGGCGGCACGCCGACCGTGCAGAGCACCTATTGGTGGGCGGCGGCGATGGATCACATCGAGGACAATGAGGCCGATGAGCTGGCCGCGCGTCTCGATGCGACCTACGATTTCGAGCCGGGCAATTTCTTCAAGTCGGTGGCGTTCGGGGTCCGGGCCACGGACAAGGAATATATCAACCGCCAGACCGGCTATAACTGGGGGCTTCTGTCGAACCAGTACTGGGGCAACGGTGGCGGTGCGGTCGTCTATCTGGACGACTCCGGATATCCGGGCGGGACCGCCGACCCGCGCCTGCCGAGTGCGTCCGAGCTCTATTCCTTCGACAATTTCTTCCGCGGTGACGCGCCGGTGCCGGGTGTTGCCTGGTTCCCGACTGCCGATCTGGTCAACCAGGGCACGGCCCACGCCTATGACATCCTGCGCAATACCGAGAGCTCGGGCTGGGGGTGGGCCCCGCTGTCCGATGACTATGAAAGCTATCGTCTGGGCGGCGGCAACGGTGGCATCACCGAGCTGACCGAAAAGACCGAGGCGGCCTATGTCTATTCCCGCTTCGGGGCCGAGAGCGGCCTGTTCGGCAGGCCGTTCGACGGTAACGTCGGGGTGCGGATCGTACGCACCGAGACCAACACCAATACGGTGACGACCCTGCCGGTTATCAGCGGCACCTGCCCGCCGGCCGGCTTCCCGGCGGCGGACTGTACCGCCTTCAACCAGGCCGTGGCCTTCTCGACCGGCGGCTCGCTGGATGGTCAGGATGTGTCGCACAGCTACACCGACATCCTGCCCAGCCTGAACCTGCGGGTCTTCCTTGCGGACGACCTGCAGATGCGGGCGGCTGTGTCGCGCGCGATGGTGCGGCCGGAAATGTACCAGCTGCAGCCCTTCAGCAATCTGTCGATCAATTTCCTGTCCGACGGCTATACCCTTGATCCGGTCACCCCGTTCACCGGCGTTGGCGGCAATCCGGCGCTCGATCCGATCAAGGCGACGAACTACGATCTGAGCCTGGAATGGTATTTCGCCCCGACCGGTAGTGTGACCCTGGCCGTGTTCCACAAGGACATCACGGACTATATCTTCACCGGGTCGAACACCCAGACCTTCACCAACGGCGGCGTCACCTACGACTTCCTGATGACGCAATACACCAACGGGGACGAGGGCACGGTCGACGGCTTCGAGCTGGCCTACCAGCAGTTCTATGACTTCCTGCCCGGCTGGCTCAGCGGCTTCGGCGTGCAGGGGAATTTCACCTACATCGACAGCAGTGGTGGCCGGAACACGAGTCAGAACATCCTGGATCCGCTGCAGAACTCGGCCTCGGGTGATCCGCTGCCGCTCGAGGGCATGTCCCGCACCAGCTACAATGCGGCCCTGCTCTACGAGAAATACGGCATCTCGGCCCGCCTGGCCTATAACTGGCGCGAGGAGTATCTGCTGACGACCTCGGCGGCGAACATCAACGCTCCGGTCTGGTCCAGCGACTTCGGTCAGCTGGATGGATCGATCTTCTACAACATTACCGACGACCTGAAGATCGGTGTTCAGTCGACCAATATTCTGAATGCCCGGACGGTGCTCAAGGTCGGCAACGAGACCCGGAAGCCGCCGTACAACTGGGTCGATACGGATCGTCGCGTCGCGATCGTACTGCGCGCCGCATTCTGATCGAATGTGACAAGGGGGCGGTCCCGAGGGATCGTCCCCCTTTGCCTTGAGTGACGTTGGAGGAAGACGATGCGCACCCCGCACATCGGCCGATGGTTGATGTCCGCCGTGTCAGCGGCCCTGGCCCTGGCGATTGTTGCCGGGCCGGTTTCGGCCGGCGAGCCGATCCCGGAACTTGTCGAACGGAACGGTCATCATGCGCTGATGGTCGATGGCGCGCCGTTTCTGATCCTTGGCGGCCAGGTCAACAACTCCTCCAACTATCCGGCCCCCCTTGCCGAGGCCTGGCCGGCCCTGCGATTCATCGGGGCCAATACGGTTCAAATTCCGATCGCCTGGGAACAGGTCGAGCCGGAGGAGGGGCGGTTCGATTTTTCCTTCGTGGATCATGCGATCACCGCCGCGCGCGAGAATGACATGCGGGTCGTCTTCCTGTGGTTCGCCACCTGGAAGAACACCTCGCCCGCATACACCCCCGCCTGGGTCAAGCTGAACCCCGAGCGTTTCCCGCTGCTGGTCAAGGCCGACGGGACGCCGAGCTATGCCCTGTCGCCCTACGGAGCCGGGACCCGCGCGGCCGACGCGCGCGCCTTCGCTGCCCTGATGCGCCACATCCGGCAGGTCGACGGCGAGCGACGCACCGTGATCATGATGCAGCCCGAGAACGAGACTGGCACCTATGGCTCGGTGCGGGACTATTCCCCGGCCGCCCAGGCCGCGTTTGACGGGCCTGTGCCCGAAGCCCTGCTGGCCAGGACCGGCAAACCGGCGGGCAGCTGGAGCGCGGTGTTCGGCGATGAGGCGGACGAGTTCTTCCATGCCTGGTCAATCGCGACCTACGTCAATGCCGTCGCCGAGGCGGGCCGGCGCGAATATCCACTGCCGATGTATGTCAACGCGGCCCTGCCGGATCCGCACGTGCGCAGTTCGCCGACCAGCTATGCGTCGGGCGGCCCGGTCTGGCCGGTGTTCGATGTCTGGAAGGCGGCCGCTCCGGCGATCGATATGCTGACGCCGGACATCTACAATCGCGAGTCTGCCACCTACGAGGGGCATCTGGAGCGCTATGCCCGACCGGACAATGCCCTGTTCGTGTCCGAGACGGGCAATGACGTGATGTATCCCCGTTATCTGTTCAGCGTGCTGGGGCGGGGCGGCATCGGCTTTTCGCCGTTCGGCATCGACTATACCGGCTATGCCAACTATCCGCTGGGCGCACCGGCCATAGATGAGGCGGCGCTGACTCCGTTGCGGGACCTGTACCGACTGGTCGCGCCCTGGCACCGGACCTGGGCCCGGCTGGCTTTCGAGGGGCGGGTGCGGGGCGTGAGCGAACCGGACGACCGCGCCTCCCAGACCCTGGATTTCGCGGACTGGACCGTGACCGTCGCCTATCGCCGCTGGCAGTTTGGCCAGCCGGACTGGACCTGGCTCGGGCCGCTGGCGGATGTCCCGGGCACCGAGACTCCGAACGGCGGTGCCATCGTCGCCGAGATCACCCCCGGCGTGTTCCTTGTCACCGGCCACAGGGCGCGGGTCGAGTTCGCGGCCAAGCCCTCGACCGATGGTCGCCGCCGTATGGTCCTGCGCTATGAGGAGGGCCATTTCGATACCGGGGGGCGTTGGGTTTTCGAGCGCATCTGGAATGGCGACCAGACTGACTACGGCCTCAATTTCACCGACCGGCCGCAGCTGCTGCGCGTCGTCACCGCCACCTACTGATCCTTCCTTCAAGCCCTAGCGAGCGCCCCATGTCCCCGATCATCGCCCGCCGCCTGTTCGTCGCCGCCCTGGCCGTCATGCCGCTGGGGGCCTGCGCCAGCCTGATGGACAGCGTTTCGCCCGCCGTGGTCGAACGGGCCGCGTTCGAGCGGACCCCGGCCGGGATTGTGGTCACGCCCGCCGAGGGGGCTGCGCGTCGCGTGCGGCTCGAAGTCTATGGACCCGAGACCATCCGGGTGACGGCGACCGAGGACGCGGATCTGGATCTGCCGGCCAGTCTGATGGTGACGGCCGAACCGTCGGCGACGACGCCGTTCCGGGTCGAGTCCCGCGGGGACATGGTGGTCCTGAGCACGGCGGAGGCCGTGGCCGAGGTGTCGACGATCACCGGTGCCGTCCGCTTCCTCGATGCGGACGGTCACGAAATTCTGGCCGAGCGCCCGGGCAGCCGCGAACTGAGCCCGGTCACGGTCGAGGACCAGGCCGGGGACCACCGGTTCCTGGCCACGCGCCAGGTCTGGGAAAGTCCGGCCGACGAGTCCTTCTATGGCCTGGGCCAGCACCAGCAGGGGGTGATGGACTACAAGGGTCACGACGTCGTTCTGGCCCAGCACAATATGGATGTGGGCATCCCCTTCGTCGTCTCCAGCCGCAACTACGGAATCCTGTGGGAGACGAATGCCATCACCCGGTTCGGCGACCCGCGGCCCTACGGGATGCTGGGCGAGCGGCTGACGCTGCGCGATGCGACGGGCCGGTTCGGCGGACTGACCGCCAGCTACTATCAGGACGGCGAACTGAAGGTTCAGCGCCAGGAAACCGAGGTCAACTACGAGTTCATCCGCGAATGGTCGCGCTGGCCCGAAGGGTTCAAGGCCCAGCCCGGGCAGCCGGTCCAGACCGGCGACATGGGCAAGCCCGGTCAGGAAGGTGTGACCGTGACCTGGGAAGGCACGATTGAGACATCGACTGCGGGCGAGCACAAATTCCGGCTCTATTCATCAGGTTACGCCAAGGTCTGGATCAACGGTGAACAGCTGGAAGACAATTGGCGGCAGAACTGGAACCCGTTCGACCACGACTTCCAGGTCCGGCTGCCGGCGGACACGCGGGTGCCGATCCGGATCGAATGGACGCCGCAGGACGGCTATCTGGCGCTGCGTCATATGGATCCGCTGCCGGCTGCCGACCAGGGCGCGCTGAGCCTGGCCTCCGAGGTCGGGGATGCGATCGACTACTACTATGTCGGCGGCGACAATCTGGACGCGGTCATCGCCGGCTATCGTGACCTGACCGGCAAGGCGGTGCTGTTGCCGCGCTGGGCCTATGGCTTCTGGCAGAGCCGCCAGCGCTATACGACCCAGGAAGAGGTGGTCGACACCGTGCGCCGCTATCGCGAGCTGGGCCTGCCGATCGACAATGTGGTGCAGGACTGGTTCTACTGGCCCGAGGACGCCTGGGGCTCGCACCAGTTCGATCCGGCCCGCTTCCCCGATCCGGCCGGGATGGTGAAGGCTGTTCACGACATGAATGCCAATATTATCATTTCGGTATGGCCGAAATTTTACCCGACGACTGAGCATTACAAGCAGCTGGACGCGATCGGCGGCATGTATCGGCGCAACGTCGAGACGGGGGCGCGGGACTGGGTCGGCCCCGGCTATGCCAACAGCTTCTATGACCCCTATCTGCCGGCCGCACGGGATCTGTACTGGAAGCAGATGTCGGACAGCTTCAGCGGGATGGGCTTCGACGGCTGGTGGCTGGATTCGGTTGAGCCGGACATGCACTCCAACCTCGACATTCCCGAGCGGACGCTGCGCATGGGACCGACCGCGGCCGGACCCGGAGCCTATGTGTTCAACTCGTATCCGCTGGTGAATGCCGAGAACGTCTATCGGCATTTCCGGGAAGAGAAGGGGGATGTGCGCACCTACATCCTGACCCGATCGGCCTGGGGCGGCCTGCAGCGGACCGGCTCGACCCTTTGGTCCGGCGATGTCGTGGCGCGCTGGGACAATCTGCGTGACCAGATTTCAGCGGGTCTGAACACCGGCCTGTCGGGCCTGCCCAACTGGACCCACGACATCGGCGGATTCTCGGTCGAGGCGCGCTATTCGACACCGGAGATGGCTCCGGCGGACAGGGCGGAGTGGGACGAGCTGAACCTGCGCTGGTTCCAGTTCGGGGCCTGGACGCCGATCTTCCGGTCACACGGCGAGTTTCCGCTGCGCGAGGTCTATAATCTGGCCGAGCCGGGGACGCCCCTGTACGCGGCCTACGCCGACGCGCTCAAGATCCGCTACCGGCTGATGCCCTATATCTACAGTGTGGCAGGCGACACCTATCACCACGACGGTACCATCATGCGTGGTCTGGTGATGGACTTCCCGAACGATCTTCGGGCCCGCGCCATCGACGACCAGTATATGTTCGGCCCGGCCCTGCTGGTCGCCCCGGTGACGGCCTATCAGGCCCGCGAGCGCACGGTCTATTTCCCGGGCAATGCGACCTGGTACGATCTGCGCAGCGGCCAGACCTATCGCGGCGGCACGGAGGCGACGGTCGCGGCCCCGCTGGACAGGATCCCGGTCTTCGTGCGGGCGGGCTCGATCGTTCCGGCCGGTCCGGACATTCAGTACACGGGCGAGAAGCCCGATGGGCCGATCCATCTGGTCGTCTATACCGGGGCCGATGGCCGTTTCGTTCTCTACGAGGATGCGGGGCTGACCTATGGCTATGAGCGCGGTGAGTTCTCGACGATTCCGATCCAGTGGAATGAGGCCGACGGCGTTCTGAGCATCGGGGCGCGGACAGGGACCTATCCCGGCATGGTCGCGACACGGACAGTGACGGTCCGTTTCGTCAGCGGTGCCGATCCGGCCGCCGGGGATTTCGATGCCGCACCGGCCCGTACCCTGCAGTATGAAGGGCATCCGATCACCCTGGAGCGCTGACCATGTATGGACGACTGATGGCCCTGTCGGGGTTGGCGCTGTGGTCGCTGGGCGCGGCCGCGGCCCAGTCAGCGCCAGCTCCGGTCGTGCTGGCTCCGATGTTCCAGCGATATGCGGTCGTCCAGCGGGATCGCCCGGTACCGGTCTGGGGCCATGCAGCCCCCGGACAACGGGTCGAGGCCAGTCTGGCCGGTCGGACCGGTGCCGTCGTCGCGGGTGCCGACGGTCGCTGGCGCATCGACCTGCCGGCGATCCCCGCCGGTATCGGTCTGACGCTGAGTGTGCGCGGCGGCGACGGCGATGTGACGACGGTTCCGGACCTGGCTGCGGGCGACGTCTTCCTGTGTTCGGGCCAGTCGAACATGGAGTTCGAGGTCCGCAAGGTGACCAATGCCGAGACCGAGATCGCGGCGGCAAACGACTCCGGGCTACGGCTGTTGTCGGTCGTGCGCGCCAGCCTTCCCGCACTGTCAACGACGCTGGACCCGGTCGGTACCTGGGCCACGGCGGCACCGGAAGCGGTCCGGAATTTCTCGGCCGCCTGCTATTTCATGGGGCGCGAGCTGCGTCGGGTCCGGCCGGAGATTCCCGTCGGTCTGGTCGCCTCGTCCTGGGGCGGATCAATCATTGAGGACTGGCTTGACGAGGCCAGCCTGCGGGCCCTGGGCGGGCGGGACATCCCCCTGAACGTCCTGGCTGTCTATGCCGGGAATCCCGCCGAGGGCGAGCGTCAGTGGCGGGCGGTTTCGGAAAGCTGGTGGCGCGGCAACGACCCCGGCACCCGTCAGGCCTGGAACGGACCCCGCGTCGACGACGGCAACTGGTTGCCGATACCCGGCGAGGGCTTCTGGGAGGGGACCACCCCGGAACTGGCGACCTTTGACGGGATGGTCTGGTTGCGGGTTCATGTAACGCTGACGCGGGACCAGGCGCGTCAGGCGGCGGTGCTTTCACTGGGTCCGGTCGACGACGTCGACACGACCTGGCTGAATGGCCGGTTCGTCGGCGGGGCGCAGGGTTGGGACACGCCGCGCAGCTACAACATCCCTGCGGGCGGTCTGCGGGCCGGCGACAATGTCATCGCCGTGGGGGTGCTGGACACCGGCGGCGGTGGCGGGGCCTGGGGACCGGCGGCGGACAAGGCGCTGACCCTGGCGGACGGGACGCACATCCCGCTGGGCGGCAATTGGCGCTATCGTGTCGCCGCGCCGTTGAGCGCCCTGGCGGATGCGCCGCGCACGCCGTGGATCGGCGGCAGCGGCCTGACCACCCTGTACAACGGCATGGTCGCCCCGCTGGGGCCGTGGGGGCTGGCGGGTGTGGCCTGGTACCAGGGCGAGTCCAATGTCAGTGACCCCGGGCAATACCGGGCCCTTCTTCCGGCCCTGATCGCCAGTTGGCGGACGCAGTTCGAGACTCCGGACCTGCCGTTCCTGGTGGTGCAACTGGCGGACTTCGGCCCGCGCCGGGGGGAACCGGCTCCGTCGGCCTGGGCGCAGCTGCGCGAGGTACAGCGTCAGGTGACCAATGCCGATGCGCGCGCCGGCATGGCGGTGGCGATCGACATCGGCGACCCCTATGACATCCATCCGACCAACAAGCAGCAGGTCGGACGGCGGCTGGCGCTGGAGGCGCGGCGGCTGACCTATGGCGATACGGTACCGGTGTCGCCCCAGCCTGCGAGCGTCCGTCGCGACGGGGCCGGGATCATCATCGCCTATGGCGGAGGTGCCGCTCTCTGGACCCAGGGCGGGGCCGGGGTGATCGGGCTGGAGCTGTGTGACACCGCTGACGTCTGTGGTTGGGCCGAGGGCCGGATCGTGGACGGGGACCTGCGGGTGACGGGCGAGACCGCAGCCACGGCCAGCCAGGTGCGCTACTGCTGGGCCGACAGCCCGGTCTGCAATCTGTACGGAGCCGACGACCTGCCGGCGACGCCGTTTGAACTGGCCTTGCCCGGGCGGTAGCTCAGGTGCCGGTGGCTTCGGTCAGGTTCCGACCGTACAGGCGCAGGACCGGAACGAAGGCCGTGGGGCGGCCCTCCGGCAGGGTCACGGTCAGGGCTTCCGCGGTCTGGCGGAAGGGCAGGGGGCCGCCGCCCATCAGTTCGACCCGCTCGACCACGGCCCCGCCGGCAGCACGGGCTCCGAGCGAATGGAGGGCCAGGGTCCGGTCATCCGGCCAGGCGAGGGCGAAGGCGAACAGGGTCTGGTCTCGCGTGGTGAAACGGATATCCCGGGCGGTCCACGGCCGGGCCTGGCCTTCGCCATGCATGCCGGCCTGGACGGCCGTCGGGCCTTCGCCGTAGACGCGCCACGGGCGGGTGCCGAAGATGGCCTCGCCGTTGACCTGCATCCAGCCGGCGATGTCCTGAAGAATCGCGCGCTCGTCGGCGTCGATCGAGCCGTCGCCCCGCTGCGGGACGCTGAGCAGCAGATTGCCGTTCTTGGACACGACATCGACCAGGCGCTGGATCACGGCCGCGGCCGGGACGTAGGAATGGTCGGTGAAACGGGCGCGGTTGTAATGCCAGTCACCGATACAGGTGTCCGTCTGCCAGGGCTCGGGCCGCAGGGCGTCGGAAAAGCCGCGCTCGACCGATTCGACGATCCCCTTGCGCTGGCGCTCCTCCAGTCGCTTGCCGTTGACGACCGGCAGTTCGCCGCGCCACGCCAGCGAGGCATTGTAGTATTCCGCGGCGGCGTCCAGCCCGTGCCGGCCCAGCGGCAGGCCGTAGTTGTCGAAATAGACCAGGTCCGGCCGGTATTTGCTGACCAGGTCGCGCTGGCGGGCGACCCAGGAGCGGACAAAGGCCGGATTATTGGCGGGCGGCGTCTCGATCCACTGACCGTCGCGGGCATCGTGCCAGGCGTTCATTTCGGCGATACTGTCGATACCGGCCGGCGGGGCGAAGGTCGGTCCGGTATAGAGCTCCTGCGGGTCCAGCCCGTCCCACCATGTACCCGCGCCGTCCGCCCGGGTCAGACGGGCGGCGTCATAGCGCACGGCCTTCAGCGGCCCTTCAGCGTCATAGCCATAGGCGGTTTGCCACCAGTGCCAGGCGTGGGCTCCGTGGTTCGACACGCCGAAACGCAGGCCCCGGGCCCGGACCGCCTTTTCCCAGATGCCGACGATGTCGCGCCGGGGGCCGACGCGGGTCGAGTTCCAGGCATGGTGGGCGCTGTCGAACAGATCGAGGTTGTCATGGTGATTGGCCATCGACACCACATATCGGGCCCCCGCGGCTGTATAGAGGTCCAGCAGGTCTTCCGGATCCCAGTGCTCGCCGCGCCAGCGGTTGATGAACTCCATGAAGCCGAAGCGGCTGGGGTGGCCGTAGGTCGCGACGTGGTGGTCGTAGAAGGGGCTGCCCTGGACGTACATCAGCCGGCCGTACCAGTCGCCGAACTCGGGCACGCACTGCGGTCCCCAGTGCGACCAGATGCCGAATTTGGCGTCGCGGAACCAGTCGGGGGTGCTGTAGCCCGCGACCAGACTGTCCCAGTCAGGTCGGAAGGGACCGGCGGGTTTCGGTCCCACACCGGGGCCGGTGGCGCAGGCCCCCAGCAGCGGGACGGCCGTGCCGGCTCCCAGCAGGCCGCGTCGGGACAGGGTCATCGCAGGGGCTCCATTCGCGGCGTGCTCATACCGGGTCACCATAGAGGATGCCGCGCCCGTCGGTGGCCAGATAGACCCGCCCCGTCACGCGCGGATCACCGGCGATGGCGCGGAAGCGCCGGCCATATTCGTGCCGGTCGTCATTGATGCGCATCCAGCTCCGGCCCCGATCATCGGAGCGGAACACGCCGCGCACTGAATCGCGGGTTCCGACCGCGAACAGGGTCGGCCAGCGGGCACCGTCCGGGGCCTTGCCGAAATCCAGCAGCTCGACCGCCAGACCGCCGTCGATCCGCGCGAAGCGCTGGCCGCCGTCACGACTGTTGTAGAGGCCGGCCGCCGAGACCAGCCAGAGATCGCCTTCGGTCCCCGGCGTCGCCTTCAGCGGGAAGGCGTCCTCGCGCCAGGTGGGCCGGTCGCCGGTGACGTCCGGCAGGCCGCGGCTGGTCACCGGCGCGAAGCTGGCGGCCCCGTCGACGCTGACGAACCAGTCCCCGGTGCGGAAATCCAGCGCATAGAAAAGGGCCGGATCGCGACGGTCGGCGACAGGGCGGAGCAGGGGCGGCAGGCCGACACAGGCCCGCCAGCCGGCCCCGCGGTCGCGCGAGTACATGACCCGGGGCGTGATCAGGACGAAGCTGCTCCCGTCGGCGGAGACGATGATCGGCGCGTCGCGATACAGGTCCATGCGGGGGTTGTCCGGCGCGACGGCCTCGACATCCGAGGCGGGACGGGGGCGGCCGAGGGACGTCCAGCTGATCCCCGCATCTTCGGACCAGGCCAGGGTTGCGCCGTCGTGGCCCCCGGAGCCGACGCCCTCGTGCGGGGTGCCGCTGCGGACGACGATGTGCGGGGCCATGCCGGCCCAGTCGATCTGGTTGGTGTTGGCGAAGACCGGGGTGGTGAACTGGTGCGCCGGCGATTGATCGAGATCGGTGTGGGCGAAGCCGGAGATGTCGCCGAAGCCGCTGAGCAGGTGCGGACCGGTCGCCGGACTGGTCAGGGTAATCACCGCGGTCTGTTCAATACCCCGGACCCAGGGGGCCCAGCGGGTCGGCTCACCCCGGTCGGACGCGCGCAGGCCATCGGTCGCATAGATGGTGGCCCCGGTCGCATAGACCGCCCGGTCGCCGTCGAACGGATCGATGGCCACGGCGGCGATCCACCAGCCGAAATCGGGTTCGGGATTACCCCAGTAGAGGAAGGGGGTGGCCGAGACGTCGCGCTGTGCGGTTTCGCGCAGGCTGGTCCAGCTGTGGCCGTCGTCGGTCGAGCGCCACAGGGTGTCGCCCGGCTCCCAGCGGTTCAGGGTCGAGACCAGAAGCGTGCCGGGACGCTGCCGGTCCAGGGCCACGCCCATGAAGCCGCCGCCCCGGGCGCTGTCGGGCCGTGGCGGGGAGATGTCGGTCAACTGTTCCCGGCCGCGCGTATCGAGCCGGGTGACAGCCCCGTCCGTGACGCCATTGGGGCCGATGCCCCGACACCAGGTGACGAACAACATGCCGCGGTCGTCAATCTGGGCCTTGACGGGCGACATGTCCTGCGGCCCGCCCGGAAGGCGGTGCCAGGAGCGTCCGGCGTCGTCGGAGCGGTACAGACCCTGGCCCTCGGGATCGGCTACCCCGACGAACAGGCTGGCCGTGGCGGAGCCGGGCCGACCGCTCGCCGGATCGAAGACCACGAAGGCCAGGCCGGGGTGGGTCGGTTGATCCGGTCGCGCCCCCTGTCCTGCGACAGGGAAGCTGTCGACCCTGCTCCAGCTGCGGCCCTTGTCCGTCGAGCGCTGCAGGCCGTCGTGGCGGGAGCCGAAATAGAGGATGCGGTTGTCATTGGGATCGACGGCCAGCCGTTCGCCCAGGCCACGGCCGTCCTCATTGCCCCCCATCAGGAAGGGGACGGGTGTGGTCGTCCAGGTGTCGCCGCGATCCGCCGAGCGCAGGATGGCGGCCGGCATGGAGCGGTGCATGCCGACGGCGGCATAGACCACATCGGGATCCAGGGGGTCGGGGGCGATGCTCTCGACACCCATATAGCTGGAGACCGGGTTGGCGTCCTGAAGCGGCGTCCAGCGCGCCGGTCCGGCATCCCAGCGATAGGCTCCGCCCATGTCGGAGCGCAGATAGGCAAGACCCCGCACAACCGGGCTGAACACCACGCCCGGCACGAAGCCGCCGCCGCCGATGACGACATTGTTCCAGCGGTAGGTCGGGGCTGGCCGGTTGCGGGCATTCGCGGTCTGCGACCCCGTCAGGGCAGCCATCGCCAGGGCAGACCCCGCCGCGCCTCGTCTGGTTACCCTGAACGTCACACCCTGGCCTCGTCGGAGACGGCTCGCCACTCTTTGATAGCGCTAACATAAAGGTTGACACGTTTCCCGCGGGTGGATCAAGTTGCACTGGTGAAATCGTGCTTCTGACGGAATATCGTCATTGGCGCGTGGGAGGTTTCGCAGCAATTTGAACGGACTGTCGGAACCGCAATGGCGGCCGCGTCTCGCGTTCCAGGCTGCACCGGGAGGACGTGTCCAGTGAACCATCCATGCCGCAAGGCTGTAACCACGGCGCTGGTCGGATCCCTCGTTGCCCTTGCGGCCGGGTGCGCCGTGCTGCCCGACCGTTCGCTGCCCACAAATTTCGTCGCGGCTGCTGACTCAGCGGTCACGGAGGCTGCGCGGGCCCATCCGGATGTCTGGCCGCGGGCAGCCTCACCGGCGGCCATGACGGACGCCCGGACCGAGGCTTTCGTCACCGAGCTGATGAGCCGGATGACGCTGGAGGAGAAGGTCGGCCAGACCATCCAGGCCGACATCAGCGCCATCCAGCCCGAAGACCTGCTGATCTATCCGCTGGGGTCGATCCTGGCCGGGGGTAATTCCTCGCCGGGAGGGGACGAGCGGGCCCCGGCTCCGGCCTGGGTCGACCAGATCCGGGAATTCCGTGCGGCGGCCGCGGCGCGGCCGGGCGCGCGGGTGCCGCTGATCTACGGGATCGACGCGGTGCACGGGCATAACAATATCGTCGGGGCGACCCTTTTCCCGCACAATATCGGCCTGGGCGCGGCGCGGGATCCGGAGCTGATCCGTCAGATCGGTGAGACGACCGCGCTCGAGGTCGCCGTGACCGGGGCGGACTGGACGTTCGGCCCGACCCTGGCCGTGCCCCGCGACGACCGCTGGGGCCGGTCCTATGAGGGCTATGCCGAGGACCCGGAAGTCGCGCGCAGCTACGCCGGACCGATGACCCTTGGCTTGCAGGGGACGCTGAGGGCCGACGGGCCGCTGCGGCCGGGTCATATCGCCGGCTCGGCCAAGCATTTCCTGGCCGACGGCGGCACGACCGGCGGCAAGGACCAGGGCGATTTCGCTGGAACCGAGCGCGAGCTGATCGACATCCATCTGTCCGGCTATCCCGAGGCGATCGATGCCGGGGTGCTGTCGATCATGGCCAGCTTCTCCAGCTGGAACGGGGTCAAGCATTCGGGCAACGAGACCATCCTGACCACGGTGCTGCGCGGGCCGCTGGGCTTCGACGGTTTCGTGGTCTCGGACTGGAATGCCCACGGTCAGCTGCCGGGATGTTCCAATGAGAGCTGTGCCCTGGCCTTCAACGCCGGGATCGACATGTTCATGGCTCCGGACAGCTGGAAGCCATTGTACGAGAACACCCTGGCCCAGGCGCGTTCGGGCGAGATTCCGATGGCCCGGCTGGACGAGGCGGTGCGCCGCATCCTGCGGGCCAAGGTCAAGACCGGCCTGTTCGAGGTCGAACGCCCCTATGAGGGGCGTGTGGAACTGCTGGGGTCCCTGGAGCACCGGGCGCTTGCGCGTCGGGCCGTGCGGGAATCCCTTGTCCTGCTGAAGAACGAGGGTTCGGTCCTGCCGATCCGGGCCGGTGCGCGGGTGCTGGTCGCAGGGGTGGCGGATGACATCGGTCAGGCCGCCGGCGGCTGGACCATCACCTGGCAGGGGACCGGCAACAGCCGCGCCGACTTCCCGAATGGCCAGTCGATCTGGGAGGGGCTGCAGGAAGCGGTCGCGGAGGGCGGCGGCCAGGCCACCCTGAGTCCCGACGGCAGCTTCGCTGACCGGCCGGATGTGGCCATCGTCGTGTTCGGCGAGACGCCCTATGCCGAATTCCAGGGCGACGTCGAGACGCTGGACTATGTCCCGACCGGGCCGCTGGAGACCCTGCGTCGGTTGAAGGCCGCCGGAATTCCGACGGTCTCGGTCTTTCTGTCCGGGCGGCCGATGTGGACCAATCCGGAGATCAATGCGTCGGATGCCTTTGTCGCGGCCTGGCTGCCGGGTTCGGAGGGCGGCGGCGTGGCCGATCTGCTGGTCGGGGACGCGGACGGGCGGGCCCGCCACGATTTCCGCGGCACCCTGTCGTTCAGCTGGCCGAAGACGGCGGCGGGGCAGCCGCTGAACCGTGGTCAGGTCGGATATGATCCGCTGTTCGCCTATGGCTATGGCCTGACCTATGCCCGCCCGGCCACCGTCGGCCGGTTGTCCGAGGACAGTGGCGTGGCCGAGGCCGGCTCGAGCGTCGATCGCTATTTCGTCGCGGGCCGGTTCGTCGCGCCGTGGTCGTTGATGCTGCGTGACGCGGGGGGTGAATATCGCCTCGGACTCGAGCCCCAGGGGCAGTCGCCACGGGCGGCGGTCGCGGCCCGCTCCGGTGACGGCCAGGCCCAGGAATCGGCCAGAATCCTGACGTTTGACGTGCCGGCCGGGCAGACGGCCCAGGCCCTGATTGCGGCGGCACCGGTGGATCTGACCCGTCAGGCCAATGGCGAGATGGCGATCAGCTTCCGCTATCGCGTCGAGGCCCGTCCGACCGCTCCGGTCCAGTTGACGCTGGGCGCGGGGGCGGTCGATGTCACGGCCATCCTTGCGGCGGCCCCCATCGGCGAATGGCGCACCCTGAAGGTCCGGCTGTCGTGTCTGCGCGACGCAGGTGCGGACGTCGGCGCGGTCGATCAGCCGTGGGGTCTTCGTGCCGCCGGGGACCTGGCCGTCGCGGTTGAGGAAATCCAGCTGGCCTCGAACGAGGGCGACACGGTTTGCCCGGCCCCGTGATGGCCCTTGTCCG
>CAXBHG010000040.1:0-17508 GCA_963975385.1 uncultured Brevundimonas sp.
AGGACATCCAGACCATCGCCATGGTCCTGGCCGAGACCGTGGCCTCCGGCGAACTCCTGGCCCAGGACGAGCTGCGCGATGTCGAGGTCGCCCCGCACCGCCCCGAACGGCTCAGGGGCCAGCGTTTCGCCGAGGGGCTCGCCTTCGGCCATGTGGTCCTGCACGAGCCGCCCCTGGCCCCCGAACAGCTACTGTCCGACGACCCGGACGCCGAGGGCAAACGCCTGTCCCAGGCCCTGTTCGCGCTCAAGGCCAGTATCGATCACATCCTCGAGGGTGGGCAGGGCAAGCTGGCCGGCACCTCGTTCGAGGTGCTCGAGACCTACCGGATGTTTGCCGACGACCGTGGCTGGAACCGGTCGCTCGAGGACGCGGTCCAGAGCGGCCTGACCGCCGAGGCCGCCGTCGACCGGGTGCGCAGTGAACACCGGGCCCGCTTCGCCCAGGCCCGCGACCCCTATATCAAGGAGCGGCTGCACGATTTCGAGGACCTGGCCAACCGGCTGCTGCGGGTTCTGGCCGGGGACCGGCCGGGCGAACGCGAACTGCCCGACGACGCCATCCTCGTGGCCCGCAACCTCGGCCCCGCCGACCTGCTGGAATATCCGCGCCACAAGCTGCGCGGCCTGCTGCTTGAGGAGGGCTCGGCCGCCAGCCACGCCGCCATCGTCGCCCGGGCCCTGCAGATTCCCTGCGTCGGCCGCCTCATGGGTCTGCGCGACCGCCTGTCGGAGGGCGATCTGGTCATCGCCGACGGCGAGGCCGGCGAGGCCTATCTGCGTCCCCGGCCCGACATGCTGGAGGCGGTGCAGTCGCGGATGGAGGTCCGGGCCCAGCGGCGCGCCGAGTTCGCCAAGCTGCGCGACACCCCGGCCGTCACCCGGGACGGCACCCGCATCACCCTGCTGGCCAATGCCGGTCTGGCCGTCGATCTCGAAAACCTCGACGCGACGGGGGCCGAGGGTATCGGTCTGTTCCGCACCGAATTCCAGTTCATGGTGTCCGAGGAACTGCCCCGGCTCGATGCCCAGACCGCCCTCTACAAACTGGTGCTGGACGCTGCCGGCGATCGGCCCGTGACCTTCCGCACCCTCGACGTCGGCGGCGACAAGGTGCTGCCCTATCTCGAGACCGAACGGGAGGAGAACCCGGCCCTTGGCCGACGCGCCATCCGTCTGGGCCTCGACCGTCCCGGCCTGCTGCGCCTGCAGATCCGGGCCCTGCTCCAGGCCGGGGCCGGGCGCGAACTGCGCGTGATGTTCCCGATGATCGCCACGGTCGATGAATACCGGGCCGCCCGCGAACTGGTCGAGGTCGAGTGCCGCTGGGCGCGCCGTCGCGGCCGCACCCTGCCGGACCGGCTGCGCGTCGGGGCCATGATCGAATGCCCGTCCCTGCTGTGGCACCTCGACGCCCTGTTGCCGATGACTGACTTCGTCTCGATCGGCACCAATGACCTGTTCCAGTATATGTTCGCCGCCGACCGCACCAATCCTCTGGTCTCGGACCGCTATGATCCGATGTCGCCGCCGGCGCTGCGGGCCCTGGCCGAAATCCAGAAAAAATGCGCCGATACCGGCACCCCGGTCTCGGTCTGCGGCGAGCTGGCGGGCCGCCCGCTTGAGGCCTTCGCCCTGATGGCCCTGGGCTTCACCCGGTTGTCGGCACCGGCCGGGGGGGTCGGTCCGGTCAAGCGGATGATCCTGTCGGCCGACCTGGCCGCGGCCCGACGCGGCATGGCCAGCCTGCTCGGATCGTCGGCCGGTTCGATCCGCAGCGAGCTGGAATCCCTGGCCCGGAAATTGAACGTCTCGATCTGACGTGTCTCCCGATGGCACACGCCCCCTGATGGGTAATCGCGTCGGGATATACCTAATAAATCGTTGATCGGTCGGCTCTAATGAGTTATCCACAAGACGAGTTTGAGGGTCCTCCGGGGGGAGGCCTGAACTGTCAACGTCATGTGTTAGGCGGTTCAGGGTCGAGTATGACACGGGGGCCTTCCGGTCCCGGGTCGAGTGTGAGGTCGGGCGTTATGGCGCTGGATACGGGGTCTGTCCCCGATGAGTTTCGGGATCATCCCGACTGGAAGGACCCCGCGCCTTCCATCGTCGAGGCCGCGACTCTGGGCGAGGGTCTGCGGATGGCCCGTGACGCCTCCGGCAAGTCGCTGGCCGAGCTGTCGACCATCACCCGGGTCCACACCCGCTACCTGACCGCCCTCGAACAGAACGACTTCTCCATCCTGCCGTCGCGGGTCTTTTCGACCGGCTACGTCCGCGCCTATGCCGGGGCCCTGGGGGTCGACGAGCAGCTGGCGGTCGAACGCTTCAAGCGTGAATGCCCCGATCCCTCCATGCCGCTGCAGGCCCCGGTCGGCGTCGCCTTCGAGGAGGTGCGTCGCTATTCGCCACGCCTGATCGCCGCCGGCCTGGCCCTGGTGCTGGCCGTCGTCGGCTGGAATGTGTTCCAGCGCGTCAGCCTGATGCGCGCGCCGCATCCCTCGGCCCTGACCGCCACGCCCGAAAGCTGGACCCTGGGGGCCGTGCCCGGTCAGGACGGCCTGATGCGCCTGTCCGCGCCCCAGCCCGCGCCGCCGGACCAGACGGTGCCCGCCTTCTACATCACCCCGGGTCTTGAGGCCCAGTTGACCGGCATCGCCCCCGGCTCGGCCGAGGCCCTTGCCGCCGCCGCCGCCGATGCGGCCCCGGTGCAGAAGGCCTTCAATCCGCGCGGGGCCATCTACGGGGCCTCGGCCACCGCCTCCCAGGTGGTGCTGCAGGCCCGCAAGGCCGCCAGCCTTGTCGTGCGCATGGGCGACGGGCGCGTCCTGTTTGCCCGCCAGCTGGTCGCCGGTGAGGCCTGGCGCGCGCCGGACGGCGTTTCGGCCACCATCGACACCTCCGACCCCAGCGCCTTCGACGTCTATCTGAACGGTGAGCACGGCGGGGGGCTGCAGGCGGTGCTGACGCCGCTGTCCCAGCTCAACAGCCGGGCCCAGGCCCTGGCGCGCCAGACCGCCGCGGCCGTTTCCGCTCGCAACGAGGCGCGCGAGGCCGAGGCCATCGAGGCCCAGGTCGAGTCCGCGGTCGCCGACACCCCGGATACCCTTCCGGGCTGAATCGACGCAGGCTCCGGCCTGCGCCGTGGTTTCGCCTGAGTGGATCGCCTATATTGCGCCGGACATGAGCGAGCTTTCCCATATCCGTCCGTGGCGCCATATCGAGCGCCGCAAGAGCCGCCAGATCATGGTCGGCGCGGTCCCGGTCGGCGGCGACGCCCCGATCAGCGTCCAGTCGATGACCAATACCCTGACCTCGGACGCGGCGGCGACCATCGGCCAGATCCGTCAGCTGGAAGAGGCCGGGGCCGACATCGTGCGCGTCTCCTGTCCGGATGAGGCCTCGACCGCCGCCCTCGGCACCATCGTGCGCGAGTCCCGGGTGCCGATCGTCGCCGACATCCATTTTCACTACAAACGCGGCATCGAGGCCGCCCAGGCCGGGGCCGCCTGCCTGCGCATCAACCCCGGCAATATCGGCAACGCCCAGCGCGTGCGCGACGTGGTCCAGGCCGCCCGCGATCATGGCTGTTCGATGCGGATCGGCGTCAACGCCGGCAGTCTGGAGCGCGAGCTGCTAGAGAAATACGGTGAGCCCTGTCCCGAGGCCATGGTCGAGTCCGCCCTCAACCACGCCCGCATCCTGCAGGATCACGACTTCCACGAGTTCAAGATTTCGGTGAAGGCGTCCGACCCCTTCCTGACCGTGGCCGCCTACCAGCAGCTGGCCGAGGCCATCGACTGTCCGCTGCATCTGGGGGTCACAGAGGCCGGACCGCTGCGCTCGGGCACGATCAAATCGGCTATCGGCATGGGCAATATGCTGTGGTCCGGTATCGGCGATACCATCCGCGTCAGCCTCGCCGCCGATCCGGTGGAAGAGATCAAGGTCGGCTTCGACATCCTCAAATCGCTGGGGCTGCGCCACCGCGGCGTCAACATCATCGCCTGCCCGTCCTGCGCCCGTCAGGGCTTCAACGTCATCGAGACCGTCGGCATCCTTGAGGAAAAACTGGCCCATGTGACCACGGCCATGTCGCTGTCGATCATCGGCTGCGTCGTCAACGGCCCGGGCGAGGCCCTGTATACCGACGTCGGCTTCACCGGCGGCGGGGCCGGGTCGGGCATGGTCTATCTGAACGGCAAGATGGCGCACAAACAGCTGAATACCGGCATGGTCGACGAGATCGTCCAGCAGGTCGAGGCGAAGGCCGCCGAGCTTGAGGTCGCACGCAGGGTTGTAGCCTCGCCGGCTGTCGCCGCAGGGTAGTATTCGGTTGCGGCACCCTTAGACCGGGCGCATATTCCCCCCATGCCCGCGCTCTCGCCCATAGAATCCGAGTTCGCCTCGACCGAAGAGGCCGAGGCCTATGACGTCTGGTTCCGGGCGAAGGTCAGGGAAGCCCTCGATGACCCACGACCGGGCATTCCGCATGAACAGGTTATGGCCGAGATGCAGGCGATCATCGACGGCAAGGCCAAGCCCGAAATTTGATGCTCCCGGTGATCTGGAGCCGTCGTGCCCGTCACGACCTCGGGGTCATTCTGGCGTTCATTCGCCACCGCAGCCCATCCGGTGCCGTCCGGATCAATAATTTGATCAGGACCAGTGTGGAGAAACTACCCGCCTATCCGCATCTGCATCGGGAAGGCCGCGAACCGGGCACCCGGGAGGCCGTTGTGCATCCGAACTACATCTACATCTATGCAGTGCGCGAGGACTCCATCCATATCCTGCGGGTCCTTCACTCCCGCCAGCACTATCCCTGACGCGAGCCTCATTTTCACACCTGCAAGAATGGCGTTGAGCGGTAAATGAAACTCTATTTCGCCGGCCCGTCGCCCTTCGTCCGCAAATGCCGGATCGTCGCCCGCGAGAAGGGGCTGGCCGACCGGATCGCGGAGATCGCGGTCAATCCGTATGAGAATGCGCCCGAACTGATGGCCACCAATCCGGTGGTCCAGGTCCCGACCCTGATCGCCGACGACGGCCTGCCGCTGACCGACAGCCCGGTCATCTGCGACTATCTCGACACCCTCGGCACCGGCCCCCGCCTGTTGCCCGAGGCCGGGGCGGACCGTCTGCGCGTGCGGCGGATGGAGACCCTGGCCAATGGCGCGCTCGAGATGGGCGTCAAATGGCTGCTGGAACTGCGCCGCCCGGAACAGGAGCGCTCGCCGTCATGGATCGCCCGTTGGTCCCACAATCTCGACCGGTCGCTCGACGCGCTGGAAGCCGCCCGGCCCGATCCCGCTGTCCTCGACATGGGCACGATCACCGCCGGGGTCGCCGTCACCTGGATCAGCTTCCGCCACCCCGACCATGACTGGCAGACCGGCCGCCCGCATCTGGTCGCCCTGCAGACGGCACTGGAGGCCCGGCCCAGCTTTGTGGCGACGCGGCCCGTCTAGAGCGAAATCGGTTGAGTTGGACGCAGTCCAACCCGGCTCGGATTTCGCTCCAGTTTGAAACAGGAATGGTCTAGGGCGCGATCCCGGCCAGCTGCAGCCCCTGATAGCCCGCCAGCACCACGATCAGCACCCCGACGCCATAGGTCAGCAGCCGTGCCGGAACGCGTTTGGTGATCCAGCCGGCGAAAGGGGCCGCGATCATCCCGCCGACGATCAGCCCGCCGACGGCCGCGACATGGTTCTCCAGCGCCCCGCCGGCCCAGCGCCCGCTGACCAGGGTGAACAGGAAGGCGGCCGAGATGGCGGCGGTGACCAGCAGTTCGGCGGTATTGACCGTGCCGATGGCCCGGCGCGGATCGGTGCCGGCCCCGACCAGGGTGGAGGTCACCGTCGGGCCCCAGCCGCCGCCGCCGATCGCGTCCAGCAGGCCGCCGACGAAGCCCAGGGGGCCGCTCCAGCGCAGCGGAAACAGCCGCAACCGGACGTCATGTGACGCCCGCCACAGCACCCAGACGCCGATGGCCAGCAGATAGGCCAGGATGAAGGGTTTGATCGTCTCGCCGGGGATGCCGGTCAGCACATAGGCCCCCACCACCCCGCCGATCATCCCGCCCGCCGCCAGCGGCCAGAACAGGGACCACAGGATGTTCCTGTGCATCACATGCGAGACGGCCGAGGCTCCCCCGGTGAAAATCTTGGCGACATGGACGCTGGCCGAGGCCGCGGCCGGCGGCACGCCGAAGGCCAGCAGCACCGTATTGGCGATCACGCCATAGGCCATGCCCAGGGCCCCATCGACGACCTGGGCCAGCAGGCCCACCGCCAGAAACAGCAGGAAGACGTCCATTCAGGCCCCGGTCCGGCGTCGGCCACCGCGGTGACGCCCACCTGACTAATGCGCCACGATCTCCCGTGGAAGCGGCGGTGACGCGCTTGTTATCGGGACCCGTCCGATACCGGCTCCTCCATCGACAGGCTCCGCCCCGCGCGGTAAGGCTCCGCCCCTTCGGAATTCAGGATGTTTCCCCCCGTGCGACTGCCCCAGGCCCGGCTCGATCAGGTGCTCGACCGCTTCCATCAGGTGGAGGCGCGCATGGGCGCGGCCAGCGACGGCCAGGAGATCGTGCGTCTGTCGAAAGAGCATGCCGAGCTCAAGCCGGTGGCCGACGCCGTCCTGGCCGTGGCCCGGGCCCGGGCCGAGGTCGCCGACCTCGAGGCCATGGCGTCGGATCCCGAGATGGCCGCCATGGCCGCCGAGGAGCTGGAAGCGCTGAACGAGACCCTGCCGGGACTGGAGCGCGAGGTCGCCCTGCTGCTGGCCCCGCGCGATGCGGACGAGAATGCCAGTGCCGTGCTGGAGGTCCGCGCCGGCACCGGCGGTGACGAGGCGGCCCTGTTCGCCGGCGACCTGTTCCGCATGTATTCGCGCTACGCCCAGGCGCGCGGCTGGAAGGTCGAGATCGACTCCGCCACCGAGGGCGACGCCGGCGGCTTCAAGGAGATCATCGCCACGGTGAACGGCGAGGGGGTGTTCGGCCGGCTGAAATTCGAAAGCGGCGTGCACCGGGTCCAGCGCGTGCCGACCACCGAGGCCGGCGGTCGTATCCACACTTCCGCCGCCACGGTCGCCGTCCTGCCCGAGGTCGAGGACGTCGAGATCGAGATCCACGACAAGGACATCCGCATCGACACCTTCCGCGCCTCCGGCTCGGGCGGCCAGCACGTCAACAAGACGGACTCGGCCGTGCGCATCACCCATTTCCCGACCGGGATCGTGGTGACCTCGTCCGAGAAGTCGCAGCATGTGAACCGCGACAAGGCGATGAAGAACCTGCGCGTGCGCCTCTATGACCAGCAGCGCCAGGCCAAGGACAATGCCCGCTCCGACGCGCGCAAATCCCAGGTCGGCTCCGGCGATCGCTCCGAGCGGATCCGCACCTACAACTTCCCCCAGGGCCGCGTCACCGACCACCGGATCGGCCTGACCCTGCACAGCCTGCCCCAGATCCTGGAAGGCGACATCGACCCCCTGCTGAACGCCCTGATCGCCGAGGACCAGGCCGCCCGCCTCGCCGATCTGGAAGCCGAGTTCAGCTAGCCGTCGCGCCGGCACCGCGTCTGGTCTCCGGCATTGAATCCGGCCCGGCTTCCGGATCCGGCCCGTTTCGACCTGAAGCGAAAATGGTCTAGGTTCGCGCCATGAACACAGCGCTGGTGGTCGCCCATCCTGGACATGAATTGCGGATGGCGGCCTGGGTGCGGCGGGAGCGGCCACGGCTGTCGATCATCGCCCGCGGCTCGCGCTCGGGCCGGTCGGAGGCGCGTATCGCCGCCAGCCGACGTCTGGCCGCGGTCCTCGGGGTCACGTCGACCGAGCCGTTCGGCGCGGCCTTTGACGTCGACCTCTATCGCTGGATGATGGCCGGAGACGTCGAACCCTTTCTGGCGCTGACCGATACCCTTGCGGCCAGCTTTCGCGACGGCGCGGTGACCTTGGTCGTCACCGACGGCTGGCAGAACTATAATCCGGTCCATGATCTGACCCATCTGATGGCCCGGGTCGCCGCAGTCGAGACCGGTCGGGACGCCGGATACAGGGTGACCTGTCTCGACTATCCGGTGGTGCTGGGCGACCTGGCCGCCGCGCCGGTGGGGCCCGCGGTCGAGGTGCTGGACCTTGATGCGACCCAACAGGCCGAAAAGCGGGCGCTGATCGACGACTATCCCGAGATCGCCGACGATGTCGCCAGCCTGGCCGCCAGCGCCGGCACCGCGGCCCTTGTTCGCGAGACCCTGCACCGGCCGTTGCCATTGGCTGTCCTGATCCCGAACGGGCGCGCGCCGCTGTATGAGGCCTGGGGTGAGGACCGGGTGCGGGCCGGCATCTATGCCGAGGCCCTGCGCTGGTCGCATCTGGAACCGATCGTCGCGCGGCTGGCCCGGCGGCTGGACGCGGCCACATGACCGGCCGGCGGGTCCTGATCACCAATCTGACCCTGGCCGGGCGGACCGGTACGGAGATTGTGGTCCGCGATCTCGCCCTGGGCCTGGCCCGGACCGGGGACCGCCCCATGGTCTATACGCCGCGCCTGGGGCCGATCGCCGCCGAACTGTGCGCGGCAGGTATTCCGGTGGTTGACGACATTGCCGCCGTCCCCGCCACTCCGGATGTCATCCACGGCCACCATGTGATCCAGACCGGCGTGGCCCTGGCCCGGTTTCCGCAGGTTCCGGCGGTATTCGTCTGCCACGACCTGACCGCCTGGCATGATACACCGCCGCGCCTGCCGGGCGTGCGCGCCTGGGCCACCGTCAGCCAGGCCTTTCGCGCCCGGGTCGCGGCCGATACCGGCCTGCCGCCCGAGGCGGTGCAGCTGGTATTGAACGGCGTCGACACCGACCGGTTTCGCCCCGGGCCCGATCTGCCGTCCCGGCCGCGCCGCGCCCTGGCCTTTGCCAAGAACCAGGGCCATCTCGACGGCATTCGCGCCGCCTGTGCCCGGCGCGACATCGCCCTCGACGTGATCGGGGCCGCCGTCGGCCGGATCGTCGAGACGCCGGAGACCCTGTTGCCGGACTATGATCTGGTATTCGCCAGCGCCCTGACGGCGATCGAGGCCATGGCCTGTCTGCGGCCGGTGGTGGTGTGTGATGGACGCGGCCTTGCGGGCATGGCCACGCTTGAGTCCTATGACGACATGCGATGCGGCAATTTCGGCATCGCGACCTTTACAGAGCCGGTCACGGCCGCGGCGGTCGGGCGCGAGATCGATCGCTATGATCCGGCCGCCGCCAGGGCGGTCGGACAGCATCTTCGGGGCGATGCCGGCCTGGCCGCCTGGGTCGACCGCTGGCGGGTCGTCCATGCCGGTGTGCAGGCCGCCCCGAGGGGGCCGGTCGACGATGCGATCTGGCGTACGGCTCTGGCCAGACACCTCCAGGCCTGGGATCCGGAGGTCGCCCCCGCGTCCTGGAGCGCCGAACGGGCCGGGCTGATCCGCCGGCTGGCCCGGCTGGACAGCGGACTGTTGCCCGTGACACCGGGGGTGGCCGTGGCCGCCACCGACGGTGACCACCTGTCCCTGACCGGGTTTCACGAGCCGGAATCCTGGGGCGTCTGGTCGGCCCGGCCCGCCTGCGGGCTGCGTTTCCGGCCGGCCACGGATGTCGGGCCGGGACGGATACGCCTGCGGCTCGCCCCGTTTCTGCCGCCCGGCGCGCCGGACACGGTGCTGACGGTGAGTCTGGATGGCCATCTGCTGGCGACGGTGCCGTTCGCGGCCGCAGATGGGGCCGAGCCGCGCGAGATAGAGTTCGCCGTCGGGACGCTGGCGGCCGGGGACGACGTGCGCCTTGGATTCCGCTCCGGACCCTGCCGTTCGCCGGCCGGGCTCGGCCTGTCGGCGGATGTTCGCCCCCTGGGGTTCAGCCTGATCGGACTCGCGCTGCTGGCGGACTGAGTCCGTGTCTCAGTCCGGCTCCCGGTGCCGCTGTCCGTCGCGACGGATGCGCCGTTTCATCAGCCGGTCCGACAGGGCCTCGGCGTGTTTCAGGGTGAAGGCCATTGCGGCGTGGCTGCCCAGTTGCGCACCGACGCTGTCGGCGACCACGGCCCCGCGATCACCGATCGGCCGGATCGCCCCGGTGGTGGTGTCGACCGCCGTCTGGTGCTCGATCTCGGCATTCAGCTCGGCCCCCAGGATGATGATCTGCACCGACAGCCAGGTCCACAGCAGAAAGCCCATCATCGCCGCCAGCGGCCCGTAGGCGGCGGTGCGCACGAAGGTCTGCAGATACCAGCTGAACAGGAAGGACACCGCGACGCTGGCCGTGGCCGCGAACACCGCCCCCGGCGTCAGCCAGCGCCACCGGGGGCGGGCCCGGCACGGGCCGAACCGGTAGATCATGGCCAGGGCGATGCCGTAGCCGACCAGCAGGACCGGCCAGCGCAACGGGGCCAGATGGTCCCACTCCGCCGCCAGACCCAGCACCCCCAGCGCCAGCGGCACCCCGACCACCAGGCCCGCGGTCAGGAACACCGCCAGCAGCCCCGACAGGGTGAAGGCCATGCAGATCAGGTTGTAATGCAGGAAATTGCGCTTCTCGACCTGGTGATAGGCGACGTTCAGTCCGTAGAAGAGGGTCTTGATGCCGCTGTTGGCCACCCACAGCGACAGCAGCAGGGTCCAGGCCAGGGTCAGGGTCATCTGCGGCTTGGCCGTCGCCGCCAGCCGGTCCATCTCGCCGCCCAGGAAACCGGCCACGCCCGCGGGCAGCACCGAATAGAGGAATTGCAGCCGGCTCCAGGCATCGGCCGGGTCGGCGAACAGCCCATAGACGGTGACGAAGGCCGCCAGGGTCGGGAACAGCGACAGCACGATGAAGAAGGTCACCCCGCCGGCCAGAAAGCCGACCCGGTCGCCGAAATAGGAGACCCCGACCCGCCACAGGATGTCGCTCCAGCCGCGGTGCGGGATCTGGATCGGCCGCGTGGCCAGACGGCCGCGGCCCGGCTCGCGCGCCTCGAATTCTTCCGGAGTGGGTGGCGGCGGCGGCGGGGCGGGCGGGCGATAGTCCCGCACATCCAGCCCGACCCGGTGGCCCTGGCGGTGCAGCAGATGGGCGGCCCCGGCCCCGGCCGCCAGCCCCCCCGCGACAGCGCCCAGCAGCCGCCAGACCCGTCCGGAACCGCCCGTGCGATCCGGCTTCCCCGATCCGGTTTCTGTCCCCATCGCGCTCATCAACGGCTCCCGGGCTGTGGCGTTCCGCTTGAAATCGGCCCGAAGGCGCGCCAATCAACCCCCATGACCGATAGCACGCCCGCCCCGACTCTCGTCACCGTCTGGAAAGCCGCCCAGACCCGGCTCAAGGCCGGCCGCATCGACAGCCCGGCGATCGACGCCCGCCTGCTGCTCGAGGTCGCCGCCGGCTGCAGCCGCACCGACATCCTGACCGATCCCTACCGGCCCCTGACGTCCGACCAGGCCGCCGCCTATGAGGCGATGATCGACCGCCGGCTGAAGCGCGAGCCGGTGTCGCGCATTCTGGGCCGCAAGGGCTTCTGGAAGATCATGCTCAATGTCACCCCCGACGTGCTGAGCCCGCGCCCCGACACCGAGGCCATTCTCGACGTCGTCATGCTGGCCTTCCCGCCCGAGCGGGCCTTCCAGATGATCGACCTGGGCACCGGCTCGGGGGCCATTCTGCTGGCCACCCTGGCCGAGCGTCCGGCCGCGCGTGGCATGGGCACCGACATCTCGGCCGAGGCCATCGCCGTGGCCAAGGAGAATGCCGCCAACCTCGATCTCGACGCCCGCGCCAGCTTCCTGCGCACCGAATGGGCCACCGGCTTCGGTCCGGCCAGTTTCGATCTGGTGGTCTCCAACCCGCCCTATATCCCCAGCGGCGACATCGCCGGCCTCGACCCCGAGGTGCGCGAGCACGATCCGCATCTGGCGCTGGACGGCGGCCCCGACGGCCTGCAGGCCTATCGCGACCTGGCCCCCGAGATCCGGCGCATCCTCAAGCCCGACGGCATCTTCGCCGTCGAGATCGGCTGGGACCAGGGGCCGCAGGTCAGGGCCCTGTTCGCGGCCGCCGGCTTCGCCGACGTCAAGGTGGTCAAGGACCTGTCCAACCGCGACCGCGTGGTCACCAACGGCCCCGATCCGCGCACCAACCCGATTCCGAAGATGTAGAACTCCTCCCCCGTCGGGGGAGGGGGACCGCCCGAAGGGGGGGAGGGGGCCTTGCGTCGGCGCGAACGCTTGAGGGGCCCCGCGGCGCGCCCCTTCGCCGGTTCGCGGTTCCCCTCCCCGGCAGGGCGCGGATCGCCCGTCCAACAAACCCCTTGGAAACACATCCGTCCCGCGCTAAGCCTGTGCCTGTCTCCCACCCAAAACGCACGCCTTGGACCGCTTCAGGCCCATCCACGCGCGCTCGGGGCATGTGATGGTCGGGCCGGGTCGCCCGGCGAGCCACGGGGCGGCAGCGGATTTCCGAATACATCGTCAGCGGGGATTGGCCCCGAACGAGACGGAACGAAGACACGGACGGCGACAGGCTGCAGCATGCAGACCGCCCGTTCCCCATACAAAGCACGGTAAGTTTCGATGAGAGATTTCAAGGGCATGAAGCGTCAACGCGGACGCAACAGAAAGCCCGGCGGCGGCGCTGGCAACGCCAACAGCAGCAATCCGAACCGGTCGTGGGATTCCCAGGGCCCGGAGAATATCAAGGTCCGCGGCAACGCCCAGACGGTCTATGAGCGCTATCAGCAGCTCGGCCGCGACGCGACCGCCAGCGGTGACCGGGTGCTGGCCGAAAACTACATGCAGCACGCCGAACACTATTTCCGCGTCCTGCGCGCCCTGCAGCCGCAGCGCTCGGTGTCCGAGATCGCCGCGCGCGAACTGTCCAACCAGGGCTATGACATCGATTTCGAGGACGAATCCGGGGCCCAGGCCGCCGCCTTCCTCGCTGCGCAACAGGCCGCCGACCGTGCCCAGCAGGGTGACTCGGGCGACAACCAGGGCGACGGCAACGGCTCGGGCAATGGCCAGTCCGGCAACAACCAGCCGTCGGGCAGCCCATCCGGCAACGGCCAGCCGCGTGAGTGGCGCGACCGTGACGGCAACCGCGACCGCGACGCCCGCCCGCCCCGCAACCGCGAGGATCGTCCCCGCGATGACCGTCCCCGTGACGAGCGCCCCCGTGACGACCAGGCCCGCGACGAGACCGACGCCGACGGTGGTCGCCGCGAGACCCGCCGCGAACGCTGGGAGCGCCGCCGCAACGAACGCCCGGCCCGGGGCGAGGGCCAGGACGGCGAGACGTCCGGTTCCGACGAGGCCCGCACACCCGCCGCGGCCGCACCGGTCGAGGCCGCTGAATCCGCCCCGGCCCGGTCCGAGACCCGGGCGCGCCGGCCGCGCGCCGAACGCGCCCCCCGGGACGAGGCTGCCGGGACGTCCGGTGAGGCCCCGACGGCCCTGCCGGGCTTTCTGACCCGCTCGACGGTCCCCGCCGCCGCCCCGGCCGAGGCCACCGACGCCCCGGTCGCCAAGCGCCGCGCCCCGCGCAAGAAGGTCGAGGCCCCCGCCGGCGACGAGTGAGCCCCGGGGAACGCCGCCGGTCTTGACGACGACGGCCCCGACCGCTCCCCTGACCGCCCCCCTGGATCGATCCGCTCCGGAAGGACTGTCCATGCGCCCGAGTCTTCGCCTGACACTTGTCTCTGCCGTCGCGGCCGTCACCGTGACGGCCTGTGCCGCCACACCGCCGCCGCCGCCGCCGCCGCCGACGGGGCCGTCGGGTCAGCCGGGTCGGGTCCTGCGCGACTGGCGCAGCATCATCACCCGCACCGACCGCGACCGCTACACCCGGCGCGACGCCGCCTGGGCCCTGGCCCTGCAACAGGCCCGGCGTCAGCCCGGCTCGGGCGACCTGTCCGGCCTCGGTGACCTGATCGATCCCCGCGCGGCCCGCGACGGCGTCACGCCCCCGGCCGGCGACTACCGCTGCCGCACCGTCAAACTGGGTTCCCAGGGCGGCGAGGCCGGGCTGGGCTATGTCGTCTATGACTGGTTCGCCTGCCGCATCGACCAGACCCCGAACGGGCTGAAATTCTCCAAATTGACCGGGTCCCAGCGTCCCGGCGGCCTGCTGTTCCCCGAGTCCGGCGATCACATGGTCATGCTCGGCTCGGTGGCCCTGGCGGCCGAACCGCCCGCCAACTCCTACGGCCAGCGCCCCGACCGCGACCTGGTCGCCGTGCTGGAACGGATCGGCGAGCGCCGCTGGCGTCTGGTCATCCCCTGGCCGCAGAATGAATCCAACCTCGACCTGATCGAACTGGTGCCGGACTGATCCCACACCCCCCCACCGACTTCGCTTGACCCCGGCCGCCTGAACCCTGACTCTGGACGGGCGTCGGACCTCCCGGCGCGGGATTTCAGGGGGTTCATATGCGCGGAATCGGCGCCACCATCAGCATGGTCGTTCTGCTGGCGATCATCCTCGGCATCGCCCTCGTCGGCATGCCCACCTACAACGTCTATTCCAAGCAGATGAAGGGCAAGGCCGCCTATGAGGAGGCGGTCCAGAACCGCCGCATCCGCGTGCTGGAAGCCCAGGCCCTGCTCGACTCCGCCGAGCTGACGGCCAAGGCCGAGATCGCCCGCGCCCGCGGCACCAATGAGGCCAACCGCATCATGGCCGAAAGCCTCGGCGGCCCCGAAAACTACCTGCGCTGGGCCTATATCAACATGCTGCAGGAAACCGCCGGCCAGGGCGACCGTCAGGTCATCTACCTGCCCACCGAAGCCGGCATGCCCATCCTCGAAGCCGGCCGCCGCGCGCAGTAGGCCTCGATCTCCCGCCCGTTACCGGCCGCAGGGCCGCTCGGGCGGGCATGGTCTCCGGGGTTTGCACGTCCCGGGCCAGCCCCGCCCGCTCCAGCAGCCGGATCAGGCCGTAGCCCCAGTCGCTCTGGCCGGGATACAGGCCGATCCGGGCTGAGCCGGGCCAGGCATGATGATTGTTGTGCCAGGCCTCACCCATGGTCGGGATGGCGGCCCAGGGCACGTCGTGGGCCTGGACCCCGGCCCCCTCGACCCGCCACGACTGCGGCCCCCGACGGTGCGCCAGATGGCCGACGAACCAGTGGCCGGTGACCGAGACGGTGATCCGGGCACAGACACCCCAGACCACGAATCCCCAGCCGCCCAGCAGATACAGACCGGCCGCGATCGGCAGCTGTTGCAGCATCCAGGTGCGCTCCAGAAAGCGATAGAAGCGGTCCCGCCCGACCCGGCCCAGATCGAAGGCCGGCGGATGGTCCAGTTCCAGCCGGGCATGCATCTGCCAGATCGCGTCGATCGCCATCGGCCGCCGGTGGGCCAGATAGTCGTGGCAGTCGCTCTGGCGCTGGGCCCAGTCGCGCAGGTCGTGGGTACGGATCATCCAGAACGGGCCGCTCATGCCCACGGCGGTCCCGACCCAGACCAGCCCGTGCTCCAGCCACAGAGGAGTGCGAAAACTGCCGTGGATAAGCAGGCGGTGAAAGCCGACCGAATGCCCCAGCAGCAACCCCGCCCCGGTGGTCAGGGCGAACACCGCAAGCGTCCCGGGACTGACGGTCAGCGGTCCGAGGATCAGGGTGGCCAGCAGCATGGACCCGTTCCACAGCGAGTGCACCGGATCCCAGACCACCCGACCCGCGACCGGACTGCATCCGGGCGTCTCGACCAGACTGTTGACGGCACAGGGGTCCGGATGATCGCTCATCGCGCCGCCTCGCCGCGCTTGTAGGCGGCCCACCACAGGCCCCAGCCGGCGACGGCCCCGGCCAGGGCCCCGGCGGCGGCGACGACGGGGGAGGAGGTGTTCAGATTCCAGACCAGGGCCACCAGGGCCGCGCCGCACAGAACGGGAATCGGCCAGCTTCGCATGCCGAGCGCGTGAAGACCGGCCCAGATCGGCAGGGCGACGAACACGCCGCCAAGACCCCAGACGATCATCGAGCCTATCCCTAAGGGGAAAAGCAGCATGGCGAGCCCAGGACCGATACCGCCCTCGCCGGGTGCAATGGCAGTCAACACAGCACCCATGAGAAACGTCGCCCCGGCACCAAAGACGGTCAGTCCCGCCACCCCCCGGGCCATCATCTCACCGGTCAAAGGCGTCCTTGTCTGTTCGAGATTCACGATCCAACTCCCAAGGTAATTAGTTCCTGACTTAAATACCTAATCAAAGGGGCTGGCAAGCCCTTAGCAAATCGCTTAAATACATCGCCATGCAACGCGTATTCGAAGCCCTGTCGTCCGGCGTCCGGCGCAAGATCCTGGCCTATCTGGCCCATGCCGACCTGACCGCCGGAGAGATTTCGGCCCGGTTCGAGATGTCCAAGCCGGCCGTGTCACAGCATTTGTCGGTGCTCGAGAACGCCGGGCTGGTGCGCAGCGAAAAGCGCGGCCAGTACGTCCACTACAGCCTCGTGCCCGACCATCTGGCCAACACCCTGAACGCCTATGCCCAGGAGGTCTGCCCGGTCTCGAAACCGATCAAGGCGGAAAGCGCGGCGTTGGCCGCGGGCAAAAAAGCCAAGGGCTGAAACCATAGATCCCGGTTCAATCGGCCGCGGGACAGACCAGTGGTTCCCGGTAGGATACAGCTGAGGGGTCGAGCCGCCGGGCCGTGGTTATCTCGGCCTCGGCCTCGGCGCAGCGTCCGACCCGGGCCAGTGCCGTGGCATAGCTGTGGTGGAAGGTGGCTTCATCGGGCTCCCGCTCGACAGCGCGTTGGCAGAAGCCGATCGCTTCCGGGCTCCGGTCTGCCAGCATCAGATAGTAGCACTGGTTGTTCAACAGGCCCGGATGGTCCGGACTGCCGGCCATGGCCCGGGCGTTGTTATCCAACGCCCCGTCGATGTCGCCCAGGTTCTTCAGGACGGACGCGCGTTGCGAATGTCCGACCCAGTCGGTCACGGGAATGCGATGGAACGCCGCCAGGGCCGGTTCGAAAGCCGGGTCGTTGCCCGCCTTCAGCAGCGGCAGGATCAGGGTCAGGATCAGGCTGCGGGGCTCATCGGCCACCGGATACCGGCCCCGGGTTTCGGCCGGGAGGGTCGGATCTTCCGACAACAGCCGCCACGCCATTCTGGCGTCCTCCAGCGCCTCCTTGTCCCGACCGACATGTCGATAGGCATCCCCCCGGAAGGCGTGGAAATGCGCATCGGACGACACGGTCTGGCCGGGCATCGGTGCCGCGTCATACAGGCGAACGGCCTCGGCGAAATTTCGCGACAGATAGGCCTGGGTCCCCAGGTTGATCATGGCCCAGCTGTGGGCCGGACTGCCCGGGGCGGTGGCGTCGGCGCAGGCCTGGTAGTCGGTGGTCCGGCAGGCCGGCGGGGGCTGCACCTCCGTGACCTGCGGCGTCGGGGCTGTGGCCAGGGTCAGGGCCAGGCTGAAAGCGATCATCACACCCGCTCCAGCTTCAGGTCCTGATAGTCGTACGAGAAGTCGATGTCGGGC
>CAXBHG010000041.1:0-17232 GCA_963975385.1 uncultured Brevundimonas sp.
GTGGGCGGGTAGCTGCGGCATGGTCTCGGTTGTTCAGGGCCCGGGCGGGACGGCGCGATCCCCCTCATAGCGAACTATCAGAGGAATTTCGCCGTCCCGTGGTGACGCCCTAGAAAAGCAGCTTGCGGAAACTCAGCTTGATCGTGCGCCCGGTCGGATCGAGAAGGTCGGGCTGATAGCCGACCGGCGTATTGCCCAGCGCGTCCCGCACCTCGAGGCGGCTGTCGAAGACATTGTCGATATCGAGACTGATCCGCGAACCGCGCAGCCAGAAGAAGCGGCTGATCAGTTCGGGCCGGGCCGTCAGGTCGGCGAAGAATTTCAGCCCGACCGTCGCCTGGTCCGAATAGTGGAGGTCGCCGGACGACAGGGTGCCGTTGACGTCGGTCGACGCCTTCCAGGTGGCGTTCACGCGGGCACCGAGGCCGCTCAGCGAATAGCCCGCCTGCAGCTCGACCTCGTGCCGGGGCTGACCGCCGCTGCTGCCGATCGCGGCCCCGTCCAGCAGGTCGAGCACCGGCAGGCCATCGCGGATCAGGATCTCATCCTGGAACCGCCAGGTATGATAGAGGGCGAACTGCAGCCGCCCCTCGCGGGCACCGAAGCCACCGCGACCGCCGAAACCACCACCGGGGCCGCCGCCGCCGGGGCCCCTGAATCCGCCGCCCTCGCCCGGACCGCGCCGGCCGCCGTCGCCCGCCGGCGGTGCACCGTCCGGCGGTGTCGCCCCGGTCGGCGGGGCCGGCTGGTCACCGGTCGCCGTCGGGGGCTGACGCCCCTCCTCGCGGGCGCGGGCAGTAATACGGCGATCGCGCTCGGCCTCGAACCGGGCCCGCAGTTCGGGCGTGATCTGCGGGGGCGGACGGGTGTCGCGGATCGGCCGCGAATAGTTGAACCCCCAGCGGATCTGCTGGCGGTCGGCGCGGGCGAAATTGACGGCCCGGGCATCGATCGACGTCAGTTGATCGGTGATGGGATCCCGGGTGAAGCGATCGGGGAAGGCCGCCTCGATATCCGGCGTCAGCGACGGGAAGGCCGACACCTGGTCGCGGGTATGGCTGCGCACATAGTCGACCGAGATCCGCAGGTCGGTCTCCTCGAACGGTTGCCAGTTCGCGCCCACCTTCAGGACCTGGCGGTTGTCAGCGGTCAGGGCGCTGTTGCCGCCGGTGATCCGGGTCACGTCGACGGTCTGGAGAGTCCTGTAGTCATAGGTGGCGACGCCCGGGGTGAAGATGGTCGGGTCGTTCAGCTGCTGCACCGTGGGAGCGCCGTCCTCATCGGTATAGCTGACGATGAAACGGAGTGGCTCGACCGGCGACCAGGTCAGGCCGTAGCCGAGGGTGGTCAGGCCGCCGAAGTCGGACAGGTCCTCGTACTGCAGGTTCAGATTGGCGGACAGATCACCGAGCGCCGACAGGACCTCATTGCGGCGACTGGCGATCGGCAGGTTGAGGCTGGTCTGCAGACTGCCGGTCTCGCGCGAGATGTCGCTGTCTTGAACCAGGCCCGACCGCTCACTGCGGGAATCGAGGGACACGCTCTCGAACCCGCCCTTGAAGGTCGCGGTCATCGCCCCGGCGTTCAGTTCGTACAGGGTGCCGTTGAACACGGCCTCGCCCCCGAAGGTGCGTGAGGTCGACTCGGACCGGTCGTCCGGCAGCCGGACCAGCTCCCCGGCGGCCAGCGGCGCATAGGGGTTGAAGCCGGGGTCGCCGGCTGTGATGCGCGCCTGCAGGGCGGTCACATCGAAACCGCGCTGGGTGACGGTCTCGCTGCGGGTCAGATCGAAATTGCCGGTCACGGTCCAGCGCCAGTCGCCCAGGTCGCCGTTGGCCGAGCCGCCCAGATGGCCAGACAGGCTGTCGGCGTCCCGCGCCCTGGCCCCGAGGGTGTCGATGTAGCGATACAGGCTGACGTCCTGGCTGAACGGCGAGAACGGACTGGTCGGCTGCAGGGCGAAGGTCGCGGTCGGCAGGCCCAGATAGCTGCGGCTGTCGCTGGCCTCGACCGTCGCATTGACGGTGGCCATCACGTCGCCAAACGACCGGGTCACCGCCCCGTTGATCGAACCGGTATCCGCGCGCGCCAGCAGGGTGCGGAAGGCCTGGTCATCATTGATGTTCGGCGTATTGGCCGTGGCCGCGAAATCCGCCAGCGTCGGGATGCCGGTCGTCGCGGCCCCCGGAACCCCGGCCACGGTCACCACCGCGCCTGCCAGCGTCGACAGGGCCGGATCGATCTCGCCGCCGGCCGGAACGCCCCCGACATTGCCGACCCGGTCGTAGGGGGTGTCCCCCAGCGGCCGGTCGATGTCGCGTTCGCTCTCGAACACCGGTGTGGCGTGCTGGTACTGGACATCCAGGGTCCAGCGCTCGTCGCCGCGGATTCGCAGGGCGTTGCTGGCGATCTGGCTCGTGGTCCGGTCGCCGGCGGTGGCGGCGGTCACCCCCGCCTCGGTGGTCAGGGCACGAAACCGTTCCCGCAGCACGAAATTCACCACCCGCTGGTCGGCGCGGTAGCCGTAGGTCAGCGCCACCTCTTCCGGCAGGATTTCGACCCGTTCGATCGCCTCGGTCGGAATGCTGCGGATTTCCCGGAAGCCGGAGATGCGCTTGCCGTTCAGCAGGACGACCGGTCGGCCACCGCCCCGCCCCTGGGCACTGCCGGTCTGCGGGGCCAGGGCCGCCAGCAGATCGGTGATGTTATTGGCCCCGTAGGCGCGGATATCACGGGCATCCAGCACCAGCTCCGGCTCGATGTCGCCGATGACGGTGCCGCGCTGGCGTTCGCCGCTGACAACGACCTCGCCCAGATCAAAGGTATCGGGATCGACCGGGGCCGCCGCGGCGGGCGGCGTCTGCGGTTGCGCCGTCTGGTCCTGTCCGGCTTCGGCCAGGGCACCGGCGGCAACGCCGTACATGAGCAGGGAGGAGAAGATCATTGCGGCGGAGTTTCCATAATCGGGTCGGCAGGGCGTCGCGCCCGGCTCTGCCAGGCTCGGGTCTGTAACGGGCCGGGCCGCGCATTCCGTCGCGGGAATCCGCAACCGATTCAGCGACGGCGGGAATATGACCTCCACGCCGTCAGCGGCGCTAGTGACCCGATATCACGGCCCTTTTCGAGGTGCCGCGAGCCCATCTTCCGCCTGATTTGCGCTCTGAGCGACCTGCCGCTACCCTAGGGGCCTCCCCACTACCCTTTGTATTCAAATCACATTCTATCAAAGGTCGTCGGCAACGGCGTTCGGCAAGCCGGATGCCAGCCCCTTCGGCCCGTGAGCAACAGTCAGGATTTCCATGCGTAACACCCTTCTCGTCGCCGTCTCGTTTGTCGCCCTCGCCGCCGCCGGCCCGTCGGTCGCCGCCCCTGCCCCGGCCACCGCCGCCGTGGCCCTGCAGGCGTCCGCCAGCATCAGCGATGCCGATCTGAAGGCCTTCGCCGCCGCCATGGGCGAGGTTCAGACTGTCGCTGCCCAGATCGAGGGAACCGCCACCGCCGAGCAGCAGGCCGCCATGGCCGCCGCTGTCCAGAACTCCGGCCTGGATATCGAAAGCTTCAACGCCATCGCCACCGCCGTGTCCCAGGACCCGGCCCTGCGGGCGCGCATCGCCGTGGTGACGGCCCCCGCCCCGGCACCGGGCTCCGTCGCCGCCGGTGTCAGCGATCAGGAACTGGGCCAGTTCGCCGCCGCCATGGGCGTGGTTCAGGCCGTCGCCGCCCAGGTTGAAGGCGGGGCCGCCACGGCCGAGCAGCAGGCCGAGATGGCCGCCGCCGTCCAGAACTCGGGCCTCGATATCGAACGGTTCAACACCATCTCGACGGCCGTGTCGCAGGACCAGAGCCTGCAGGCGCGCATTGCCCTGATCAACGCCCGGGGCCAGGGCACCCAGTAAGCCCGAACCCGGAATCGACCGGAGGGGCGGCCTCGCAAGGGGCCGCCCCTTTGTCGTTCACGTCCGTTTGCGGCGCTTCGGCGGCGTGGCCGGCGGTTCGTTGAGCAACTGCCCCTCGCGCCGGGGTTTGACATAGGGGGCCGGCTGCGGCGTCGGCATATTGCCCCGCATCAGCGACCGCCCCGCCGTCAGCCCGCCGGCGACCTGCAGGGTCAGCCGCTCCTGGTCGCGCCGGCGCACATCCTCGATCGTCTCGCGAACCTCCTCGTCCGAAAAACCCAGGTCGACCAGCACCTGCTCGCCGAACACCAGGGCGGACTCGAAGGTCTCGCGGATATGGTAGTCGACATTGGCCTCGATCAGCCGCAGCGAATGGCCGCGGTCATAGGCGCGCACGAACAGCTTGGTCAGGGGGAACTCGGCCTTGACCAGTTCGACGATCCGGTCGGCCACCTCGGGCTTGTCGACACAGACCAGGATGGTCTCGGCCTCGCCGGCCCCCGACGCGCGCAACACATCCAGCCGCGCGCCGTCACCGTAGAAGACCTTGAAGCCGAAATTGCCCGCGGCCCGGATCATCTCGACATCGACCTCGATGATCGACACATCCACATCCCGCGCCAGCAGCGGCTGTGACACCACCTGGGCGAAGCGGCCGAAACCGATGATCAAGACCCGCTCGCGCAGGTCTTCGGCATGATCGACACCATCGGTCGATACGGCATCCCGCGGCCGGAAGCGGTCGGCGATCAACACCCGCAGCGGCGTCACGGCCATCGACAGGATGACCACGGCCGACAGGATCGACGCGGTGCGCGGGTCGAACAGGCCGGCGGCCAGGGCGGCGGCATAGAGGACGAAGGCGAACTCGCCCCCCTCGCCCATCAGGGCCGCGCGCGACAGGCCCTCGCCATGGCCCGAGCGCAGCCGGGCCACCACATAGACGGCGACCACCTTGACCCCCATGAAGGCCGCCAGCCCGCCCAGCACCAGGGCCCAGTCGGTGACCACAACGCCGAGGTCCAGCGACATGCCGACACTGAGGAAGAACAGGCCCAGCAGCAGGCCGCGGAACGGCTCGACGTCGGCCTCGAGCTGATGGCGGAAGGTCGATTCCGACAGCAGCACCCCGGCGAGGAAGGCCCCCATGGCCATCGACAGTCCGCCCAGCGACATGGCGTAGGCGGCCCCCAGCACCACGAACAGCGCCCCCATGGTCATGATTTCGCGCCCGCCATAGCGGGCCAGCAGGCGGAAGAAGGGATTGACCACCCAACGGCCGGCGACGACCACCAGCGCCACCGCGCCGACCGCCAGGGCGACCGTCATCCAGATCGGATGACCGCTCTCGACCGCCGCGCCATAGGTGCCGGCCAGTACCGCGACCATGGCCAGCAGCGGCACGATGGCCAGGTCCTCGAACAACAGGACCGAAACGACCCGCTGTCCGGCGGGGTCGGCGTTCTCGCCCCGCTCTTCCAGCATCTGCATGACGATCGCCGTCGACGACAGGGCGAAGCCGAAGCCGGCGACCAGGGCGGCGTACCAGGCCAGACCCGCCGCCATCGCCACCCCGGTCAACAGCAGGGCACACAGGCCGACCTGGACCGCCCCGGTGCCGAAGATCTCACGGCGCATGTTCCAGAGACGGGCCGGCCGCATCTCCAGGCCGATGATGAACAGGAACATGACCACGCCGAACTCGGCGACATGCAGGACGGCCTCGGGCTCGCGCACCACGCCCAGCACCGACGGTCCGATCAGGACCCCGGCGGCCAGATAGCCCAGCACCGCCCCCAGCCCCAGACGCCGGAACAGGGTCGCGGCCACGACCATGGCCGCCAGCAGGGCCACCGCGTGGCCCAGTCCCATTCCCGTCGTCTCGTGCATATCGTCGTCCCTGCCGGTTCCAATAGTGGGGCGGCGCGGCGCGGTCCGCCAGACCAGGATCGCAGAACCCGGGTCAGCGCCACAGTTTTGCCCGATCGAACCCTGTTTCATGGACCGGAACGCTGCAGGAGTGCCCCGATGACCCCCCGCCCGCTCAAGCCGGTCCTTGCCGTCGCCCTCAGCCTGGGGCTCGCCCTGCCGGGGCTGCCCGCCTCGGCCCGGGCACCGGTTTCGCCTCCAGACACGGACAAGCCGGGCGACGGGGTGGTGTCCGCGGCGGCCTGTGCCCCCTTCGGCTTCACACTGCCGTCTGCGGCAAACAGCCGACAGGTCCTTCGCCACGGCACCGCGGGCGTTCCGACTGCACCGCCGCCTCCCCCGCCGCCGCCGCCGCCGCCGCCGCCACCCGCGAACGGTGCCGCGGCCGAGGAAATCGTCGTCACGGGGTCCCGCATCACCACCGCCCCGGCCGCGCCGTCGACGGGAGGGCTCGTGCCCCCCGGCCGGCCCGTGATCGGCCAGACCGTGCCGGTCAGGGAAGCCGACACCGAACGCTATCCGGACGCCACGCCCAACCCGGTACGCCGGGTCGCCGAGACCCCGGTCTCGACCTTCTCGATCGACGTCGATACCGCCGCCTATGCCAATGTGCGTCGTTTCATCGACGACGGCGTGGCCCCGCCCCGCGACGCCGTCCGGGTCGAGGAGCTGGTCAACTATTTCGACTATGGCTACGCCCGGCCCGAGTCCGCATCAAACCCGTTCGCCATCACGACGGCCGTGGTCGCCTCGCCGTGGTCGCCCGGCCGCCAGATCGTCCACATCGGCCTGCAGGGCTATGAACTGCCCGACGCCGCCCGACGCCCGCTGAACCTGACCTTCCTCGTCGACGTGTCCGGCTCGATGGGCGCGCCCGACAAACTGGCCCTGGCCCAGAAGGCCATGAACCTGGTCATCGACCGCCTGCGCCCGCAGGACTCGGTCGCCGTCACCTATTATGCCGAGGGCGCGGGCACGACCCTGGCCCCGACGCCGGGCGACCACAAGCTGAAGCTGCGCTGTGCGGTGGCCAGCCTGTATGCCTCGGGCGGCACGGCCGGGGCCACCGGCATGACCAATGCCTATGACCAGGCCCGCGCCGGCTTCGCCGACGACCGGGTCAACCGCATCCTGATGTTCACCGACGGCGACTTCAATGTCGGCGTCACCGACAACAGGCGGCTGGAGGACTATGTCGCCGATCGCCGCGCCGACGGCATCTATCTGTCGGTCTATGGCTTCGGGCGCGGCAACTACCAGGATGCGCGGATGCAGGCCATCGCCCAGGCCGGCAACGGCATCGCCGCCTATGTCGACGACCTGAACGAGGCGCGCCGCCTGTTCGGCCCGCGCTTCGACCAGGGGGCCTTCCCGATCGCCGACGACGTCAAGATCCAGGTCGAGTTCAACCCGGCCCGGGTCAGCGAATACCGGCTGATCGGCTATGAGACCCGGCTGCTGAACGAGGAGGATTTCGCCAACGACCGCGTCGACGCCGGCGAGGTCGGCTCGGGCGCGGCGGTGACGGCCCTGTACGAGATCACCCCGGTGGGCGGCCCCAGCCAGATCCCCGAACGGCGCTATGAGCAGAACCGGATCGGCGTCGGCGGCGGCGATCCCGACGGCGAGGTCGGCTTCGTCCAGGTGCGCTACAAACTGCCGGGGGCGGCGGACTCACGCCTGATCCAGCGCGTCATCTCCAACGCCGATGCGTCCGGCCGGGTCAGCACCCAGCCGCCGGAGAGCACCCGCTGGGCCATCGCCGTCGCCGCCTTCGGCCAGAAGCTGCGCGGCGACCCGTGGATGGCCCCCGACTATGACTGGAGCGCCGTGCGCGAACAGGCGCTGGGCGCGCGCGGTGACGACCCCTATGGGGAGCGGGCCGAGTTCGTCAGCCTGGTGCGCGCGGCCGAAGCCCTGCCCGAGCGCAGCCGGCCCTAGGTCGCGGGCGTCCTGGCCGCACGGCGTTTGCGGCGCGGCCCGAACAGAAACGACCAGGTGCCCAGCCCCCCGAGCAGGACAAGAGCCAGGCCGCTGAGCGCCGAGACCAGCTTGTAGGGCCAACCGCCGATTGTCGCCGCGTGGACCGGATAGAAGGCATGGGTCAGCCGGATGCCGCGGGGCAGGCTCTGGGCGTCGGTGACCTGGACCACGGCGCTGGTGGCCGGGTCGATCTGCACATAGGTCCGGCCGTTCGGATGCCACTCCTGCGGCTGGCGCAGGCGTACGGTCGCGGGCTTGCCCGGGGCGGCGGGCCAGCGCACGGAGCGCAGGGTCGCGTCGGGGAACCGCGCCTGGGCGGCGACAAGGGCGGTCGGCCAGTCGATGTCGCCGGTGCCGGCCCGGGGCGGTTCGGGCGGCGGCGGCGCGCCCGGGGACAGAAGGGCCTGGGCCGTATCATTGAACACCATGCCCGCGCCGGTGACGCAGAAGACCAGGATCGGCAGGGCCGCGAACAGGCCCAGGTTGCGATGGCTCGAGACCATGTCGCCGCGTCGCGTCGACCGGGGCCAGATGCGGGCCCGGGTCGCCCGCCAGGCCGGGGCCCAGACGACCAGCCCGGTCAGGACCAGCAGGATCGCCGCCAGCGCCGCCGTGCCGATCACATATTTCCCGGTCTCGCCGGCCATCAGCTCGTGGTGCAGTTCGAACACGAACGCCTCCGGCCGGGCCGCCCCGGTCCACGCCACCACTGTCGCGCCCGCCCGGTCCGCATAGGCGAAACGGTGCCGTTCCAGATAGACCTTGTGCACGCCGGTGCCGCCGGCGAAGGCCACGGCCCGCAGCCCATCGTGCTCGAACTCCAGCCGCTCGGTGACGGTGCCCAGCTGCGCGGCGTCCGTGACGGCGTCCGCCCGGGCACCGGGCACGCTCAACCGGATCCAGTCATCCTCGAACACCAGCAGGGTGCCGGTCAGACCCAGCATGATCAGCAGCAGCGACAGGATCGCCCCCGCCCAGGCGTGAACCGTCCGCAGCCCCCCCATCATGGTCAGAAGCGCCGCGTCAGGCCGAGGGTCACCGTGCGACCCCGTCCGGCGAAATAGGCTGCATTGTCGGTCGGACGCGTCGTGTCGGAATTGTACGAGATATAGTCGGCGTCCAGCAGGTTCTGAACACCGAGGCTGACGTCACCGAATCCGGCCCGCCAGACGGCGACGGCATCGACCAGGTCGTAGCCCTCGAAATCATTGGCGGCAGGCTGACCGTCGAAGCTGCGCTCGAAATATCGCCCGGCCTGCACACGCAGGGACAGGGCGTCGCTCAGGTCGCTCTCGGCCCACAGGATCAGCCGGTCGGGCGAGATGTTGGCCCCGTCGAGGTCCGTGTCCACCTTGCCGTCGTCATTGGTGTCGCTGCGGCCTTCGAGGCTGGCATAGGCACCGCCGAGGCGGACCGTGTCGCTGACGGCGTAGCGGGCGCTGATCTCGACGCCCTCGATCTCGGTGGCCTCGCGGGCGACCTCATAGACGCCGCCGACCAGAACGAGACGCGCACCCTTGTCGGTTTCCGAGCGGAAGGCCGCGATCGAGGCGTCGAAGGCACCGCGGCGGAATTCAAGGCCGATCTCGTAGTTGTCGGTGATCACCGGCGAGATATCGAGGAAGGTGTCGACGTCCTGGCCGGGCTGGTTGATGCCGCGCAGGACCCGGCCGACGTCGGCCATGCTGAAGCCCTGGGCGAAAGAGCCATAGGCCTTCAGTCCCGGGACGACCTCGAAGGTAGCCCCGATATTGGACAGCAGTTCGTTGAAGCCGGGCTCACCGCCGTCGACCTGCTGGCCGCCGCCGTAGGAGGCCAGGGTGCGGAAGTCGTCGACGATCAGGGTGACGGTTTCGTAGCGCAGGCCACCGGACAGGTTCAGCCGGCCGTCCATCAGTCGCTGGTTCAGCTGGACGAAGGGGGCGAGGCTTTCGTAGCGGGTCTCGGGCACCCAGTCGCGACCGGTCAGGATCAGGCCCTGCCAGGTGGTGTCACGCAGGGCGTCGGCCCCGACGAGGGCGCTCAGACCCGGCACCGGGGCGATGCCGCCCTGCCAGTCCAGTTTGAAGCCCAGCTTCTCGGAATTATTGACCGACTGGTCGAACAGGGTGCCGAGCGGCGCGATCGACGCGTCCTGGAAGGTGCCGAAGGTGCCGCCGCCGAACACACCCGAATAGTCATGGGCGAACAATTGCGCCCGCAGGGTGCCGCCAAGAACATTGGTGTCCGTATAGCTGAGGGCGGCCGAGGTGACGTCGTTGGAGGGCTGGATACCGGGGGCGTTACCGCGCGCGGACGTCGTCGGCAGGCCCGTGGACCGGTTGCCCGCGACCACGACATAGTCGCCGTCGCCCTCGAGCTCGAAATGGTTGACCATCAGCTCGATACGGCGGTCCGCGGTCAGGTCGAGGCCGGCCTTGGCGAACAGGGACCAGCTGACGCTGTCCTGCAGGTCGCCCTGGGCCCCGTCGACTCCGACCCGGCGGTCGCCCCCGTCATAATAGGCCCCGCGGGTCTCCCGCGCCGCACCGACGGTCAGGTCGAAGCGACCGAAGTCCTGACCGACGATCCCGGCCAGTTTCGCACCGACACTGTCGCCGAACCGGCTGTCGTCGACCGTGGTCAGGGCCTGGCCCCGGCCGGATGGACCCGCGCCTTCGACGGGCGGGGCGGCGGTCACATAGTTGACCACACCGCCGGTGGCCCCGACCCCCTGGATGGCGTTGGAGCCGAAGATGACCTCGACCCGGTCGATGAAGAAGGGATCGATGGTGAAGCCGTCGCGGCTGTCGTCGCGCAACGGCGTCGACTGGGGCACCCCGTCGACCAGAAACAGCGGCGAACGGCCACGCAGGGTCTCGCCCGCCCCCGACAGCTTCTGCCGGGTCGGCGAGAAGGACGGGATCAGGGTCGCCACGGTTTCGACGGCCGAGGAGCCCAGCGCCGTCTGCTGGGCGATCTCGGCCTCGCCGATCACCTCGACCGTGCTGGGCATGGCCGAGCGCGGCAGGGCCGTCCGCGCAGCGGTTACGATGACATCGTCGATCGTCGTCGCCTGCGGGGCGGTCTGGGCCAGGGCGGTCCCCGAGGCTGCGGCACACAGGGCGAGGGCGCTGGTCGCGCAGGCAAAACGTCTGAACATCGGGGGGCTGCGATCTGTCGGTGAAACGGGAGACCGCTTTCAGCAGACCATGTATTGCGAGTCAATCGCATTATCATTCGCAGGAAACAAACCCGCGCGCCGTGGCCGTCAGACCTCGAATTTCACGCCCTGGGCCAGCGGCAGTTCGCTGGAGAAATTCACCGTCTGGGTCTGGCGGCGCATATAGGCCTTCCAGGCGTCCGACCCGCTCTCACGCCCGCCGCCCGTCTCCTTCTCGCCGCCGAAGGCCCCGCCGATCTCGGCACCCGACGGGCCGATGTTGACGTTGGCGATGCCGCAGTCCGAGCCCCAGGCCGACAGGAACTGTTCGGCCTCGCGCACACTGTCGGTGAAGACGCAGCTGGACAGGCCCTGGGGCACGTCGTTCTGCATGGCCACCGCCTCGTCAAACTCCCGCCAGGTCATCACATAGAGGATCGGGGCGAAGGTCTCGTGGCGGACGATGTCGGTCTGGGCCGGCATGCGCACGATGGCCGGACGCACATAGAAGCCGTCGCGCTCGACCCGGGTACCCCCGGCCACGATCTCACCGCCCTGCTCCACGGCCCGGGCCAGGGCCGATTCAAAGCCCTGCACCGCGTCCGCGTCGATCATCGGTCCGACCAGGACGCCGTCGTCGCGCGGGTCACCGACCGGCAGGGTGTCATAGGCCTTGGCGAGGCGGGCGATCAGGGCGTCAGCGACATCCTCATGCACCAGAAGCCGGCGCAGGGTGGTGCAGCGCTGGCCACAGGTGCCGACCGCCGAGAAGGCGATGGCCCGCACCGCCAGTTCCAGATCGGCGCTGGCCGTCAGGATCATGGCATTGTTGCCGCCCAGTTCCAGCAGCGACCGTCCCAGACGGCCCGCCACGGTCCGGGCCACGGCCTTGCCCATCCGGGTCGAACCGGTCGCGGAGACCAGCGCGACCCGGGGATCCGCGGCCAGGGCCTCACCGACGCTGCGGTCACCGATCAGCAGCTGGGCCAGCCCCTCGGGCGCATCGCCGAACCGGGCCACGGCCCGTTCGAACACCGCCTGCACGCCCAGCGCCGTCAGCGGCGTCTTCTCGGACGGCTTCCAGATCACCGGATCGCCGCACACGAGGGCCAGGGCCGAGTTCCAGGCCCAGACGGCGACCGGAAAGTTGAAGGCGGTGATCACGGTCACGGGTCCCATCGGATGCCAGGTCTCGCGCATATGATGGCCCGGGCGTTCGGACGGCATGGTCAGGCCATACAGCTGTCGCGACAGGCCGACCGCGAATTCGCAGATGTCGATCATCTCCTGGACCTCGCCCAGACCTTCCGACACCACCTTGCCGGCCTCGAGCGTGACCAGCATGCCCAGGTCGTCCTTGGCCGCCCGCAGTTCCTCGCCCAGCAGCCGGACCAGTTCGCCGCGACGCGGGGCCGGCACCCGCTTCCAGGCCTCGAAGGCCTGACCGGCGCGCACCAGGGCCGCCTCGACCGCGGCCGCATCCGCCTCGACCACCGAACCGGCCGCCAGCCCGTCGACCGGCGATTGCACCGACAGGGTCCCGTCCCAGACCGCAGGCGCGACGCCCAGCCGGGTCAGGATGGTTTTCGCGGCATTGGCTGTGGTGGTCATCGGTGTTCTCCGTCCTGGGGAGGGTTCGTTTACCCTGCCTTCACCACACGCCGGAACCCCCTGTTCATCGCAGTCGGGGATAGTGGCGCGCTGAGGCAGGGAGACGACATGGCACGCGCACAATTCCAGAAGGGCCAGAAGGTCTGGGTCGAATGCGTCGGCGCATGGGCACAGATCGAGAAGGTCCAGCCTGTCTGGGCCAAGGGATTCGAGGAGCCGGTCCGGGTCACCTATGACGTCGGGCTGGGGCGCGAATTCCTCGGGCATGAGCTGCTGCTTCCGGTCGAGGACTCCGCAGCGGGCCAGGGCGACGATCACTGGCGGCTGTTGCGCGCGCGCAACAAATGGCAGCAGGACGACGAATGCCTGCACCATCCCCATCCCGGCACCTACCCGGTCGTGGTCACCGACTCCGCCGACTGGGGCGGCTGGCGCGTGCCCGGGGCCGAGTATGACCGGGACCCCCATCGTATCGAATACCAGGCGCGTCTGATCGCCGCCGCCCCTGCCCTGATGGCCCTGGCCGAACAGCTGGTGGCCGCCGTCGACGAAACCCCTGACGATGCACCGCCGGAGTCCCGGCGACTGGCCCGGGAGGCCCGCGCCCTGCTCAAATCCGTGACCGATACCCTGACCGCTCCCCAGGGAATCGGGACAGCGGCCTCCCAGGCGGCCTGATCGGCGTTAACCAAGGCTCGACACGAATCCGCGACGCAGCCTAGATTCGGGCCTTCGTCGTCGAATCGTCCGGGAGAGCGCCTTGCGGGGCAATGAGCGCCGCATAACCAATCAGGGGCGACGGGCCTCTGACGGACGCCGCGGCGCGCCGGCGTGGGTTCGTGTTCTGATCCTCTCCCTGACCCTGGCTGTCGCGGCCTATGTCCTGCTGTTCGCCCGTGAGCTTGCCCGACCGGGACAGGAAATCGACACCCTGCGCACCCAGGCCGTGGCGCATGAGGCCCGGCTGCTGGCCTATGATCTGGACGCCCGGCTGGGCCCGGCCCGGGACGGGATGGACGCCGCCGCCTCTGCCCTGGACCTGCGACCCGACCGGCCGGTCGACGCCGTCGAACAGGCGCGAACCCTTGCCCCCGGGACCGCCTATGCCGTGATCGACATCGACGGCCGCGTGCTGGCGGCCACCGGCGCGACCGCAGCGGCCTTCACCACCACCACCGATGAATCCGGCACGCCGCGACTGTCCCCCGACGGGCGGTCCCTGCTGATCCAGACGCCCGGACCGAACAGTTCCGCCATCGTCGGTCGGGTCAGTCTGCCTGCCCTGACCAGCCGGAGCGGGGTCGATCTGTGGCTGCTGTCCGATCCGGTCTCGGTACTGGCCGCCGGGGACCCGGACCGCGTCGCCGGCGCGGACCGGCTGGGCCTCACCGTGGCCCCGATCCGCGCCGACGGCCAGGTCGTGCCCGTCCGGCTTGAGGACGGCGGTGTGATCCGGGCTGCCGCCGCCGTGGGCGACACCGGGCTGATCGCCGCCGCCTCCGCGCCGGTCAACATCGGGGCCAATGCCCTGCTGGACGACGCCTGGGTCCTGACCGCCCCCCTCGCGATCGGGGTGGTCGTCCTGGGCCTGGTCCTGCTGGTGCAGCGCCGCCAGGCCCGCATCAGCCGCGAATGGGCCGCCTCGGAACGGCGGTTCCGCGTCGCGGTCGAGGGCGCGCGCTGCGGCGTCTGGGAGTGGGATCTGGAAGAGGACGAGGTCAATCTTTCGGACTATATGGCCGTATTGCTCGGTTTCGAGACCGCCGGCCCGGTGCCGGCCGAGGCCGTCCGCGCGCGTATCCATCCCCGCTACCGGGACGCGGTCGACCACGCCCTGCGCCAGGCCGCCACCTTCGGGGCGTTCGAGGTGACCTTCCCCGTCGCCGACGACCAGGGCCGGGCCCGCTGGATCGACGCCCGTGGCCAGTCCCGCGGCTCGCGGGGCGAAGCCGGCTTCTCCAGCATCCTGGGGGTCGCCCTCGACATCACCGAGGCGCGCCGCGCCAAGGCCCAGGCCCAGGCGGCCGAAAGCCGGCTGCGTGACGGCATCGAGAGCGTCTCGGACGCCTTCGTCCTGTTCGACAAGCAGAACCGGCTGATCCTGTGGAACCAGGCCTTTCAGGACGCCTTCGGCTTCGAGGCCGGCGTCGTGCGCCGCGGCGCGCTGAAGGACGACCTCAACCGCATCGCCGCCCTGGCCATCAAGGGCGACCATCCCGCGCCCGGCGGCCGGGCCGGAGCCCGCGAGGTCGAACTGTACGACGGACGGTGGCTCCAGCTTTCGGAGCGCTTCACCTCCGAAGGCGGGTCGGTGGTCACGGCGGCGGACATCACCGCGATCAAACGCCAGGAAGCCGAACGCAAGAAGGCCGCCGACGATCTGCAGGCCACGGTCGACCAGCTGGAGACCAGCCAGGAAAAGCTGTCGCTGCTGGCGCGCAAATACGAAATCGCCATGACCCGGGCCGAGGCCGCCAACCTGGCCAAGTCCGAATTCCTCGCCAATATGAGCCACGAGCTGCGCACGCCGCTCAACGCCATCAACGGCTTTTCGGAAATCATGGAGGCCGAGATGTTCGGCCCCCTGGGGGACGCACGCTACAAGGGCTATGCCAGCGACATCCTCAAATCCGGCCAGCATCTGCTGAGCCTGATCAACGACATCCTCGACATGGCCAAGATCGAGGCCGGCAAGCTGACGCTCCACTATGAGAAGGTGGCGCTGAAGGAGATCTGCGAGGACGCCATCCGTCTGATGCGCGGCAAGATCCAGGAGTGCGGCCTGACCCTGCATCTGGACGCGCCTGACCTGCCCGAGATCGACGCCGATCACCGCGGCCTGAAACAGGTCCTGCTCAACCTGATTTCGAATGCCGTGAAATTCACCCCCGAGGGCGGAGAGATCACTGTGGCCCTGCGCCGGGAGGCGGACCGGATCCGCGTCGCCGTGACCGACACAGGCATCGGCATCGCCGCCGAGGACGTCGCCCGACTGGCCCGCCCGTTCGAACAGGTCGAGGGCCAGCATTCCAAGACCACCCAGGGCACCGGCCTCGGCCTGGCCCTGACCAAGTCACTGATCGAACTGCATCACGGCGAACTGCTGATCGAAAGCGAGCCGGGCAAGGGCACCACGGTCAGCTTCGCCCTGCCCATCGAACGGCCGCAGGACCACCAGACCCAACAGGCCCGCGCGGCCTGATCGTCGGATCAGGGCGCGACCGGGACCGGCGGCGTTTCGCGCCGGGTCTCGCGGTCACCGCCACGACGTCCATTGCGTCCGCCGTTGCGGGCCAGGATGGCCGACAGGGCCCGGCGATCCTCGACGTCCAGCGTACCCAGGACGGTGATCGCCCCGTTCTCGAGCCGGGACCGGCCCCGCAACTCGGCGGCGCGGGACTGTTCCAGCAGGGTGCGAACCTGATCGGCGTCGAATGTTTCGGCGGCCGCAGCGGTCATTGCCGCCCGCCTTGCCGTGCGGGCGGCGTCGAAGTCGGGACGCGAGGCCATGGCCGTCGCGCGGAGCTCCTGACGGACCCGGTCACGCACAACCGGATCCATCGACTCAAGCATCACCCTGAACGGGACGCGCGGGCCCCGGTGCTGGGCCTCGACCCGGCTCTCGACCCGGGCCTGCCCCACCATCAGGGTGACGCCCGCCGCGACGGCGAACAAATTCAGCGCCACCGAGGCGGCCAGGGCAATCTTCAATGTGTTCGGGCTCACCCCAGAACCTCCGTGTCATCCACCCCGGCCAGGGTCGCCTGGTACAGGACCGCATCGGCCTGGACGTCGGCCGTCATATGGGTCGTCAGGCTCAGCCCGGCGACGATGCCGGCACAGGCCGCCGCCGCCCACCCGGCCCCGGACGCCAGCACCAGCCGGTCAAGCCAGAACCGCCGGACGGGACGCGGCTTGAGCCCGGCGCGGGACGCGGCGGCGATCACCCGGTCGCGCAGCGCGGTCGAGGCCTGCGGGCAGGGAGACGCGGACAGCAGGGCATCAACGGTCGCCGCCGCGTCCAGAACGGCGCGGGCGGCCGGATCAACTGCCAGCAGACGCTCCGCCCCGGCCCGGTCTTCCGCCGGCCAGCGACGCAGATCGCCGCCCCAGGCGTCGGCCAGGGCAGTCAAACGGTCCAGGGTCATCATCGTCCTCCTCCCTCAATCCGCGCCCGGACACCCTCGGGTGCCAGGTCGGTCAGCGCCTGCCGCAAGGCCCGTCGCCCGCGGGCGAGCAGGCTCTCGAGCGCCTCCACACTGACCTTCATCAGGGCCGCAGCCTCGATATTGGTCAATTCCTGATAGTGACACAGCACAATGGCCTCGCGCTGCCGCTCGGGCAGCCGGGCGAGGGCCGCGTCGACCCTCCGGCCCACATCGGCGGCCAGCAGGCCGCGGTCCGGGGCCGCCGACTCGTCCGAACGCTCCGGCAGGGTTGCGGTCGGAATTTCGCGCCGTCGCCTCAGCCGGTCGTAGCAGAGGTTGAGCGCCACCCGATGCAGCCAGGTGTCGAACTTGGCCTTGCCGGGCGTCCAGCGCGGGGCCTGTCGCCAGGTCCGCAGCATGGCCTCCTGGGCCACATCCTCGGCCTCGACCGGGTCGCCCAGCAGACGTTGCGCCAGCGCCAGCATGCGCGGCAGCTTGCGCGCCACCATCGCCTGAATGGCCG
>CAXBHG010000042.1:0-17116 GCA_963975385.1 uncultured Brevundimonas sp.
CGTCGACCTCGACGCGCCCGGCCCGGTCGCCATCCACACCGGGGTCGGCTTCTTCGACCACATGCTGGAACAGGTCGCCGCCCACGGCGGCTTCTCGCTGCGGCTGGCGTGCGAGGGCGACCTGCACACCGACCCGCACCACACGATCGAGGACAGCGCCATCGCCCTCGGCCAGGCCCTGAAACTGGCGCTGGGCGAGCGGCGCGGCATCGCCCGCTACGGCTTTGTCCTGCCGATGGACGAGGCCAATGCGGCGGTGTCCATCGACCTGTCGGGCCGCCCCTATCCGGTGTTCGACGGCACCTTCGCCACGCCTTTCATAGGCGACTATCGCACCGACCTGACCGCCCATGTGTTCCGCTCGCTGGCCGAACACCTCGGGGCCGCCATTCACGTCACGGTCACGGGGGACGACGACCACCACAAGACCGAGGCCGTCTACAAGGCCTTCGGCCGCGCCCTGCGTCAGGCCATCCGGGTCGAGGGCGACGCCATCCCCTCGACCAAGGGGGTGCTGTGAGCACGGTCACCGTCGTCGGCTACGGGGCGGGCAACACGGCCTCGGTGCAGTTCGCACTGGAACGGCTGGGGGCCGCCGTCGTCATCACCGATGATCCGGAGCAGATCGCCGCCGCCGAGCGGCTGATCCTGCCCGGCGTCGGGGCCGCCGCCTATGCGATGCAGCGACTGGAAGCCCTGGGTCTGAGTGCGCCGATCCGGGCCTTCAGCCGCCCCCTGCTCGGGGTCTGCCTCGGCCAGCAGCTGTTGTTCGAGCGCAGCGACGAGGGCGGCGGCGTGGACCTGCTGGGCCTGATCCCCGGCACGGTGCGCAGGCTGGAAGGTCGCCCCGACCTGCCGGTGCCGCACATGGGCTGGACCCGGCTGGAGGTCGTGAAACCCGACCCGCTGCTGAGCGGAGTCCGTGACGGCGACTATGCCTATTTCGTGCATGGCTTCGTCTGCCCGGTCACCGAGGCCACCCTGGCCACCGCCGACTACGGCACCGCCGTGCCCGCCGTGGTGCGCAGCGAAAACCGTTGGGGCTGCCAGTTCCATCCCGAACGTTCGGCCGCGACTGGAGCCCGCATCCTGAAGAATTTTCTGGAGCTCGTCACATGATCATCTATCCCGCCATCGACCTGAAGGGCGGCGTCTGCGTGCGGCTGATGCACGGCCGGTTCGACCAGGTCACCCGCTACGACGAGAATCCGGCCGGCCGTCTCGCCGGCTTTGCCGCCGCCGGCGCAAGCTGGGCCCACATCGTCGACCTGGACGGGGCCGAGGCCGGGCGCGCCATGCAGCACGATCTGATCCGCGAGCTGGCCGCCGCCGTCGACATCCGCATCCAGTCCGGCGGCGGCGTCCGCTCCGATGACGACGTGCGCGCCCTGCTGGCCGCCGGCGTCAGTCGCGTTGTCATCGGATCGCTCGCTGTCAGCCGGCCCGATGCCGTGGCCGGCTGGCTGGAGCGGTTCGGGCCGGACCGCATCACCCTGGCCATTGACGTCAAGGCGGACGGCGACCGTTGGGTACCGGCCCTGAAGGGCTGGACCGAGGCCGCCGAGATCGACCTCTGGGCCGCGCTGGACCGCTACCCCCCCGGGACTGTCGAACACCTGCTGGTGACCGATGTCGGGCGCGACGGGGCCCTGACCGGACCAAATGTCGACCTGCTCGGCGAGATCGTCCGGCGGCGGCCTGATCTCAAGGTCCAGGCTTCGGGCGGCGTATCCGACCTGTCCGACCTGTCGGCCGCCCGCGCCGTCGGCTGCGACGGCGTCATCGTCGGCCGCGCCCTCTATGAGGCGCGCTTCACCGTGGCCGAGGCGGTCGCGGCAACAGTATGACGGCGCGCCGCATCATCCCCTGCCTCGACGTCCGCGACGGCCGGGTGGTCAAGGGCGTCCGCTTCGAAGGCCATGTCGACATGGGCGACGCCGCCGATCTGGCCGCCCGCTACCGCGACCAGGGGGCCGACGAGCTGGTCTTCTATGACATCACCGCCTCGCCCGAGGGTCGCACGCTCGACTATGGCTGGGTGCGCGACATCGCCCGGCTGCTGGACATCCCCTTCTGCGTCGCCGGCGGCATCCGCACCGTCGACCAGGCGGCCCGCTGCCTGGACAACGGAGCCGACAAGGTCTCGATCAATTCCCCCGCCCTCGAACGCCCCGAGCTGATCGGCGAGATGGCGGCGCGGCTGGGCAGCCAGTGCGTCGTCGTCGGCGTCGACAGTCGTCTCGAGGACGGGGAATGGGTCGTGCACAAATACACCGGCGATCCTGACGCCCGCCGCGCCGCCGGCCGGCGCACCATGGACTGGATCGTCGAGGCCCAGACCCTGGGGGCCGGCGAGATCGTGCTGAACTGTATCGATCAGGACGGGGTCCGGTCCGGCTATGACATCGCCCAGCTGGCCGAGGCCCGGGCCCGGCTGACCATCCCGCTGATCGCCTCGGGCGGGGCCGGGTCGGCGCAGCATTTCCTCGACGTGTTCCGCGACGCCGATGTATCGGGGGCGCTGGCCGCCAGCGTGTTCCACACCGGAGCCCTGACCATTCCCGACCTGAAGACCTTCCTTTCCGACTCCGGCCAGGAGATCCGCCCGTGACCCTCGATCCCGCTACCGTCGACTTCGCCAAGGGTGACGGCCTGATCCCGGTGGTGGTCCAGGACGCCGACACCCTGCAGGTGCTGACCCTGGCCTATATGGATCGCGCCGCCCTCGACGAGACAATCGCGTCCGGCGAGGCGACCTTCTTCTCGCGCTCGCGCGGCGGGCGCTGGCGCAAGGGCGAGACCTCGGGCAACCGCCTCAAGGTCGTCACCATCACCGCGGACTGCGACCGCGACGCCCTGGTGCTGGCAGTACGGCCGATGGGACCGGCCTGCCATCTGGGCACCACCAGCTGTTTCGGCGGTGCCGACGCGCCGGGTCTGGGCCGGATCGCCCGGCTGGAGCAGACGGTCATCGACCGCGCCGGGGCAGATCCGGCCGAAAGCTGGACCGCCCGCCTGCTGGCCGAGGGTCCCAAACGTGTGGCCCAGAAGGTCGGTGAGGAGGGGGTGGAAACGGCGCTGGCCGGGGCCGCCGGTCCCGATGCGGAGGTGTGTTCAGAGGCCGCCGACCTGATCTATCATCTGCTGGTTCTGCTAAGGTCGCGTAACTTGGTGTTTCAGGACGTCCTCGACGTGTTGGCTCAAAGGGCCGAAGCAGCCAAACACTGAACCACAAGCGAATTTGACGGGAAGCGACACACGCGATGGCGGCACTGGTTCTCTTTGGCGGCGGCGGCGACCTGGCCATGAGGATGCTGCTGCCCTCGCTCTATTTCCTTGAGCGGGACGGTCTGCTGCCGGACGGACTGAAGATCATCGCCGCCGCCCGCAGCGAGGAGACGGTCCCGGAATTCATCACCCGCACCCGTGAGGCGGTCGAACCCCGCGCTCGCGCCGACGGCGGCTGGGACCCCACCAGCTGGGACCGGCTGGCCGCCCGCCTCGACTATCTGGCGCTGGACGCCACCAGCCCTGAAAGTCTGAAGACGCTGAAGGCCAGACTGGGCGACGATGAGGACCTGACCTCCTTTCTCGCCGTGTCCCCCTCCCTGTTCGGCCATATCGTCGATGCCATGGCCGAGGCCGGACTGGCCGGGCCACGGTCGCGCATCGTCATCGAGAAGCCGGTCGGACGCGACCTGGAGTCTTTCCGCGAGATCGACGCGGCCGTCGGTCGGGCCTTCACCGAGGACCGGGTCTTCCGTATCGACCACTATCTCGGCAAGGAGACGGTCCAGAACCTGATCGCCCTGCGCTTCGGCAACACCATCTTCGAACCGCTCTGGAACAACCTGACCATCGACCACGTCCAGATCACCATCGGCGAGACGGTCGGGGTCGGTGACCGCTGGCCGTATTACGACGAGTACGGTGCACTGCGGGACATGGTCCAGAACCATATGCTGCAGCTTCTGTGTCTGGTCGCGATGGAGCCGCCGTCGGATCTCGATCCGGACTCGGTCCGCAACGAGAAGGTCAAGGTGCTGCGCTCGCTGCGCCCGATCACGCCGGAAGACGCGGAAACGGTCACCGTGCGCGGCCAGTATATCGCCGGAACCGTCGATGGCACGCCGGCCGTCAGCTACAGCGAGGATCGCGGCCAGCCGTCGGACACCGAGACCTTCGTCGCCATCCGCGCCAATATCGACAACTGGCGCTGGGCGGGCGTGCCCTTCTTCATGCGCACCGGCAAGCGGCTGAAGGAGAAGCGCACCGAGATCGTCATCCAGTTCAAGGCCGTGCCGCATTCGATCTTCGGCCGTGACGACAGCCGCGGCGACGTCAGCGACAACCGTCTTGTGATTGAACTCCAGCCGGAAGAGGACATCTCCCTGACGGTGATGAACAAACGTCCCGGCCTCGACCTGCGCATGCAGTTGCAGCCGATCCGCATGTCCCTGTCGTGGGGGGTCGACGGCAAGGGCGAGGCCGCCCCGCGTCGCCGCATCGCCTATGAGCGGTTGCTGCTCGACGCCATGGCCGGGGACTCGACCCTGTTCGTGCGTCGCGACGAGGCCGAGAAGGCGTGGGAATGGGTCGATGACGTGTCCAGCGCCTGGGCCGGAGCCGCGGTCCGGCTGGAACCCTATGCTGCCGGTACCTGGGGCCCCGCCTCGGCGCGCAAGCTGCTGACCGACACCGGTCGCGCCTGGAACAAGAATGATGTTTGACGACTGCCTGCCCTCTGCCCGATTCGGACTGCACCTGTGATCCCTGCCATCGAGACCTTCCCGACTGCCGCCGACTGGGCCCAGGCCTGTGCCACCCGCCTGACCGATGGTCTCGCGGCCTCGGTCAAGGCCCGGGGCCGGGCCGTGTTTGCGGGAGCCGGCGGCTCAACGCCCAAGCCGATCTACCGGGTCATGTCCGAAGCCGTCCTGGACTGGTCGAAGATCGCGGTCACCCTGATCGACGAGCGCTATGTCCCGGAGACGTCACCGGACTCCAATGCCCGCCTGCTGAAGCGGACCCTGCTGAAGGGCCCCGCGGCGGCGGCCCGGTTCGTGCCCCTGTTCCACCCGTCGATCACCGTCGACCGCTCGGCCCTGATCGCCGCACGGGCCCTGGGGGCCGAGGTCGGGGGCATCGACGTTGTGCTGCTGGGCATGGGCGAGGACGGGCACATCTGTTCAATGTTCCCCGGCAGTCCGACGCTGGAAAGCCTGCTCAGTCCGCACCTGCATCCGACGGTGCTGGGCGTGCCTGCCGGGCGTGACGGCGCGGCCCCGTCGATGGAACGCCTGTCGATCAACCTGCCTTATCTGGTCAGGGCCGAACGGGTCATCCTGGCCCTGACCGGTGACGCCAAACGTGCGGTGTTTGAGAGCGAGGCCGCCGGAGACCCGGTGACCCGGCCCATCGCCGCCCTGATTGAAGCCGGGGTCCCGCTTCAGGTCCTTTGGACGGAGACTGCCTGATGGCCGCTGCCAAACCCAAACTTCATCCTGTCGTCGCCGGGGTCACCGCACGCATCATCGACCGCAGCCGGGCGACGCGCACCGACTATCTGCGTCGCATGGACACCGCCGGAAGCTCGGACGTCGGTCGGGCCAAGCTGAGTTGCGCCAACTGGGCCCATGCCTTTGCCGGTGCCCCGATCAGGGACAAGCTGACCGCCATGTCCGGGACACAGCCCAATATCGGCATCGTCACCGCCTATAACGACATGTTGTCCGCGCACCAGCCGTTCGAACGCTACCCCCAGGTTATCCGCGACGCGGTGCGTGAGGTCGAGGCCACGGCCCAGGTCGCCGGCGGTACCCCCGCCATGTGCGACGGCGTCACCCAGGGTCGTCCCGGCATGGAGCTGTCCCTGTTCAGCCGCGACGTCATCGCCATGTCGACCGGCATCGGCCTGACCCATGACGCCTTCGACGCCGTGCTGTGCCTGGGTGTGTGCGACAAGATCGTGCCCGGGCTGTTCATGGGAGCCCTGGCGTTCGGCCATCTGCCGGTGGTGTTCGCCCCGGCCGGGCCGATGCCGTCGGGCATCCCCAATGCCGAAAAGGCCCTGGTCCGGGCCGAATACGCCCAGGGCAAGGTCGATCGTGCGACCTTGCTGGAAACCGAGATCGCCTCCTACCATTCGCCCGGCACCTGCACCTTCTACGGCACGGCCAACTCCAACCAGATGATGATGGAGCTGATGGGGCTGCATCTGCCCTCGACCGCCTTCGTCCATCCCGAGACCGGTCTGCGCGACGCCCTGACCGCCGCGGCGGCGCAGCGCGCCGTCGAACTGGCCCGCACCGGCAAGGGCCGGATGGCCGATGTGATCGACGAGAAATCCATCGTCAACGGCATCGTTGCCCTGCTGGCCACCGGCGGCTCGACCAACCATGCCATCCATCTGGTGGCCATGGCCCGGGCGGCCGGAATCATCATCGACTGGACCGACATGGACCAGCTGTCCTCGGTCACCCCGCTGCTGACGCGGATCTATCCGAACGGCACCGCCGATGTGAACGCCTTCCAGGCCGCGGGCGGCGTGGCCTTCGTGGCCCGCGAATTGGCCCGGTCCGGCCATATCCATTCCGACGTCACCACGGTGATGGGCAAGGGGATCGCGCCCTATTTCCAGGAGCCGCTGCTGCTGGACGGCAAGCTGGTCTGGCGCGACGGCGTGACCGAGAGTCTCGACACCACCATCCTGCGGCCTGCCTCGGATCCGTTCGATCACGAGGGGGGGCTGCGCCTGCTGCAGGGCAATCTGGGCCGGGCCGTGATCAAGGTCTCGGCGGTCAAGCCGCAACACCGCATCGTCGAGGCCCCGGCCCGGGTCTTCGACAGCCAGGAAGGGTTTCTGGCCGCCTTCAGGGCCGGAGAGCTGGACCATGACGGCATCGCGGTGGTCCGCTTTCAGGGGCCGCGCGCCAACGGCATGCCGGAACTTCACAGCCTGTCGCCGGGACTGGGCGTGCTGCAGGATCGTGGCTTCAAGGTCGCCCTGGTCACCGACGGGCGAATGTCGGGGGCCTCGGGCAAGACCCCGGCCGCCATTCACGTCACGCCCGAGGCCCTCGACGGTGGCCCGCTGGCCTATGTCCGCGACGGCGATGTGATCCGGGTCGACGCCGAGACCGGCGAACTGCATATCCGGATCGAGACGCATGAACTGATGGCCCGCAAACGGGCCCGGCCAACGGAGTCCCAGGACTGGGGCTATGGCCGCGAGCTGTTCGGAGCCTTCCGCGCCGGGGTCAGCTCGGCCGAACAGGGGGCGTCCGTCTGTTTCACCGGCCTGCACGGCGGCGGCAAACCGGAGATCCGGGACGTGTCCGATCCCAACTGGGTCAATGCGGCGGTGGACGCATGAGCGCCCCCACCCTGCTGGTCGGCGACGTCGGCGGCACCAATGCCCGCTTCGCCACCGTCCGCCTGATCGACGGCCTGCCGGTGCTGGACCGGGTCGAGAGCTATCCGGCCCATCGGTTCCCGACCTTCCTGGCCGGGGTCGCGGCCTTCCTCGACGGCTGCAAGGTCAGACCGACCGGCGGCGTCATCGCCGTGGCCGGCCCCGTCACCGACGGCGAGATCGACCTGACCAATTCGCCATGGCGGGTGTCAGAACGCGAACTGGGCGAGCTGGGTCTGAACCCGATCCGGCTGATCAATGATTTCGAGGCCCTGGCCTGGGGCGCGCCGATCGTGACCCCGGACCAGCTGGCCTCGCTGGGCGGGCCCGAGGAGGGCGATCCGCACGCCACGCTGGCGGTGCTCGGTCCCGGCACCGGCTTCGGCGTCTCGGCCCTGATCCGCGACGTGCACGGCAAGCAGATGGCCATGCCCAGCGAGGGGGGGCACGTCTGTTTCGCGCCGGGTGATCCGGTCGAGGACGAGGTGCTGCGTATCATGCGCCGGCGCTATGACCGGGTCTCGATCGAGCGGCTGATCTGTGGCCCCGGGCTGCTGAACCTGCACAAGGCCCTGGCCGAGATCGACGGCCGCGCCAGCCATGTCGAGGATCCCGCGCTGATCACAGAGGCGGCGCTTGCCGATTACCACAGCACCTGCGGGGCGACGCTGGCCCGGTTCTGCGCCATACTTGGAGCCGTGGCCGGGGACATCGCCCTGACCACGGGCGCGCGCGGCGGCGTCTATATCGCCGGCGGTATCGCCCCGCGCATCCTGCCGTTCCTGAAGGCCAGTCCGTTCCGCGAGCGATTCGAACGCAAGGGCCGGTTCCAGGACTATATGGCGGCGATTCCCACCCATGTGATCCTGCACAAACACGCCGCCCTGCTGGGAGCCGGGCGGGTCGCCTTCGCCGATCAGGGCTGACATTCAATATTGTCCGGTCGAAAATTGAACCGATTCCGGGCCACGACGTTTCCCGCTCTCCACAGAGGAAGGGATACACCATGCGTAAATTGATCATCGCCGCCGCCGCCACCTTCGCGGTCGCCGGGCTCGCCGCCTGTGGCGAAAGCGCCGCCGACAAACAGGCCGAGGTCCAGGCCGACGCGCTCGAGGCCCAGGCCGCCGACGCGCCGACCGAGGCCGAGGAGACCGCCCTTAACGCCGAGGCTGACCGTATCGAACAGCAGGCCGGCAACGCCGACGGCGGCATGACCACCGAGAACACCCCCAACACCTCGCCGAGCATGGCCACCGAAGCCCACTGATCCGGCAGCCGCCGGGGCCCATGATCCCCGGGGATTCCTCCAAACCGGTCAGCCCCCGTCGCACAAGCGGCGGGGGTTTTCCGTGTCGGACGTCAGCGCGTCTTCGGTGGCCACGGAATGAAGGCGCTGGTACGCGCGACATAGTCGGCATAGCCCGGTCGCGAGCGGTGGATGGCCTTTTCAGTGATGCCGATCCCTGACCAGCGTGTCAGGGTGAAGGTCAGGAACAGGGGGCCGGCGATCGCCCATAGACCCACGGCCCCGCTCTCGGCCGCGATCAGCCACAGACCCCACCAGACGCAGGCGTCACCGAAATAGTTGGGGTGGCGGGTATAGCGCCACAGGCCGGTGTCCAGCACCTGACCCGCCCTGGCAGTGTCTCGCCGGAATGCGTCCAGCTGGGCGTCGCCCACCGTCTCGAACACCAGTCCGGTGAGCGCCAGGATCGCGCCGGCAAAGGCGACCACGCCCAGTGCGGGCGTCGCCGTCACCTGACCCAGCTGCACCGGCAGGGACGTCAGCCAGGCCAGCACACCCTGCGGCAGGAAGACGACCAGCAGGGCCGTCTTGCCGAAACTCCAGCCTTTTTTGCTGCGATCCTTGAGGATGGCGACATAGCGGGCGTCGGCCCCGTTCGCGCGCCAGCGCCGCAGCAGATGCCAGGCCAGCCGCCCGGCCCAAAGCATAACGATCCCCAGCAGTAGCCATTTGCGACCCGCATCGCCGTCAGTCCGCGGCCAGGTCACCAGGGCCAGAAACAGCATGGCCAGGGGCCAGACACCGTCGATGAAGCTGACATCCCGAACCTTGAGCGAGACCAGCCACAGGGCCGTCATCACCCCGAGGATCAGGGCCAGGTTCACGGACAGAAGGACGGCGATTTCGATCAGGGTCATGGTTCAGAAACGGATCCCGACCGCCGTTGGATGCACCCGGTCAGTCGATGCAGAGCGTCGCGTCGGCCCGGCCGCCCTCGACCGTGGTGAAACAGCCGAAGCGATTGCTGCTGGCCTGACACTGGCCGACGGCCGGCGCGCCTTCCTGCGGACGGCTGGCCATGTCCTCAATGCGGCAGTCGCCGAGGCAGTCGTCGCCGTCCGTACAGCGTTTGCCGGCGTCGACGTATTTGATCACGCACTGCAGGCTCTGCATCCGGCCGACCGGTTGCAGTTCACCGCCACGCGCGGCACAGGCGGCGGCGGTGGGGGTCTGGTCCGTGATAACGGGGCCGTCGGGTGCCGGGGCCACAGGGGCGCAGGCCGCCAGCAGCAGGGCGGCGGTGGTCGCGATCGCCAGGCGCAAGCTCATTTGACGTCTCCCTTGGTGAACCCGTCCCAGACCTCATCGTAGTCCAGCTGCATCAGCGGCGTGGTCTGGGCCCAGCGGGTGGTGCGGATCGGCAGCCGGGTCTCGAACATGAAGGCCAGGGTGTTGTCGATCTTCACCGGCTTGAGGTCGACCGCGACCGCCTTGTCATAGCTGGCCTGATCCGGCCCGTGGCCGCTCATACAGTTGTGCAGACTGGCCCCGCCGGGGGCGAAGCCGCCCTCCTTGGCATCGTATTCACCGGTCACCAGCCCCATGAATTCGCTCATCACATTGCGATGGAACCACGGCGGCCGGAAGGTGTGCTCGGCCACCATCCAGCGCGGCGGGAAGATGACGAAGTCGCAGTTGGCGGTGCCGGGCGTGTCGCTGGGCGAGGTCAGGACGGTGAAGATCGACGGGTCCGGATGGTCATAGCTGACCGTGCCGATCGTGTTGAACCGCGCCGTATCGTATTTGTACGGGACCAGATTGCCGTGCCAGGCGACCACATCGAGCGGGCTATGGTCAAAGGTCGTGGTCCACAGCCGCCCGGCGTATTTCTGGATACATTCGGTCGGGCGGTCGACGTCCTCGAAACCCGCGACCGGGGCCAGGAAGTCGCGCGGGTTGGCCAGGCCGTTGGAGCCGATCGGGCCCAGGTCCGGCAGGCGGAAGGGCGTGCCGTAGTTCTCGCAGACATAGCCGCGGATCGGTCCGGCGCAGTCGACCCGGAACCGCACACCGCGCGGGATGACCACGATTTCGCCCGGACCGGCCGTGATCTGCCCCATCTCGGTCACGAAGGTCTGGTCGCCCGCCTGAACGACGATCAGCAGCTCGCCGTCGGCGTTGTAGAAGACCCGGTCCACCATCGAGCGGTTGGCCGTATACAGGTGGATGCCGATGCCGTTCAGGGCCTCGGGATCGCCGGTGCCGCCATAGGTGATCAGCCCCTCGACCCAGTCGGTCGGCGTGTCGGGCATCGGCAGGGCGTTCCAGCGCATCCGGTTGGGATTGGGCTCGGCCTCGGTGAAGGGCCCCGAGCGCAGCCGCCCCTGGGGGAAGGGACTGTAGGCCGGATGCTGGGCCGAGGGCCGCAGCCGGTACAGCCAGCTGCGCCGGTTCTCGGCCCGTGGGGCGGTAAAGGCTGTACCCGACAGCTGTTCGGCATAGAGGCCCATCGGGGCCTTCTGCGGCGAATTCTGGCCCTCGGGCAGAGCTCCGGCCACCGCCTCGGTGGCGAAATGGTTACCGAAGCCGGACTGGTAGCGGGGCGCATTGGCGCGAGTCGTCATGGTGCGTGTCTCCCTGTCGATGGTTTAGCGCCGCCGTCGGGGCGCGTCACCCGTCCCGACTGTCGCGCCTCGCAAGAGAGGCGACGCGGGCGGTTCAGTCGAGGGCGCAGACGTCCGGCAGCCCGCGCAGGGCCCCGGCATTGTCGAGGCCATAGCCGACCAGGAACCGGTTGGGGGCCTCCCAGCCGACGAAGTCCGGCTCGGGCGCGCGCGGCAGGGGCCAGGGCTTTTTGGCGAAGACACAGGTCAGCACCTCGGCCGCCCCCGCCTCGCGGGTGATGCGAACCGCCTCGGCCAGTGACAGGCCGGTATCGAACACATCGTCGAGGATCAGCACCCGGCGGCCGGCGATCGGTCGCTGGTAGGGGGCATGGACGTCGATCCGGCCCCGGCTGGACTTCTCGTCCCCGTAGGAGGCCAGCCACAGGGCGTCGAACCGGACATGGCGGCCGACCCGCGACAGCGCCCGGGTCAGGTCCGCCGCGAACCACAGCCCCCCGGTCAGCAGGACGGCGGCAACGGTCTCGTCGTCGATCACCGGGGCGATGCGCGCGGCCAGGTCGGCGACGATCCGCTGGATCTCGGCCTCGGGCAGCAGGACGGTCGGGGTGGCCGCTACGGCCTGGGGGTCATCAGCCATGATGGGAGGCGGATACCGCCTCATGCCCGGTCGTGTCGAGAGCCGGGGCATGGACCGGTACCGCGTCGACGGGATGCTGGTCATCGGGGTCCGGCATCGGAGCCAGGGCCGGACGCAGGCCGCCCTCGTCGGCCGTGGGCAACGGGCGGGGGGCAGGGTGAGCCGGTTCAGCCGCTGCCGGAGCGGGCGGGGCGGCATGGCTATCGGGCACCGGACGACGGGCCGCCTCGGGCGACTGGAAGACCACGTCGACGCCGGCGGCCTTGCTGCCCGGATCGGCGATCAGCACAGCAAAGCCCTGGACCTTGCCCGGCAGCACCGGGGCGGCGTCGATCCGCACCACGGCGTGGCCAATCTCGGCCCCGTGGGCATCCAGCAGCGCCAGTCGCACCGGCGGGGCCACGACCTCGCCCGACCGGACATTGCGCAGCGCCCCCGAGACCAGGACCCGGTCGGGCGCGCCCGGCGCGGCCCGGGCAGTGATGGCCTCAAACTCCAGTCCGGTCGGATTCACCGGGGCCCCGACCGCGGCATAGGCGGCGGCGGCGCGGGGATACAGTTCGACGACCTCGACCCGGAACAGCCAGCCGGCGGACAGCAGGGCGACGAAGGCCGAGGCGATCCCGGCCCAGACCGCACCATGGGCGGCGGCGCGGCGCAGGCGGCGCTGCTGCTCGGCCCGGGCCCGGAAGGCCTTGGGCAGCTCCGGTGCGGGGGTCTCGGCCAGGCTCTCGGTCGCATCGTCGCGCTTGCCGAACCCGGCAGGGGCGGCGACGGGTTCAGGGCCGGCGGCGGTGATCGCGGCCTGTTCCGAATCGGCGATCAGGACGGTGGCCGCGTTCAATTCCAGCGGTTCGTCGGCGCTGGCGTGCCAGACATGGCTGCAGCTCTTGCAGCGCACGCGGCGCCCGCCCGGACCGATTGCATCGTCAGGGGTGAAATAGCTGGTGGCGCAGGACGGGCAGGTCAGTATCATGTGGTCTGACTGCGAGGCGTTGAGCCCCCTCCCGTCGAGGCGACATTCCGCCTCGATCCCATAAGTAACCTATGCCCGAATCGCCCCGCCGCACCGCCGAAACCGTGTCCGCTGCCGCCACCGTTCGCCTTGAGGGCGTGGGGTTCGGCTATGCGGACGCGCCCGGCGTGCTTCGGGACATCAACCTCATTCTGCCGTGCGGCTCTTTCCACTTTCTTACCGGCCCGTCAGGTGCTGGAAAATCATCGCTGCTCAAGCTCCTGACCCTGGTCGAACGGCCGACCACCGGCAGGCTGCGCCTGTTCGGTGACGACGTCACCTCCCTGCCGCGCCGGACCATTCCGGCGGTACGGCGGCGCATGGGGGTGGTGTTCCAGGACTTCCGCCTGCTGGATCACCTCAGCGCCTTCGACAACGTCGCCTTGCCGCTGCGGCTGGCCGGGCTGAAACGCGCTGACTATGTCGGCAATGTCGCGGAAATGCTGGACTGGGTCGGCCTGGGCGACCGGATGGCGGACACGCCGCCGTCCCTGTCCGGCGGCGAGAAACAACGGTTGGCCATCGCCCGGGCCGTGATCAGTCGTCCCGACCTGATCCTGGCCGATGAGCCGACGGGCAGTATCGACGCCGCCATGGGCGAGCGGTTGCTGCGCCTGTTCCAGTCGCTGAACCAGCTGGGCACCACCGTGCTGATCGCCAGCCATGACCAGGCCCTGGCCGCCCGGTCCGGGGCCCGCATCCTGCGTCTTGAGGGCGGACGGCTGGTCGGAGACCGGTCATGATCGCCCGCAACCGCAGCGCGCCCGGCCTGCTGCCGCGCGACAGCGCGGGCGAGCCCTGGCTGGCGGCGGTGATCGCCATCCTGTGCTTCCTCGCCTGTCTGGCCGCTGTGGGAGCCGCATCGGCCGACCGGGCCGCGCACGGCTGGGCCGGCCAGTTGCGGGCCGAGGCCACGGTGCAGGTGCGGCCGCGTGTCGGCGAGACCGGAGCCGGAGCTGCCGCCCGCGCCGCCGAGACCCTGGCCGGGGTCGACGGGGTGGCCGAGGCCGAGGCCATGGACCGCGAGACGGCCGAGGCCCTGCTGCGCCCGTGGATCGGCGACGCGGTCCTGCCCGACCTGCCCCTGCCGCATCTGGTCATCGTGCGGCTGGATCCGGAGGTCCCGGCCAGCGCCGTCACCCTCAGCCGGGCCCTGGCCGAGGCCGGACTGGACGCCAGTGTCGACGATCACAGCCTGTGGCGCGGCGAGGTCGAGCGCGCGGCCATGATCCTTACCCTGCTGGCCGGGGCCGCGTTTCTGGTCACGGCCCTCGCGGCGGGGGCGGCCATCGCCTATGCGACCCGCGCCGCCATGGCGGCCCAGCGGCCGGTGATCGAGACCCTGAGCCTGAACGGGGCCACCGACGGCACCATCGCCGGCCTGTATCAGTTGCGATTCGGCCTGCTCGCGGCCGGGGCAGGCGCGACCGGGGCGGTTGTCGCCGCCCTGCTGGTCGCGGGGCTGCGCGGCCTCGGCGGCAGCGACGGTATCAGCCCTGCCCTGCCCCTGGCCTGGAGCGACCTGTGGCTGCTCTCGCCATGCCCCCTTCTGGCGGCTACGGTAGCGGTTGTCGCGGCGCGGATTACAGCGCTGGCGAGCCTGCGGCGGCGGCGTTAGGAAGGGCTATGAAGTTTCTGACTCTCATCGCGATCATCGCCCTGGTCTGGCTGGTCGGCCTGTTCGCCTTCGCGGACCGGGTGCGCAACCTGACCCCCGCTGATGAACCGGCCCGCGCCGACGCCATCGTGGCCCTGACCGGGCCGTCGGCCGAACGGGTCAATGTCGCCGTGCGCCTGCTGGAACAGGGCAAGGGCAAGCGGCTGCTGATCTCGGGCGTCAATCGCGAGGTCCGCCGCCAGGAACTGCGCGCCCTGACGCCGGGCTCCAACCGTCTGTTCAACTGCTGTGTCGATCTGGGCTTCGAGGCCGAGAACACCTCGGGCAATGCGCGCGAGATCGCCGCCTGGGCACAGACCAAGGGCTATGACAGCCTGATCGTGGTCACCTCGGACTATCATATGCCGCGCAGCCTGGTGGAGATCCACGCCGCCGCCCCCGATGTGACCCTGACCCCCTTCGCCGTCTCGACCCCGTCGCTGGATGATTCGCGCTGGTGGCGGGCTGCCGTGACGGCCCGACGCATGACGCTGGAATATATGAAATACCTCGCCGCCCTGACGCGGGCCGGCGTGCACCGTCTAACCGCCGACGATGCCGGGACCCGGGCCGACACGACCGCAGCCGAAACCGCGCCCGCGTGACCACCGTCCGCTCCCTGCTCTTTGTCGCCTGGCTGTATCTGTCGATGGCCCTGTTCGCCGTCGGCCTGTCTCCGGCCCTGCTGATGCCCTATCGCCAGGCCATGTGGGTGATCCGCAGCTGGGCCCGGTTCTGCCTGTTCGGCCTGCGCTGGATCGCGGGCGTGAAGGTCGAGTTCCGCGGCCTCGAACACCGGCCGACCGGGGCGGCCCTGATCGCCGGCAAACACCAGAGCATGCTGGACGTGATCGCCCCCTTCGCCATCCTGCCGGACAATTGTTTCATCATGAAGCAGGAGCTGGGCCCCCTGCCCTTCTTCGGCTGGTTCGCCACCAAGACCCGGATGATCGCCGTCGACCGCTCGGCCCATTCCAAGGCGCTGAAGGCCATGGTGCGCCAGGCCCGCGACCGGTTCGCCGAGGGCCGGCAGATGTTGATCTTCCCCGAGGGCACCCGCACCCCGGTCGGGGCCGCGCCCGACTACAAGCCCGGCATCGCCGCCCTGTACCGTGACCTGGACTGCCCCTGCACCCCGATGGCCACCAACTCCGGCGTCCACTGGCCCGCCCACGGGTTCCGGCGCTATCCGGGGACGATCGTCTATGAGTTCCTGCCGCCGATCCCCGCGGGGCTGAAGCGGGATGTGTTCATGGACCGGCTGGAGCGGGAGCTGGAGGCGGCGTCGGACGGGTTGCTGGTGAAGCCACCAAACCGCCGGCTAAAGTTCGCCGAACTGAAATCCATCGGACACAACATCTCTCATTCGCTGGCGAGCGGGATCGGTTTGTTGATCGGCACCTACGAGATGGATATTTACGGCGAAGCGAAACGATCACCTGAAGCATTCATCGAGGTCAATTTCCTGACCGGGGAAACTGCAGGTGCCAAGCCATCAGCGGCGCTCGGGAAAGCAATCACTGCATATGCGACGAGGGGCCTGGACGAGCTTTGCATGAAGCATGGCACAACACGCGATGCGTTTTCCGTGCTGACAACCCGGTTCGCCGTGGACCGGGTGCACGGCGATTATTTCAGGGTTACCGTCGTCGACCGCCACGGCCGCGCTTCAACGGACAACTTCGTCGGCCGCCCCGGTGCACTGGTGAAATTCCGCTGGTAGAACCGAGGCAAAGGTTTCGGATCCCGACACTGCGATCCGCTCGGGTTTTTCCTCAGCGCCGGTTGCGGACAATGACCTCGGCGGCGGAGAGAAGAACGTAGGCAGACTCAGGTGCCGCGAAAGCTCGCTGAAGTTCCACCCGGAGCCTTTCAAGATTTTTCCTAACCTGCGGTGCTGCGTTGGCGGGTCGATTCATACTGTCCTCCAGCAAGCCCAGAACGTATCACGGTCGAATACCTCGCATAAGCTAACGTAACGTCGCCCACGCCAGCGCATGCACCCGGTCCCGGCCCAGGGCCGCGGCCATCGGCGGCTCGGCGAACAGGCCCGCGATGGCCGGGTCGCGGACATTCAGTCCGCCGGTGAAGGCCCCGAAGGCGGGCAGGATCAGCCGCGATCCGTCCGTCACGAAACAGGGTCGGCGCACGCCGCGGCCGTGGGCGGCGACGCGGGCGGCCGGGTGCAGATGGCCGGCGACCTCGCCCGGCTGATCGCCCGACTGCGGCTCATGCACCAGACGCAGCGCGCCCAGCGACAGGGTCTCGACCACCGTTCCGGTCAGGCCGGTCAGGTCCTCGCCCAGGGCGACCCGGTCGTGATTGCCCTCCAGCCAGACCCAGTCGCGGGCGGTGGCCAGCCGGTCCAGCCGCGTGCGGTCGTCCGGGGCCATGCGGCCGATGGCGCGGGCGTCGTGGAAACTGTCGCCCAGCAGCACGATCCGGGCCGGGTCGAGGGCCGCGATCTCGGCCTCCAGCCGCTGAAGCGTAGCGGCGCTGTCATAGGGCGGCAGCATC
>CAXBHG010000043.1:0-16830 GCA_963975385.1 uncultured Brevundimonas sp.
GGCGATCTGACCGGCACGACCCGCTACCGGACGGCCCCGACGCCGCCTGTCGCCCTGCCGGTGCGCGACCCGCTGGGGGCAGGCTGGCGGTTGCTCGGCTGGCTGGGCGTGCTGGCGCGCCACGACGCCCTGACCCCGCGCGAAATCACGGGACAGCTGCCCGGCTGGGCCCGGCCTATAGCCTGGGGGATCCATCTGTTCGCGCGCCGCGAGGGCCGCGAGGGTCGCCCCGGCCAGCGGCTGGCCAGGGCGTTCGAACACCTGGGGCCGGTGGCGATCAAACTGGGTCAGGTCATGGCCACGCGTGCCGACATCTTCGGGGCCGAGTTCGCCACCGACCTGGGGCGGCTCAAGGACCGGCTGGAGCCCTTCCCTACGGCCGAGGCGCGGGCCGAGGTCGAGCGCTCTCTGGGGCGGCCGCTGGACAGTCTGTTCACCGGGTTCGGCGACCCGATCGGGGCCGCCTCCCTGGCCCAGGCCCATCCGGCCTGGCTGGCCGACGGCCGCAAGGTCGCGGTCAAGGTGCTGCGGCCCGGGGTCGAGCGGCGCGTGGCCAGGGGGCTGGACTCGATGCGGCTGGCGGCGCGGCTGGCCGACCGGTTCGTGCCGCTGTCACGAAGGCTGAAGCCGGAGGCCTTCGTCGAGACCATCGCCCGGGCGCTGCAGCTGGAACTGGATATGCGGCTGGAAGCGGCCGCCGCCTCGGAGCTGCGGGAGATCATGGTGGAGGGCGGCCATATGTCGGCCCCCGCCGTGGTCTGGGAGGGGGTCGGCAAACGGGTGCTGACGCTCGAATGGGCCGAGGGCATGGCCATGACCGACCCCGCCGCCGCCGACCAGCCGGGCCTGGACCGCAACGCCCTGGCCGACAATATCGTGCGCGCCTTCCTGGGCCAGGCGCTGGACCACGGCACCTTCCACGCCGACCTGCACGAGGGCAATCTGTTCGCCCGCGCCCCGGCCGAGGTGGTGGCCGTCGATTTCGGCATCATCGGCCGTCTCGGCCCGTCCGAGCGCCGCTATCTGGCCGAGATCCTGTGGGGCTTCCTCAGCCGCGACTATGACCGCATCGCCCGGGTCCATTTCGAGGCCGGCTATGTGCCGCCGCACCATTCGGTCGAGGCCTTCGCCCAGGCCCTGCGCGCGGTCGGCGAGCCGGTCATCGGCAAACAGGCCAGCCAGGTGTCGATGGGCCGGTTGCTGGGTCAGCTGTTCGAGATCACCGCCCTGTTCGACATGCATCTTCGGCCCGAGCTGATCCTGCTGCAGAAGACCATGGTCTCGGTCGAGGGTGTGGCGCGGCGGCTGAACCCCGACCATGATCTGTGGGCCGCGGCCCAGCCGGTGGTCGAGCGCTGGATCCGGCGCGAGCTGGGGCCCCAGGCCCAGGTCCGCGAGGCCGTGGACGAGGTGGTGACAACCCTGCGCGCCCTGTCGCAATGGGCCCAGAGGCCGCCCGAGTCCGCCACGGTCGTGGTCCAGTCCGTGACCTCGCGCTGGCTTGTAGCCGGGGTCGTGCTGGCCCTGGGCACCGGGACCGGTGCCCTTGTTCTGTCGCTTTGGCGGATCATGTTCTGATCCTCACACCGGAGCCCCGACCATGAAGATCACCGCCCTCGCCGGCCTGGCCCTGCTGCTCGTCCCGGCCGCCGCCCTGGCCCAGACCGGACCCGCCGCCGCCAGCCTGCCCAACAGCTTCGACCAGACCGCCCCGGCCCCGGCCGCGCCCGTCATCGTCCAGGCCATGGCAGACGAGCGATCCGAGGATGCGCTGCGTGACTTCATCGCCGGAGCCGCCGCCGGCGACATCGATACCGCCAACCTGTCCGATGACCTGGTCGCTGCGATCACCGCCCAGGCCGACCAGGTCACGCCGCTGATCCGCAGCTTCGGCGCGGTCCAGGCCGTGACCTTTGTCGGCAAGCGCGACGGGGCTGACCTGTTCAGCGTGCTGTTCGCCAATGCGGAAACGGAATGGATGATCGGCTTCAACGACGACGGCAGGATCGGGGCCCTGCTGTTCCGGCCCGCCCCGACGCAATAGGGCCCCGCGTCAGTCCGAGGTATCCGGCCGCCCGCGCGCCGACTTGATGCCCGAGCGTTTGGCCTTGCCCACCAGCCGCCGTTCCTTCGAGGCGCGGGTCGGTCGCGTCGGTACGCGATAGACCGGGGCCACGGCGGCCGCGTCGACCATGTCCTGAAGCCGGGCGATGGCGTCGGCGCGGTTGCGCTCCTGCGAGCGGAAACGGACGGCGGTGATCAGGATGACGCCGTCCTGGGTCAGGCGGCTGCCGGCCAGCTTCATCAGCCGTGCCCGGACCGGCTCGGTCAGGGACGGGGAATTGCGCGCGTCGAACCGCATCTGCACCGAGGTCGAGACCTTGTTGACGTTCTGGCCGCCCGGCCCGCCGGCACGGAAGAAGCGGAACTCCAGCTCGTCCTCGGGAATGACGATCCTCACGGCACGCTCCGTCGGGCCCGGACCACCGCCGTGTCCAGGGCCTGAAGGAAGGCCGAGCGGTCCTTCGGTCCGAACGGCGGCGGCCCCGAGGTCGGCAGCCCCATCGACCGCATATGTTCACCGACCAGCCGTCCGGCCAGGGCCGAGCCGATCGAATCCGGGGTAAAGGCCTGGCCATTGGGCTTCAGCGCCTGGGCCCCGGCCTTCAGGCAGCGGTCGGCCAGGGGGATGTCCGACGTGATGACGATATCGCCGGTCACCGCCCGCTCGGCGATCCAGTCGTCGGCGATATCGGGCCCGGCGTCGACCACCACCTGTTCGATCCAGGGGGCGCGCCGGGTGTTGATCCAGCCGTTGGAGACGACAAAGACCTGCAGGCCATAGCGTTCGGCCACGCGATACACCTCGTCCTTCACCGGACAGGCGTCGGCGTCGATGAACAGGCGGGTGGAGACGGTGTCGGGCGGGGTCATGCCCCGCCCTGTATCACTGTCCGTAGGCGGGTGGCATCCCGTTGGCCTGGACCCCGCCGGTGCGATAGCGGTCGCGCAGCTGGAACTGGCGACTGGTCATCGCCTGGGCCTCGCCGCCGACATAGACGGCCTCGGCCTGGCTGAGGGGTTCCAGCGGGTCGCCGGACCAGATCACCACATCGGCCGCGGCCCCGGCCTTCAACTCGCCGAACTGGCCGGCCATGCCGAAGATGCGGGCCGGATTGACTGTGATGGCAGCGATGGCGGCCCCGTAGGACAGACCGTGCGAGACGGCGTTGCCGGCATTGTAGCGGATGTCGCGCGCACGGTGGGTCGAGCCCTCATTGCCCTTGATGGCGATGACCACCCCGGCGGCCTCCAGCGCCGCAGCGTTTTCCATGCGGGCGGCGCGCATCTCGAAACTGCCCGGCAGGTTGGAAATCGGGTTGAGCAGGACCGGCACATTGGCAGCTGCGATCTGGTCGGCGACCAGCCAGGCTTCCTCGGCCCCGTCGAGGATCAGCTTGACCCCTTCCTCACGGCCGAGGCGCAGGACCTGCTGGATATCGGCGGCACGATGGACGGTGACAATCAGCGGCAGGGTGCCGTTGGCGACCGGGATCAGGGCCTCGAGATCGGCGCGCGACAGGCTGAGGTCGCGCAGGGCCGCGCGGTCATAGGCCGAGCGATTGCGGGCGAACAGCCGGACCTCGGCCAGGGTTTCCTTGAACTGGGTGAACTGGGCCCCGCGGGCCCCGCCGGCGATGCCGGCACCGGCCTCGCCGAACGGGGCGACCATGGCCACGCGCGGCTTGACCAGGATGTCCGTGCCCTCGGCCAGATGGATGATGGCCGCCTGGCCTGCGAACAGGCTGGGCGACTGCAGGCCGGCCGAGCCGACGCCGGCGAAGTCGCTGTCATCATGCGCATGGCCACCACCGCCGCCGCCCGCATGGCTGGGGGTGACGATGGCCCGGGTTACGCCACCGAGGCGGGCGACCGGCAGGGTGAAGGACCAGGGATCAAGCCCGTAGGAGACGTCGAAGGCGGCGCTGACACTGTTGGCGCTGCTGGACAGGTCGTTCGAGCTGCGGACAGACGACACTTCCGAACCGCCCAGGCCGCTGTCGACGGCGACGAAGCCGGGCGTGACGACCTTGCCCCGGGCGTCGATGATCCGGGCACCGGACGGCGCGGCACCGCTGCCGACCGAGACGATCCGGCCGTCCCGCAGGACGACGGTGCCGTTCTCGATCACCGAGCTGCCGGTCAGGACACGGCCGCCGGTGATGGCGGTCAGCTCCTGGGCGAGGGAGGGCGTCGACAGGGCCAGGGCCGCGGCCGCGCCGAGAATGAGGCTGGTGAGACGCATCAGCGGGCTCCTGCGCGGACGTTGGCGGCTTCGCGGTCTGCGCCGGGCTGGCCCAGTTCGAAGTCGGACACCGGCTGATAGGCCGGGTTCATGCGGTCGAAGGTCAGGGCTCCGTCGATGAAGACCTGGTCGGCACGGGCATAGATGCTGAAGGGGTCGGCGCTCCAGATCACCACATCGGCGCGCTTGCCGGCCTCGAGCGATCCGGTCTGGTCAGCGATGCCCAGCGAGCGGGCCGGGTTCAGGGTGATCCAGCTGATCGCCCGTTCCTCGGGGATGTTCATGCCGATACGGCGGCCGGCGGCGAGGGCCGCCGCGGCCTCCTGATTGAGGCGCTGGGTCAGTTCAGCGTCATCGGAATGGATGATGGCACAGGAGCCTTCCGGGGCGTCCACCAGGGCGGCGTTGGCCTCGACCGCGTCGAGCGCCTCCATCTTGAAGCCCCACCAGCCGGTCCACATGTCGGCGCAGATGCCCTCGCGCGCCAGCATCGGGGCGACCTTGTAGGCCTCGATGGCGTGGTGGAAGGCCGTGATCCGGTAGCCGAACTCCTTGGCGATATCGACCATCACCGCCATCTCGTCGGCGCGATAGCAGTGGTTCTGAACCAGGATGGTGCCGTCCAGCACCCCGACAAGGGTTTCGAGCTGGAGATTGCGGGTCGGCGGCGAACCCTCGCCGGTCTCGCGCCACTTGTCCCATTTGGACCGGTATTCCTGAGCGGCGATAAAGGCGGTGCGATAGCCGGCGACATTGCCCATGCCGGTGGCCGGCGACTGGTTGCGGCTGCCGTAGACCCGCGACGGGTTCTCGCCACAGGCCATCTTCAGTCCGTAGGGGGCACCGGGCATCTTCATGCCCTGCATGGTGATCGAGGGCACATTGCGCACGGTGACGCCACGGCCACCGAACAGATTGGCCGAGCCGGGCAGGATCTGGAGGGTGGTCACCCCACCGGCGCGGGCGGTGTTGAAGCCGGGATCCTGGGGCCAGATCGAATGTTCGGCCCAGACCTGGGCGGTGTTCGGGCTGGTGGCCTCATTGCCGTCGCTCATCCCCTGGACGCCGGGCGAGGGGTAGACGCCGAGGTGGCTGTGAGTGTCGATGATGCCGGGGGTCACGAACCGGCCGCGCGCATCAATCACGCGGAAGCCCTGCGGCACGGGGGTCGAGGCGTCGCCGACCGTGGTCACACGACCGTCGGTGACGATGACCACGCCATTGTCGAATTTCGTGCCCGCCCCGGTCAGGACCGTGCCGCCGACGATGGCCATGTTCTCGCGCGGCATCGCCGCATAGGTCGACGGGAAGGGATCGGGATTGGCGGCAGCATCGAGGCCGCGGGCCAGGGTCCGGCCGTCAGCAGCGGGCGACGCCGCCGGCGTGTCGGTCGTGCCCGTGGTGGCGCAGGCGCTGATGGACAGTGAGCCCGCGAGAACGCAGGCGAGAACAGCGAGGCTGGTGCCCCGCAGACGATTGATCGACATCGAACGCTCCCCCAGAGACCCTGTCATCGCCGCCCGGGCGATGGATGTTGACGGGATTGGACCCTCTCGACGCCCCGGCGTCAAAGCGGGATTCATTACAAACCCGTAAGCTTGGCGCGCGCGCCGTCGTCGTCCAGTCCGTCGATCCGCAGAATCTTGGTCCGCGACTGGCTGCCGCGCTGAATTGCGACGGTGGATTTCGGCACGCCCAGCGCCTTGGCCAGGAGCTTGATCAGGGCCGCATTGGCTTCGCCCTCGACCGGACGGGCGCGGACACGGACCTTGAGGACGGGGCGACCGTCGGCGTCGGCGTCCCAGCCGTCGATGCGGTCGGCGGACGCGCCGGGGATCAGGCGGACGGGGAGGTTGGCGGACTCAGTGGTTCCGGAATGGCTTCGAGCCATAGGCCGCCTGATCCCCCGACATCGCCATCGCCGCCATGATCACATCCCGGGGATCACTCCGGAAACCGCTCTCGAACACCTGCTCCAGCTCGGATCGGTCGCCCGCTGCAAGGATCAGGATCGACCGCGCCAGTTGCTGGGGTCCGACCGTAAGATTCATATCCCACAACGACCTCAGGCGGGCACGAACGGCCCTTCGGTCGGCCGGGTCGCGGAAGTCCCGATCAATCCGCGCCCGGACGTCGCCGGCCAATCTCCAGAGCATCTGCGGACGGGTTACCCCAGCGCCGTCATCAACTCCGGCACCGCCGTCTTGTAGTCGGCGACCAGACCGAAATCGGCGACCTGGAAGATCGGGGCGTCGGGATCCTTGTTGATGGCGACGATGATCTTGGAGTCCTTCATCCCGGCCAGATGCTGGATCGCGCCCGAGATGCCGATGGCGATGTAGAGGCCCGGGGCCACGACCTTGCCGGTCTGGCCGACCTGGTAGTCGTTGGGCGCGTAGCCGGCGTCGACGGCGGCGCGCGAGGCCCCCACGGCGGCACCCAGCTTGTCGGCCAGCGGGTCCATGACGGCGTGGAACTCCTCGGCCGAGCCGAGGGCCCGACCGCCGGAGACGACGATCCTGGCCGCGCCCAGTTCGGGGCGGTCGGACTTGACCATCTCTTCCGAGACGAAGCTGGCGCTGCGACCGGCCTCAACGACCGTGGCGGCCTCGACGGCGGCCGAACCGCCCTCTTCCGCCGCGTTGAAGGCGGTCGGACGCACGGTGATCACCTTCTTGCCGTCCGAGGACTGGACGGTCTCGAGCGCATTGCCGGCATAGATCGGGCGCACGAAGGTATCGGCCGAGACGACCTCGACAATGTCGGAGATCGGCGCGACGTCCAGCGCGGCGGCGATGCGGGGCATATAGTTCTTGCCGTCGGTCGTGGCCGGGGCCAGCACGGCGTCATAACCGGCGGCCAGGCCGACCACGGTGGCGGCCACGGCCTCGGCCAGCTGGTGCCCCAGGGCCGGGCTCTCGGCCGTCAGGACCTTGCGCACGCCCTTGATCTTCGCGGCGGCACCGGCGGCAGCCTTGGCCCCGTCTCCCAGGACCAGGACGTCGACGTCCCCGGACAGGGCCAGGGCCGCCGTCACGGTCTTGTGGGTGGTGTCGCGGACGGTGTCCCCGTCACGGTCGGCGATGACGAGAACGGCCATTAGAGGACCCCCGCGGTCTTGAGCTTGGAAACCAGTTCGGCGGCGTCCGCCACCTTGATGCCGGCCGACCGCTTCGGCGGCTCGGTGACCTTCAGCACCTTCAGACGCGGTGCCGTGTCGACGCCGTAGTCGGCGACCGCCTTCATGGCGATCTCCTTCTTCTTGGCCTTCATGATGTTGGGCAGGGAGGCATAGCGCGGCGTGTTCAGCCGCAGGTCCACCGAAACCACCGCCGGCAACGGCGCGGCCAGGGTCTGCAGGCCGCCGTCGACCTCACGCGTCACGGTCGCCGTGCCGTCCGCGATGACCAGTTTCCCGGCGAAAGTGGCCTGGGGCCAGTCCAGCAGGGCCGCCAGCATCTGGCCGACCGCATTGTTGTCCCCGTCGATCGACTGTTTGCCCAGCAGGACCAGATCCGGCTTCTCCTCGTCGACCACCGCCTTCAGCAGCCTGGCCACAGCGAGGGGCTCAAGATCGGCGTCGGACTGGATCAGGATGCCGCGATCAGCCCCCATGGCCAGGGCGGTGCGGATGGTCTCCTGGGCCTGGGTCACGCCGATCGAGACCACGACGATCTCGGTGGCGGTCCCGGCGGCGTGGTGATCCTTGCCGTCCCGCAGACGCACAGCCTCCTCGACGGCGATTTCGTCGAAGGGGTTCATGCTCATCTTGACGTTGGCCAGATCGACACCGGTCTGGTCAGACTTCACGCGAGCCTTGACGTTATAGTCGATCACCCTTTTGACAGGGACGAGAACCTTCATGTGCCTACCCATACAAGCGCCGGAATGTTGCGGCACGGAATGGAACGGCCAGAGAGGCCTGTCAATGTAACGTCGGGTCAAGTCACCGTGGTGACCTGTCCCGGAACACGCCGGAAAACGCCATGAAACGCCTGTTGACGATGAAGCGGCTGAGCACCCTGTTCCTGGGCGTGTTCGGTGTGCTGGTGGCCGGAGCCTTCGCCTATCAGGCGCTGTGGGCCGAGCCCGGCGAACGCTGCGAGGCCCGCGGCCAGTGGTGGGCCGATGAAGGGCGCATCTGCGCCCAGCCGATCTCGATCGCCGAGATCACCGGCCGCCCCAATCCGGGCGAGCGGGCGGCCGCGTCCGCCGCCAAGAACCGGGAACTGGTGCAGATCGAGGATGAGCTCGCGGCCCGCAAACGCGCCCGCGACGCGGATGCCGGGATCCAGCGCGAACGGCTGGCCGCCAGCCGGGGTCGCTAGCCCTCGCTCAGCGGGTCGCGCCGGGCGTCCACAGCACGTCACCCGCGCCATTGGCATTGGCCCGTCTGGCGGCGACGAACAGATGGTCGGACAGCCGGTTCAGGTAACGGACCGCCGCCGGGGTCACGGTCTCCCCCGACTCGACCAGACGCACCGCCTCGCGCTCGGCCCGCCGGCAGACGGTTCGGGCCAGATGCAAATGGGCCGACAGGGGCGCACCGCCCGACAGGATGAAGCTGTCCAGCGGCTTGAGGCTTTCATTCATCCAGTCGATCTCGGCCTCGATCCGCTCGACCTGACTGTCGATGATGCGCAGCGCCTCCCATTTGGGGGCCGGCTCATGGGGCGTCGACAGGTCCGCGCCGAGGTCGAACAATTCGTTCTGGATCCGGCCAAGCATGGCGTCGATCCGGTCATTCTGGCCCGAGTGCAGCCGGGCCACACCGATCACGGCATTCAGCTCATCGACCGCGCCATAGGCCGAGACCCGGGCGCAGGATTTGGACACCGGCTCCCCGGAGGCCAGCCGCGTCGATCCGTCATCGCCGGTGCGGGTGTAGATCTTGTTCAGCACGACCATTGTCTCTTCCCCCGGGGACTCAGCCGCCCTGTGACGATTTCCACCACAGCCCGGCCATCAGCAGGATGACGGCGACGGCCTGGAGCACGACGCGCAGCCGCATCAGCCTGTTCGAATGGGAGCGGGCAAAATCCCCGCCCCGGAACAGCGAATAGATGCCGAAGCCCAGGGTGACGGTCACGGCGGCCACCGCCAGCAGGATCAGGATGGTGAAGACGTTTTGCATGGCCTCGTTCTAGTCCCGCGCGCGTCGGGAAACCAGTCAGTGCGTCCAGCGGCCGGGTGCCGCAGCCCCGCGTCGCGAAATTCGGTCGGCGGGCTAAGCGGTTGGTCACCATTCCCGGTCAAGGATGGGGACGAGGACGGACATGACTGACAGAACTATCCGCAATCTGGACAATCTGCGCCGGTCAGCTTCGACCGCACGGCTGCTCAATTTGCTGCGGGTCGCGAGCGACCACAGCCACACGCGGGCCTGGGCCGAACAACCGCTGTTCGAGACGGTGACGCTGAACCGCGCCATGATCGTCAAACATCGGCTGCGTCGGGACGAGCTGGACTGTTTCGTCGGCCGCCGGCATGTGGCGACCAAGATCATCCTGCCCATCGATGCGCAGGAACTGAAGGCCGGCGGGCGCTTCACCTTCATCAATCAGCTCGGGTTCGACCGGATCATGAAGGAAGGCTTTGGCCTGTCTCCGGACCATCCGGACATCGAGACCCTGACCGTGATCGACCAGTTGCCGTCGCTGGATCCCTTCCTGCTTCGGGAGCGGTTGCGCCGCAACGGTATCGAACCGGCCCCCTGCTATTTCGCGATCAGCGAATCCGACCTGAGCCAGATGTCCACCTTCGTCGAACGCGAGATCCAGCCGCTCGTCGCCCTCAGTGTGGGCGACATCGAGATCATGCCGGGATCCGTCCAGACCCTGGCGGGCAAGATCCTTTCCGGCGAACCCGGCGAGCATATGGAGGCCTTGCGCGACACCCTGCGCCTGCTGCCGGCCGACTATCAGGAGGGTATCTTCTGCTGGAAGGGGTTCCTCTACTACAAATGGGTGCTGCAGACACTGACGGCGGAGATCGATGCCGTCACCGAAGAGATCACGAACCTGCGGCCGGGCGGCCGGATCGAACCGAGTCTGATGGACTATCTGTCACGCTCCCGCCTGCTGTTGCGCAACCGGATCCTGCGCACATGCGAGGAGGTCGGGGTCACCATCCAGGTCTATGACAATGCCTTCGCCGGCCTGTCGGTCGAGGGCCGGTCGGGGGCCTTTCGGGACTTCCTGATCCAGGCCCCGTCGATGTTCAGCCGGCTCGGGGAACAGCTGGGGGCGCTCCAGCATATCGTCAGCTTCTGGCGCTACAGGTTCGCACCCGGCCGTGCCCCGGTCGGGGTCGGGGAACTGATCGACATCCTGATGGATTTCGAAGCCGGTCTGCTGGGATACGGTGAGGACGTCAGCGGCCACTACGTCGCGGCGTGAGCCGATGCCGGGACCGCAAGGTCGACGTCATCCCACATGGAAAAGGGCCGGCGGTTTCCCGCCGGCCCTTGACGTTTCAGCCGCCGCCCTGACCGGGCGGGCAGGCCCTAGTACCGGTAGTGGTCCGGCTTGAACGGGCCTTCGGTCGGGACCGAGATATAGGCCGCCTGTTCCCTGGACAGGGTCGTCAGCTTCGCGCCCAGCTTGGCCAGATGCAGCATGGCGACCTTCTCATCGAGATGCTTGGGCAGGACGTAGACCTGGTTCTCGTATTTGGCCTTGTTGGTCCACAGCTCGATCTGGGCCAGCGTCTGGTTGGTGAAGGAAGCGCTCATCACGAACGACGGGTGACCCGTGGCATTGCCCAGGTTCACGAGACGGCCCTGCGACAGCAGGATGATCTTGTTGCCGCCCGGGAATTCGACATGGTCGACCTGGGGCTTGATCTCGTCCCATTTGAAATTCTTGAGGCCGGCGACCTGAATCTCGGAATCAAAGTGTCCGATGTTGCAGACGATGGCGTTGTTGCGCATCCGGCGCATGTGATCGACGGTGATCACATCCTTGTTGCCGGTGGCGGTGACGAAGATGTCGGCCTTGTCGCAGACGTCGTCCAGGGTCTGGACGTCATAGCCTTCCATCGCCGCCTGCAGGGCGCAGATCGGGTCGATTTCGGTGACGATGACGCGCGCGCCGCCGTTGCGCAGCGAGGCAGCCGAACCCTTGCCGACATCGCCGTAGCCGCAGACCACGGCGACCTTGCCCGACAGCATGACGTCGGTGCCGCGGCGGATGGCGTCGACCAGCGATTCACGGCAGCCGTACAGGTTGTCGAACTTGGACTTGGTAACGCTGTCGTTGACGTTGATGGCGGGGAAGGGCAGCTCGCCCTTCTCGGCCATCTGGTACAGGCGGTGGACGCCGGTGGTGGTCTCTTCCGACACGCCGCCGATGGCGTCGCGGATGGCCGAATAGAAGCCCGGCTTCTCCTTGAGGTAGCGCTTCATCACGGAATAGAGGGCTTCCTCCTCCTCGTTCTCGGGGTTGTCGAGCACCGAGATGTCCTTCTCGGCCTTGGGACCGAGCACGCACAGCAGGGTGGCGTCACCGCCGTCGTCGAGGATCAGGTTCGGATAGCCGCCGTCGGCCCATTCAAAGATCTTGTGGGCATAGTCCCAGTACTCGACCAGGGTCTCGCCCTTGGTGGCGAACACCGGCGTGCCCGAGGCGGCGATGGCGGCCGCGGCGTGGTCCTGGGTCGAGAAGATGTTGCACGAGGCCCAGCGGACCTCGGCACCCAGGGCTTCCAGCGTCTGGATCAGCACGGCAGTCTGGATGGTCATGTGCAGGCTGCCGGCGATGCGGGCCCCCTTCAGGGGCTTGCTGGCACCGAATTCGTCGCGCAGAGCCATGAGCCCGGGCATTTCGGTTTCGGCAATGGAGATTTCCTTGTTGCCGTAGTCAGCCAGGGAAATGTCGCGGACGATATAGTCGGTCATGCGGAAATGCTCTTTTGCCGATTGGGAGGATTGCCGGAGCCTATAGCCCGATGGGCCTTAAGGGGCAATGAACATATAAGGATGTCCTTATATGATGCGCCTGCCAGTCTGCCCCGGATTTCCCGGGCCCGGCGCTTGGCGGGTCGTCGGCAAGCGGCTAGTCAGCGTCCATGGCCGATGACATCGCATTCAACCGCCCTGCCACCGTCGACATGCGCGTTCCGCGCCACGACTGGACTCTCGACGAGGTCGTGGGCCTGTTCGCCCGCCCCTTCATGGATCTGGTGTTCGCGGCCGCGACCGTGCACCGGGCGTGGTTCGACCCGTGCGAGGTGCAGAAGAGCCAGCTGCTGTCGATCAAGACCGGCGGCTGCGCCGAGAACTGCGGCTACTGCTCACAGTCGGCCAGTTTCGACACCGGTCTGAAGGCCGAAAAGCTGATGGATACGACCGCCGTGCTCGCCGAGGCCATGGCGGCGAAGGCCGGCGGAGCCAGCCGGTTCTGCATGGGCGCGGCCTGGCGCGAACTGAAGGATCGCGACACGCCGAAGCTGGCGACGATGATCGCCGGGGTGAAGGCCCTCGGGCTGGAGACCTGCGCGACCCTGGGCATGCTGACCGCCGACCAGGCCCGGCAGCTGAAGGACGCCGGGCTCGACTACTACAACCACAACCTCGACACCGGGCCGGAGTACTACGCCCAGGTGGTGACCACGCGGACCTATCAGGATCGGCTCGACACCCTGCAGCACGTCCGCGACGCCGGGATGAACACCTGCTGTGGTGGCATTGTCGGCATGGGCGAGGCGCGCCGTGACCGGGCCAGCCTGTTGCACGCCCTGGCGACCCTGCCGGTTCATCCCGACAGCCTGCCGGTCAATGCCCTGGTGCCGGTCACCGGCACACCGCTGGGGGATCGGGTGCTGAAGACCGGGGAGATCGATCCGATCGAATTCGTCCGCACAGTCGCCGTCGCCCGCCTGGTGTGTCCCCGGGCGATGGTCCGCCTGTCGGCCGGGCGCGAGACAATGAGCGCCGAAATGCAGGCCCTGTGTTTCCTGGCCGGGGCCAACTCCATCTTCGTGGGCGGCAAGCTGCTGACCACCCCCAATCCGGAACAGGACGAGGACGCCGCCCTGTTCGCCCTGCTGGACCTGAAGCCGATGGCCGCCGGCGGCACGCCGGCAGCAGTCTGAACACGCGTAACCGGACCTTAAGTGCCCGGCTCTAGGCTTGCCGGATGGATCGTCGCGCACTTCTCGGCCTTGCCGCCCTGACCGCTACCGCTGCCTCGACGGCGGCTGTTCCCGCCCTTGCCCGCAGCGAGAGCGGCGGTGGTGGCGGTTCCACCTCCAGCTTCGTCCGCTTTCCTACCGTCACGGCCACCATCCTGCGCCCCAACGGCCGACGTGGGGTGCTGACGGTCGAGACCGGGGTCGACGTCCCCGACGCCGGCCTGCGTGCCCGGGCGGAGCAGTCCGCGCCCCGATTGCGCGCCGCCTACAATACCGTGGTGCAACAGATCGCCAGCGCCATGCTGCCGGGGGCACCGCCTGACGTTGAACGCATGGTGGCCCGGCTCCAGGCGGCGACCGACGCCACCCTGGGCCGGCCCGGGGCCCACCTGCTCCTCGGCACGGTGATGGTGGCCTGAACCGGCGGCCCCGCCGGCACGGAAATCAGTCCCGTGTCGGACTGACCTGGTCGGCATCGCCATAGGTCAGCGCCAGGAACACATCCTCAAGATCGGGATCCTCGGTGGTGATGTCGGCGATGGTGATCCCGGCTGCCCTGACCGCCGCCAGCACCTGCTCGACCGACGATTTACCCTTGCGATAGGTGACGGCGAAAGCCCCGTTCGGCCGGGCCGCGACGTCAAAACCGTTCAGGACGGGCGGCGGCGTCTGCGCCACGTCCGGCGTGACGATGACATTGCGCGTATCCAGCCGGCGCAGCAGCTGCGGCGTCGGCTCGCAGGCCACGACCTCGCCCCGGTTCATGATGGCGATGGTGTCGCAGAGCTCCTGCGCCTCTTCCAGATAGTGGGTGGTCAGCAGAATGGTCACGCCCTCGGCGTTGATACGCCGGACATATTCCCACAGCTGGCGACGCAGTTCGACGTCGACCCCGGCGGTGGGCTCGTCGAGGATCAGCACCGGCGGATTATGCACCAGGGCCTTGGCCACCATCAGTCGCCGCTTCATCCCCCCCGACAGGGCGCGGACATAGGCGTGAGCCTTGTCCGACAGACCCAGCGCCGCCAGCAGTTCATCCGATCGGCGCTCTTTCGCCGGCACGCCATAGAAGCCGGCCTGGACCTCAAGCGCCTCACGCGGGGTGAAGAAGACGTCGGCGACAATCTCCTGCGGCACCACGCCGAGGGCGGCGCGGGCGTCACGCGGATCGTGGTCGATGTCGCGGCCCCAGATGGCGGCCGTGCCGCCGGTCTTGTTGACCACGCCCGCGAGGATGTTGATCAGCGTCGACTTGCCCGCGCCGTTGGGTCCCAGCAGGCCGAACATCGAGCCGCGCGGGATGACCAGATCGACGCCACGCAGGGCCGTCTTCGGCGGCGACTTGCGGGAGCCGGCATAGGTTTTCTCAAGACCATGAACCTCGATGGCGTTCACGGGCAGGGTTTCGGTTTCGGTCATCAACAGTCCAAGCTTCACGGCCCTGATCAGCGCGAAGCGCGGCCAGCCACCAATAAATTGACGCCTGTCGGCGCGACGCATAGGTATGCGCGGCGATCCTTTCCGCCAAGGTCACGAGCCGAAAATGCCCCCGCGCCATATCACTGCGATCATCCCGCCCCCCGAACAGATCGTGGTGGCCACCAAGCGTATCGCCTGTGACGGCGGCGGCGGCGCGCTGGGCCACCCGCTGGTCTATATGGACATGGGCGACGAGAATTTCGTCGAATGCGCCTATTGCGACCGCCGCTTCGTGCTGTCGGCCCATCCGCTGCCCGAGAATGAATATCTCGACCCGGCCGCCCGCCCGCCGGAAGCCCACTGAAGCGACGGGATCCGGATGCGCTTCCTTCACACCATGGTTCGGGTCCAGGACCTCGATGCCGCCCTGCATTTCTACTGCGACCTGCTGGGCCTGACCGAGGTCCGGCGGATGGAGAATGAGTCCGGCCGCTTCACCCTGGTGTTTCTGGCCGCGCCCGCTGACCTCGACCGTTCAGCCGCCGAGCGCTCGCCCGAGCTGGAACTGACCTGGAACTGGGATCCGGAATCCTATGACGGGGGCCGCAATTTCGGCCACCTCGCCTATAAGGTCGCCGATCTTCACGCCGCCTGCCAACGGCTGATGGACGGTGGCGTGGTCATCAACCGGCCACCGCGTGACGGCCGCATGGCCTTTGTCCGTTCGCCCGACGGCATTTCGATCGAACTGCTGCAGGAGGGTACGCCCCTCACCCCGGTCGAGCCCTGGCTGTCCATGCCCAATACGGGGACCTGGTAGATTGTCCCCGCGGATCCTGACGGCGGCGGTCGCCCTGGCCGCGATGACGGCGGGCTGCGCCTCGACGGTCGAAACCGCGCCCGCGCGCTCGGCGACGGAACAGCTGCTGGTCGCCCGCGCCGCCGACATGGCGGTCGAAGGCCTGGTCCTGCCGATCCCGGCGGGGGCCAAGGTCTTTGTCGATGACACCTATTTCCGCGCCGAAAGCGCCGCCTATGCCGTCAGCGCCGTGCGCGCGGCCCTGTCCGGGGCCGGCTATGCCCTGAGCCCGGACAAGGCCCAGGCGGACGCCGTGCTGGAACTGCGCGCCGGAGCCCTGTCGCTGGAACAGATGCGGCGGGTGTTCGGCCTGCCCGACATGCGCATCCCGCTCAACGGGGGGCTCAATGTCGTCTCCCTGCCCGAGCTGTCGGTCTACAGCCGCCGCGATCGTGTCGGTGTGGCCGAGTTCTCGGGCTTTCTCTACGATCCGGAGAACGGCACCCCCCTGGGGGCCGTTGCACCGATGACCGGCGAGTTCCGCATCCGCAGCCACAGGCTGCTGATGATCGTCGCCTGGGGCCAGCAGAGCGTCCAGCCCGGCGAGCGCGACGTCGGCGTCAGCTGGCGCCAGTTCTGATCATCACGATCCGGGTCTGAGGGCCCGTCGAAGACGATGACGCCGCCGCGCGCGACGCCTATGGTCGCGCCATGAGCGCCACCGATTCCGACACCCCGACGACCGGCCCTGTGCGCCTGTGGCTGATCGACGCCTCGGCCTACATCTTCCGCGCCTATCACGCCCTGCCCCCCCTCACGAGAAAGTCCGACGGACTGCCGGTGGGGGCGGTGCAGGGCTATTGCAACATGCTGTGGAAGCTCCTGAAGGACATGAAGGGGCATGACGGGCCGACGCATCTGGTGGCGGTGTTCGATCATTCGGAGCGGACGTTCCGGAGCGAGATGTTCCCGCAATACAAGGCGCACAGGCCGCCGGCGCCGGAGGATCTGGTGCCGCAGTTCGCCCTGGTGCGGGAAGCGACGGCGGCGTTCGGGGTGCATGGCGTCGAGCTGGCGGGATACGAGGCCGACGATCTGATCGCCACCTATGCCTGCCGGGCGCGGGAGGCGGGGGGCGAGGCGGTCATCGTCAGCTCGGACAAGGACCTGATGC
>CAXBHG010000044.1:0-16805 GCA_963975385.1 uncultured Brevundimonas sp.
TGACCTGGCTGTAGCGTTCGACGGTGAAGCTCTCGGTGACCTCGACCGTGCCGGGGATCGAGACCCGGCCGACATCGTTGCGGCCCAGATCCAGCAGCATCAGATGCTCGGCCCGTTCCTTGGGGTCGGCCAGCAGTTCGACCTCCAGCGCCCGGTCGGCCTCGGGCGTGGCCCCGCGCGGGCGGGTCCCGGCCAGGGGGCGGATGGTGACGGCCCCATCCTTGAGCCGCACGAGGATTTCCGGGCTGGACCCGGCCAGCTGGAAGTCGGTGAAGTCGAGATAGAACAGATAGGGCGAGGGGTTCTGGCGGCGCAGCGAGCGATAGAAGGCGAACGGGTCTTCGGTCCAGGCCGCCGAGAACCGGTGGCTGAGCACGACCTGGAAGATGTCGCCGGCGGCGATGTAGTCCTTGGCCGCGGCGACCATGCCGGTGAAGGCGTCTTGGTCGACGGGCGAGTGGAAGACCGGGGCCGGGACCTCGACCGGCGTCGCGCGCGCCGCCAGCGGGGCCCGCAGCTCGGCCTCGAACCCGTCCAGCCGGGCGATGGCGGCGTCGTAGGCGGCGCGGGCGGACTGTGCGCTGTCCGGATAGGCGGCCGAGACCAGCACGATCTCGTGCCGCACGGAGTCGAAAATGGCGACGAGGGCGGGACGGGCCAGGACGGCGTCCGGCAGGTTCAGCGGGTCGGGATTGGCCGGTCCCAGCGGCTCCAGCAGCCGGACCATGTCATAGCCGAACACGCCGAACAGGCCCGCGGCCATGGGCGGCAGGTCATCCGGCAGGTCAAACCGCGAGGCGGCGATCAGGGTGCGCAGGGACTCCAGTGCCGGTGCCGCGTCGGGCGTGAACCGGCCGGCGGCGAGTGCCGCGCCCCGGGCACTGTCGGCCCGACCGTCGCGGCAGCGCCAGACCACGTCCGGATCGCGGGTGATGATCGAATAGCGGCCGTTGACGGCCCCGCCCTCGACGGATTCCAGCAGAAAGGCATAGGGCCGGCCGTGGCCGACCTTCAGAAAGGCCGAGACCGGGGTCTCGAGGTCGTCAACCAGCCGGCGAACGACGACCTGGGGCCGACCGTCCGCCCAGCCGGCGGCGAAGGTGCCGAAGCCCGCCGCCCCCGGTTCAGGACTCATTGGACCGGGGCGGCTTCGGGCTCACGGCTCAGGCCGAGGGCCTCGCGGGCCAGACCCAGGTCATAGGTCGCCCGGGACCGGCCGGCGGCGGCGGTCATCGATTGCTGGATGACGGCCTGGACCTGCTCCTGGGTCATGCGCGGACGTACCTGTTCCGCGATCGGGGCGGCGAGGGCGGGCACGGCGGCATGGATCTGGTCCACGCGACCGACCACATAGCTGGTCGCCGATTGCGGCAGGGTGAACACCTGGCCACGGCCCTGGCTGAACAGACCCTGCAGGCCGCCTTCACCCAGGGCTTCCTGGTTCTGGCGATCCTGTTTGACACCGGTGCGGGTCAGGACCGGGGCCCCGACCGAACCGGCGACCGCGGCGACGTCCTCGCCGGCGCGGATGCGCCCGGCCAGTTCCTCGGCCTTGGATACCAGCAGGCGATTGTTCTCCCGCATCGTCCACTGCTGTTCCAGCGGGGCCCGGATGTCGGCCAGGGCCGGCAGGCTGGCCGGGCGGATATCGTCGAGGCGGAGCACGAAATACTGGCCCTGGCCGGCGTCGACTACCTCGCTCTCGCCACCCTTGGTCAGGCTCCAGGCGGTGCTGAAGATCTGCGGCGGCGCATTCATCGGCTGGCCGTCCGGAGTCTTGCCGTCCTCGGTGAAGGGCGGCAGCTGGATGATGCGGGCCCCGACCTCCTGGGCGGCGGCTTCCAGCGTCCTGCCTTCGGTTCGGGCCTTCTCATAGCGGTCGACGCGGTCATAGACCGCCCCGCGCGTATCTTCCTGGCGCAGTTCGGCGATGATGGCGTCGCGCACGCCTTCCAGCGAGGCAGCCTGACCCGGAGTGATCGCCGTGACCCTGGCCACGGTGAAGCCGACGCGACCCTGGACCGGGGCCGAAACCTCATCGACGGCCAGGCCGAAGACGGCGGCGGCGATCGCCGGGTCGCCGATCGCGGCGCGCGCGGTGTCAGTATAGGGGGCGACCTGGGCCCCGTTGGCGGCTGCCGCCTGGGCCGGAGTCTGGCCCGCGCGCAGGGCGGTCGCGACCTTGTCGGCAGCGGCCCGGGTCGGGGCCGTCAGGGTGACAAAGGTGCGCGTTTCGGCCTGGGACAGGGCGTCCTTGCGGAATTCGAACCGTTCCTGGATCCGGGATTCGGCGATCGGTGCCGTCGCGGCCGGGCCGCCGTTGAACAGGACCAGTGCGGCCATCCGATACTCGGGCTGACGCAGACGATCGGCGTTCTCGTTCATGAAGGCCGTCAGTTGGGCTTCGGTCGGCCTGGGCGCGGACCCAGCCATGGCCTGGGTCACGGTGAAGAAGCGTCCGTCACGGGTTTCCAGCGCCTGGCCGGCCACCAGCGCCCCATAGATGCGGGGCAGGCGGGTGCCGGCGAACAGGGCAGCGCTGAAATGGCTGCTGGCGTATTCGTCACGGAATTCCTGTTCCAGCTGGGCCGGGGTCACATTCTGCGCCGCCAGGGCGGTCCTGTAGGCGTTGTCGTCAAACTCGCCGGTCACCTGGTTGAAGAAGACCGGAGCCTGGCGAATCTGCTTCAGCACCAGGGCCTTGCCCGGACGGATGCCGGCCTTCCAGGCCCAGGCGAGGAAGCCGAGGCGCTGAACCTGGTTGTCGAGATAGCGCAGGTGGATATTCTCGTTGATCAGGTCGTCGATCGACACGGGTCGCCCCGCCTGTTCCTGCAGATTGTTGCGGATCCGGTCGAAATCGGTGCGGAACTGCTGCTGGCCGACGCTGCGGTCACCGGCGGTGATCACGTGTTTGGGGCCGAAATTGAGGACGTCCACCTGCGAGCCGCCCGTCACCAGCAGGCCGAGGCCCAGCAGGACGATCAGGCCGATGGCCCATTTTGATTTGGCGAAATTCCGGAACAAGGTGATCATCGAGAGAACCTGACGGGCCGACGGCAAGGGAAGTGTCTGTGGCGTATAGGGCCCGGGCGGGTGGCACGGCAAGCGGCCCCGCGCGCGGAGCGCTTGGCTTGGGCCGGCGGGATGCCTAAACAGGGCGAATGAAACAATCCGTGAAGATGATCGCCGGCAATTGGAAGATGAACGGGCTGGCCCCGGATCTGGCCGAGGCCGATGCCCTTAAACAGGCCCTTGAGGCCGATCCCGCGGCCTGTCGTGTCGTGTTGTGCCCGCCGGCCACCCTGATCGAGCGGATGGGGCGGCTGCTGGGCGGCGGGGCCGTGGAGCTGGGGGGGCAGGACTGCCACGCGGCAGCGGAGGGTGCCTTTACCGGCTCGGTCTCGGCCGGGATGCTGACCGACGCCGGCGCGCGGCTGGTGATCCTGGGCCATTCGGAGCGCCGGGCCGGGTTCGGGGAAACCGATGCTGACGTCGCGGCCAAGGCCGAGGCGGCGCTGGGGGCCGGGCTGGAGCCGATCATCTGTGTCGGCGAGACGCTGGAGCAGCGTGAGGCGGGTCAGGCCATCGCCGTCGTCAGCCGCCAGGTGGCCGGATCGGTGCCGTTGAGTGTGGCCGGCCGGCCCTTCGCCCTGGCCTATGAACCGGTCTGGGCCATCGGCACCGGCCTGACGCCCACCCTGGAAGAGATCGAGGCGGTCCACCGCGCCGTTCGACAGGCGATCCAGGCGCGACTGGGAAAGGCCGGTGACGTCGTACCCATCCTCTATGGCGGCTCGGTCAAGCCCGCCAATGCCGCCGAGATCCTGGCGGTGCCCGAGGTCGGCGGGGCGCTGGTGGGGGGCGCGTCGTTGAAGGCGAACGATTTCCTCGGCATCATCCGCGGGGCCTGACCTGATTGTCCGGCATCGCTGTTTGCTCCCCGGGCGCATCAATGTTAGACGCCGCCGCTTGATCGGCGCAGCTTCGCGCCCACATGATTGACACCATGCTCCAGACCATTTTGCTCGTCGCCATGATCCTGATTTCGGTCGCCCTCACCGGGGTGATCCTGCTGCAGCGCTCCGAAGGCGGCGCGCTGGGCATGGGCGGAGGTCCGTCGGGCTTCATGACCGCTCGCGGTGCCGGCAATCTGCTGACCCAGGCCACCGGCATCCTGGCGACCCTGTTCTTCTTCTGCGCTATCGGCCTGACGATCGTGGGCAATATGGATCGCGCGAGCGATTCCGTGATCAATGCCGATGACGTGGGGGCGATCGCCGTCGGTGGCGACGCCCAGGCTCCGGCCTCGGCGGCTCCGGCTCCCGCCACGCCCGCGCCGCTCCAGCCCGCGGCCCCGTCGCTGGATGATCTGGAAGCCAGCCTGCCGTCGGGTGCCCCGGCCCCGGCACAATAGGGAATGTCGCCGGCGGTCGTCTCCGCCGCCGGCTTCCGCCCTAAAAGTCTCAAATCCCGGGCGCGCGCAGGCGCGCCCGTTTCGTTTTCAACAGATGGATCGCGCAAGCGCCATCACAGGCCGCGCGAATCGGCGGTAAGGTAAGCTCCCATGGCCCGTTATGTGTTCATCACTGGCGGCGTGGTTTCCTCATTGGGAAAAGGCCTCGCCTCCGCCGCTCTCGGCGCGCTGCTTCAGGCGCGCGGCTACAAGGTGCGCCTGCGCAAGCTGGACCCCTATCTGAACGTCGATCCGGGCACGATGAGCCCCTATCAGCACGGCGAGGTCTTCGTCACCGATGACGGGGCCGAGACCGATCTGGACCTGGGTCACTATGAGCGGTTCACCGGCGTTTCGGCCGCGAAGTCGGACAACATCACCACCGGCCGCATCTATTCGACCATCCTCGAGAAGGAGCGGCGCGGCGACTATCTGGGCGCGACGGTGCAGGTCATTCCGCACGTCACCGACCAGATCAAGCAGTTCTGCCTGACCCCGGCCCTGACCGATGGTGGCGAGGACGTGGATTTCGTCCTGGTCGAGATCGGCGGCACGGTCGGCGACATTGAGGGGCTGCCCTTCTTTGAGGCCATCCGTCAGCTGGGCCAGGACCTGCCGCGCGGCCAGTCGTGCTTCGTACACCTGACCCTGCTGCCCTTCATCAAGACCGCCGGCGAGATGAAGACCAAGCCGACCCAGCACTCCGTAAAGGAACTGCGCTCGATCGGCATCCAGCCGGACATCCTGCTGTGCCGCTGCGAACAGCCGATACCGGCTGACGAGAAGCGCAAGATCGGCCTGTTCTGCAATGTGCGGGAAACCGGCGTGATCCAGGCGATGGATTCCGCCGACATCTATGCCGTGCCGCTGGATTATCACCACGAGGGGCTGGACGCCGAGGTGCTGGCCCATTTCGGCATCAGCGACGCGCCCGAGCCCGATCTGACCATGTGGCAGGAGATCGCCCGCCGGCGCCTGCATCCCGACGGCGAGGTCACCGTCGCGGTGGTGGGTAAATACACGGTGCTTAAGGACGCCTACAAATCCCTGATCGAGGCCCTGCAGCACGGCGGGGTGGCCAACAATGTCCGGGTCAATATCGACTGGGTCGAGGCCGATACCTTCGAGGGCGACCGCGAGGCCTGCGAACAGCGCCTGCAAGGGGCGCACGCCGTGCTGGTGCCCGGTGGCTTCGGCGAACGCGGGGCCGAGGGCAAGATCGAGGCGGCCCGCTTCGCCCGTGAACGCAAGATTCCCTATTTCGGCATCTGTTTCGGCATGCAGATGGCGGTCATCGAGGCGGCCCGCAATCTGGCCGGCTTTCCGAAGGCCTCCTCGACCGAGTTCGGCCCGACGCAGGAACCGGTCGTCGGCCTGATGACCGAATGGACCCAGGGCAACCAGCGGGTCCAGCGCCAGCAGGGCGGGGACCTGGGCGGCACCATGCGGCTGGGGGCCTATGAATCGGTCCTGGTGCCCGGATCAAAACTGGCCGAAATCTACGGCACCACGACCATCAGCGAGCGGCACAGGCATCGCTATGAGGTCAATATCAACTACCGTGAGGCCGTCGAGACCCGGGGCGGGCTGGTCTTTTCCGGCCTGTCACCGGACGGTGTCCTGCCCGAGACGGTCGAACGTCCGGACCATCCCTGGTTCATCGGCGTCCAGTATCATCCCGAGCTGAAGAGCCGTCCCTTCGCCCCGCATCCGCTGTTCGCCGGGTTCATCGCGGCGGCGGTGGTGCAGAGCCGACTGGTCTGACGGCGAAGGTCCGGGCCTGAGCCTCAGGCCTGTTTGCGCCGTCGGCAGCGGATGCAGGTCATCATGCCGGGAAGGCTGTGGCTGTCCACCCAGCGGTGACCCCGGATCAGGCAGCGCAGATAATGAAACAGGTCTCTCACGGGCATCTCCATCCCGAAGATGGCTGGCCTTCCGTCGCTTGTAAAATATCGCCGTTTCTTGAAATTCTGTCTCTGGCCGCCCGGCAGGGCCGCTTCGGGGACGCGCCGGAGCGTCCGGGTGGCATGAACCGGATCGGGCAGAATCTGTGTCGCTGATGTGACCGGAATCCCGACATTCACGCGCAACGCAAAACCGATCCGGAGGTTCCGGCCGGCATCCGGGGGCGGCACGAGGAATTGATCGGGGTCAAGGCCGCCCGGCCCGGGACGCGGCACAAGGGGGAAGACCGGATCGTTCGCGGCCCAGAGGCGGCGGGTGCCGGTGCGACCGAGGAGGTTTTTCATGATCGATATCAGGACCCTGCTGTTCGTGATCAGCGATGGTGGGCGGGCACGGCTGGTACGTCGCGCGCCCGACGGTGGTGGCTTCACCACCATTGAGGAAATGGACAACGGCGAGACGCTGAAGGCGCTCAAGGCGGAGCGGGCGGCCAATCCGGCGACCCGGGTCTTCGACCGTGTCGGCAGCGGACGGCACGGGGCCGGCAAGGACAGTTCCGACAGGCTGGCCAAGGAAGGATTCGTCGTTGATGTGGCTGACCGGGCGGTGGCCCTGGTTCGCGAGCATGGGCTGGCCGGCGTCTATGTCGCGGCGTCGACGACGTTGATCGCGCCGCTGCATGATCGACTGGCGGCGTCGGTCACCGTTTTCGGCACGATCGGCAAGGATCTGACCAAGGTCCCGGACCCCGACCTGGGGGCCTGGCTGGATGATGCCCGCTATGCGCCTTCCAGTCCGGGCTGACGCCGGTCGAGCCGACGAAGCACCCGTGGATCCGGCGTCAGGGCGCGATAATTTTGCCGTGCTGCGGGCCGTTGCCATGGATATTGCACAGGCCTGTTCTGCGGAACGGGTGTGCGCTGCTGATGTTTTGCCGAACTAAACCTAAGTTTCGGTGTTATGTTCGGCGTGGGTGCCATCAAATGTAGTGTAACTTACCAGTTCTGCTAGTATAGTGGAAGTAATAATCTTCCAGTCAGCGTTGACGTGCAATATTTTGTCCTTCTGCATTGAGAATCTGGAAAATATGTGAAATACTGCCGCTAATGTCCGGCAAAAAAGACTTTTTCGACGAGATGTATGGTGCCGGCGATGCTTCGCGAGGGCCGTATGCGGACTACGCCGGGTGGTTTGACCGGCAGGATGCTGCAAGGCTTCGGCAGAAGTCGAAGGAGGCCGAGGTCTTCTTTCGTCGAACCGGCATCACCTTCAATGTGTACGGGCAACAGGAAGCCAATGAGCGGCTGATCCCGTTCGACATCGTTCCGCGCATTATCGCGGCGCGGGAGTGGAGCCGTCTGACGAAGGGGATCGAGCAGAGGGTGCGGGCCATCAACGCCTTCCTGCACGACATCTACCACCGGCAGGAAATCCTGCGGGCCGGACGCATCCCGGCCGAGCTGATCGCCCGGAACGAAGCCTTTCTGCCGCAGATGATCGGTGTCTCGCCGCCCGGCGGGATCTACACCCACATCGTCGGGACCGACATTGTCCGGACCGGCGAGGACGAGTTCTTCGTGCTCGAGGACAATGCCCGGACCCCGTCCGGTGTTTCGTACATGCTCGAAAACCGCGAGACGATGCTCCAGATGTTTCCGGAGCTGTTTTCCAGGGTGTCTGTCCGGGAGGTGGGCGACTATCCCAGACTGTTGAGACGATCTCTGGCGGCGTGCGCGCCAGCAGGCTGTGCCGGAACACCGGTCGTGGCGGTGTTGACGCCCGGCATCCACAACTCGGCCTATTTCGAGCACTCCTTCCTGGCTGACCAGATGGGCGTGGAGCTGGTGGAGGGGCATGATCTGCGGCTGGTCGACGGGCGGATCGCGATGCGAACCACCCAGGGCTACAGACCGATTGATGTCCTGTACCGCCGCGTTGACGACGATTATCTGGACCCGCTGAATTTCAATCCGGCCTCGCAGCTGGGTGTGCCCGGGATCATGGACGTTTACCGCGCCGGCGGGATCACCATCGCCAATGCGCCGGGCACGGGCATCGCGGACGACAAGGCGATCTACAGCTACATGCCCGAGATCGTGGAATTCTATACCGGCGAGAAGGCCATTCTGAAGAATGTGCCGACGTGGCGCTGCGCGGAGCCCGACGCCCTGGCCTATGTGCTGGAACACCTGGCCGAGCTGGTGGTCAAGGAGGTGCATGGGTCCGGGGGCTACGGCATGCTGGTCGGGCCCGCCGCCAGCAAACGCGAGATCACGGCCTTCGCCGCCAAGCTGAAGTCCCGACCGGGCAACTATATCGCCCAGCCCACCCTGGCCCTGTCGACGGTCCCGGTCCTGACCAGATCGGGGCTGGCCCCGCGCCATGTCGACCTGCGCCCGTTCGTGCTGGTTTCGCCGAACAAGATCGACATCACGCCCGGCGGCCTGACCCGGGTGGCGATGAAGGCCGGGTCACTGGTGGTCAACTCCAGCCAGGGGGGCGGCACCAAGGATACCTGGGTGCTGGAGGAATGAGCGCCGTGCGGGGAAACAGCCCATGCTAGGCAAGACCGCGGGCGGCCTGTTCTGGATGTTCCGGTTTCTCGAGCGTAGCGAGAATACCGCGCGTCTGGTCGATGCCGGATTCCGTATCGCCCTGACCCGGTCGGCGGCGGCCGAGGCCGAGTGGGCGTCGGTGATCGGCACGGCCGGGGTCCGCAAGGCCTATCTGGCCCGCTACGACGAGATCAGGGCCGGCAGTGTCATCGACTTCCTGCTGCGGGATCCGACCAACCCGTCCAGCGTCATGTCGGCCATCGACAGCGCCCGCACCAACGCCCGACTGGTGCGCACCGCCCTGACCCGTGAAGTCTGGGAGGCGACCAATGAGTGCTGGATGACGATCAAGGCCGTGCTGAAACGGCCGGTGTCGGAAAGCGACCTGCCGGATGTCCTGGCCACGATCCGTCGCCAGAACGCCCTGGTGCGCGGGGCCCTGACCGGCACGATGATGCGCAATGACGTCTATAGTTTTGCGCATATGGGGACGTTCGTTGAGCGGGCTGACAACACGGCGCGCATTCTTGACGTCAAATACTATGTGCTGCTGCCCTCGGTCTCCTTCGTCGGCTCGTCGCTCGACAATGTGCAGTGGGAGACCATCCTGCGCTCGGTCTCGGCCCAGCGCGCCTATCGCTGGTTGAGCGACGGCACGGCGAATCCGAAGCAGATCGCCAATCTGATCATTCTCGATCCCCGCATGCCGCGCTCGCTGGCCTACAGCGTGAGCCAGATCTGTGAGCAGCTGGACCTTCTGGCCGGGGCCTATGGAGAGTCGCCCGCCAGTCACGGCCTGGCCCGGGCCGCCGTCAACCGTCTGGCCAGTCATTCGATCGATTCTATTTTTGAAACCGGCCTGCACCAGTTCCTGGCCGATTTCATCGCCTGCAATACCGCGCTCGGTCTCCAGATCGAGCAGGACTACCGTTTCTACGGATGACCCCATGCGCGTGAAGATCCGGCACAGCACCGAATACCACTATGACAAGCCGCCGACCCACGGCCTGCAGCAATTACGGATGATCCCCAAGGCGTCGGCGGGCCAGACCATCGTGTCATGGCACACCGAGGTCCAGGGCGGGCGCAAGGCGCTGACCTTCACCGACCAGCACAATAACCAGGTCGAACTGCTGGCCATCGATCCGGGCGTCCGGTCGGTGACCATCGTCTGCGAGGGTGAGGTCGACACGGCCGATACGGTCGGGATCATCGGCCAGCACGGGGGCTTTGCGCCGCTGTGGTATTTCCAGCGGACCACGCCACATACCCGGCCCGGTCAGCGGGTCCGGCAGCTGGTCCGGGACCTCGGGAAGGATTTCGACAATGACACCGCGCGTCTGCATGCGCTGTCGGCCCTGATCCTGAACTCGGTGGCCTATGCGACGGGCACGACCGACCTGTCGACGACGGCGGAACAGGCGCTGGAGGCGGGGCAGGGCGTCTGTCAGGACCACGCCCACATCTTCATCGCGGCCGCGCGGCTGATGGGCTATCCGGCCCGTTACGTCAGCGGCTATCTGGTGATGGATGATCGCGTCGATCAGGATGCCGGCCATGCCTGGGCCGAGGCCCATGTCGAGGGTCTGGGCTGGGTCGGGTTCGACGTGTCCAACGGGGTTTCACCCGATCCGCGCCATGTTCGGGTCGCCACGGGTCTGGACTATGGCGAAGCCGCTCCGATTTCGGGTATCGTGTTCGGTGGACACAACGAATCCATGGTCGTGCAGCTGCAGGTTCAGCAGTAGCAATACCTGCCTGAATGAACTCTGTGAGACTTGAATGACCTATTGCGTCGGCCTGCGCCTGAACAAGGGGCTGGTGTTCATGAGCGACACCCGGACAAATGCCGGCGTCGACAACATCGCCAAGGTCCGCAAGATGTTTACCTGGCACGAGCCGGGCGAGCGGATGATCACGATCATGACCGCCGGCAACCTGGCCACCACCCAGTCCGTTGTCAGCATCCTCGACGAACGGACCAAGGTTCCGGCCGAACGCAATCCGTCCCTGCTTGAGGTCCCGACCATGTTCCAGGCGGCGCGTCTGGTCGGGGAAACCCTGCGTGAGACCATCAAGGCGAACGGCACCGGCGGCCAGACCGCCGAGGCCAGGTTCGGAGCGACGATCATCGTGGGGGGGCAGATCAAGGGCATGCCGCCGCGCCTGTTCCTGGTCTATCCGGAGGGCAATTTCATTGAGGCGACCGCGGACAATCCCTTCTTCCAGATCGGCGAGACCAAATACGGCCGTCCCATCCTGGTCCGTGGATTTGATGCCGACATGAGCTTCGAACAGGCGGTCAAGCTGCTGATGGTCTCGTTCGACTCCACGCTGAAGGCCAATCTGTCGGTGGGCCTGCCGCTGGATTTCCAGACCTATCGCACAGACGATTATGCCCCGACCCATGAGGCGCGGGTCGAGCAGGACGATCCCTATTTCCAGACCATCGCCAGCGAATGGGCGGGGGCCCTGAAGGGCGCGTTCGACTCCCTGCCGGACCCGGACTTCCAGGGGTGATCCCGCCCGGCCGCAGGGGGGCTGAACGGCTGCGCCCGGAGCTCAGGGGTTGAGGGTGTAGCCCTGCTGCTGCAGCAGGGCGAGGGCGGTCATGGCCGACAGCGATAGCCCCACCCCCGGAAGCAGATCCGCCCTGGTGACCCCGAGCCCCGCCGCGGACTGACCACACAACCAGATCTCGACGCCGTGGGCCGTCAATTCGGCGATGGCCGCGGCACTGCCGTTGACCGCCCCGTCATTGCGCGCCGCATAGGCGTCCGGTGCCAGCAGGTCGCCGGCGGCCCCGCCATGGACGACGATGGCGACATGGATGTCGGCGAGCGGGACCCCGGCCTCGACATGCATGTTGATGAAGCGGGCAGCGGAGTCGATCGACCGGTTCAGCTGGCCGGGCGTGGCCTTGTCGGTGACGTCAAACACCACGCGAAACACCGTGCCCTCGGGGATGGGCAGGTCGCTCTCGACCGGGGCGATGTGGCCGAAGGTGCTGAAGACCGGTCCGGTGTGGAAGCCGGCGCGCGGCTCGGCGGCGGCGGCGGCGGGCAACAGCAGCAGGGCGGCGACCAGGGGCAGAATCTTCAGCATGGAATCCTCGCTTTCGTCCCTTGCTAGCAGGCTGTCAGTTCGCTGTCCCGCCGGCGGCGGGGAGGGCGCGATGGCGGAAATCGTTTTCCCGCTCACCGGGTGCCGTCGCGCCGGCGCGCGCGCCACATGGTCCAGTCGCGGCCCAGCCGGATCCACAGCAGGATGAAGCCCGTGATCACGATGGTGAAGGTCAGGAAGGTCACCCCGATGATCAGGGGGTGGTTGAAATTCTCGCCCTCTTCCAGGTCCATGATGTGGAGCCGCCAGAAGAAGTCATAGACGCGCCAGACGTTCGAGCGCCGGCTGACGACCTCACCGGTCTGGGGTGACAGGTAGAAGGTGGTGCGTTCGCCGTCATTGAAGTCCACGCGCCAGACCGGGCCCGCCTTGCCCGTCTCCTCCGGAGCCGCCGCCAGCAGGGCCGCCGAGACCGGCGTACCGTCGCCGCGATAGGCGTTTGCCGCCAGGCGCGACGCGGTTGCCGTATCGAGTGCGGGAAACGGTCGGCCGGTCGCGGCGGACACCGTTACAGCGTCGCCCGCGATCGGGGTCAGGACCCAGGCCGGACCGCGCGGGGTCGGACGCAGCTCTGCGTGCGCGACGGCCAGGTCCTGTGCGGCGGCAATGGCCCCGGGAGGCTGAATGCGGTCGAAGGACAGCGGCGTCGGCACGGGCTCGCGGACATGGTGCTCACTGCGCACGGTCTCGATCGGAATCGCGGTCATCACCAGACCGCCGGCGACCCAGAACAGGACCTGGATGCCGACGGCGAGAGCGATCCATTTGTGGAGCTGGGTCGACAGACGGAGCGTTTTCATGCGTGAGCCTTGCTGACGGGTGTGACGATCATCCCCCCGGCGGAGGAAGGCGGTGGACCTCTCCAGGATATTGCGCGCGGCAGGGCGAACCTCAGCATCAGCCGCAACAGCCGGATCCCCGCGCCCCTATTCGATCGGTCGCGCTGTCGAGAGCAGGTCCTCTTCGCCGGCCTTGCGCCGCTCGGCCTCGATCGTCGCATCGATATGGTCGTCGGGACGAACAGACAGGCCTGTGGTCGGGGCCGGGGTGGGGCGCGTCGGCGGCGGGGCGTCCCCGGCCGGCTGTCGGAGGGGCGCACCGGTCCCGGCGCTCGCCAGGTCCGGAAACTGGTCGATCCGCAGGCGGTAGGTGGGTTCGGGCAGGGTGAAGCCGGCCGCCTCGACCGCGACCATCGCCGCCCGGATTGAGCGACTTCGCGCCTTCAGGAAGTCGGCCTCGTCCTGGTTGATCCAGGCCATCAATTTCACGACGATATTGCTGTCGCCGACGGTGATGATCAGCCCGCTGGGGGCGGGATCGGCAAGGATGAAGTCGAGCGCCTCGAGGGCCGCCACACCGACGCGGATGGCCGATTCCGGATCGTCCCCGGCATCGACGCCGAGGTTGAATTCCAGCCGCCGCTCGGGATTGCGCGTGTAGTTCAGGATCACGGCCTTGAACACGATGGCATTGGGAATGCGCAGGTGATTGCCGTCCAGCGTCATCAGCACGGTGGCGCGCGAGGTCAGCCGCACCACCTTGCCCTCCTGACCGTCGATGACGACGTGGTCATTGGCGCGGAACGGCTGGCGCAGGCTGAGCATGATGCTGGAGATGTAGTTTTCGAGCGTGTCGCGAATCGCGAAACCAATCGCCAGGCCGATCACGCCCGCGCCGCCCAGCACCGTCCCCATCAGGGCGGTCGCCCCGACGAGGTTGAGCGCCAGAACAATGCCGGTGACCGCACTGGCGACCCGAACCGCCTGGGCCAGTAGCTCGCCGACAAAGGGGTTGGGGGTCAGCCCGCGCCAGAAGCGGCTGAACGACGCGACCCACCAGCCCAGGACGACAAAGGCCGCCAACACCAGCCCCCCCAGCAACAGCAGGGGGGCGCTGCTAACGACCGAGCGGAGGATGGCGGTCAGCTTCTCGAGGAACGGCGAGACCCGTTCGCCGACATCGACACTGGCGACCATGTCATTGCGAACCGCCACGACACCCTCGACCCGGCCGGCGATCTGTTCGGCGCGATCCAGATCGGCGCGTTCGGGCAGGGCCCCGCCCAGGGTGACCACGCCCTCAGCCACCCGCACCTGTACGGCGGACAGGGCACCCAGTTCGCCGAAGATGCGGCGCAGGCGGTGGGCGATCGCGGCGTCTGATTGTGCGTCACTGGCCGTGCGGATGACCGGAGCCGGCGGAACGGGTTGGACCGCCCGGGCGTGGGCCTGATCCACCAGTGACGCCAGGCCGATGACCAGCGTCAGGCACGCCATCAGATACGCGCCGCGGCTCTTTGCCTTCATCTGGTTGACCCTCATAATCAATCCGCTCATTCCCGGGCCCGGCCGGGCCGATTGGTATCATCCGGTGATGCACGCCCGGGCGGTGTCTGACAATCGGCGCGCAGGCCGGTCCCTTTCAACGGGGGCCGTCTGACGGGGGGCGGGACCGGTGTCTGTCCGGTGTTGTGGTGGGGGCAAGATATTCGCGCTCGTGTGAGGGAGTGTTGACTCGGGTCGAATGTCGTGGCCCATTCCCGTCAAGCTCTGACGATCATGATCGGAGTACGGGAGGGAAAACGATGAAAGCGATGCTGTTCGCCTCGGCCTGCGCGGCTGCCATGTCGGGCCTCGTGCCTGCTGCCGCTCATGCGTCAACACTGATTGAGGATGGAGGCCAGGCTGCGACCCAGCCGGCGACCGCAACCCCCACGCCGCGCGAGCGCCAGGCGACGACCCTTGAGGAGGTCGTGGTCACCGCCACCCGCCGGACCGAGAAACTGCAGGATGTTCCGCTCAGCATCACCACGCTGTCGCAGGAGGAGCTGAACGAGCGCGGGATCGTGGGCTATGAGGGACTCGCCGAGGCGACGCCCGGCGTGGTGCTGAATCGACCGACCGCCAATTTCAACAATTTCACCGCCCGCGGCATCGCGACCAACGGCTACGGGGCCAATCTGCAGAGCACCGTGGCCATCTATGTCGACGAGTTGCCGATCTCGGCGAACGGCAATTCCACCATTCTTGACCCCAGCCTGTTTGACGTCGAGCGGATCGAGTTCCTGCGCGGGCCGCAGGGCACACTGTTCGGCTCGGGGTCGTTGGCGGGGGCGCTGCGTATCCTGACCCATGATCCTGACCCGAGCGGGTTCGACTCGTCGGCCCTGGTCGATTTCGGCGTCACAAAGGGTGGCAGGCTGCGCCAGCGCTACAACGGCATGCTGAACATCCCTCTGGTCGAGGACCAGCTGGCCCTGCGTCTTGTGGGTTTCCTGCGCGACGAGGACGGCTATGTCGACAACATCGGTACCGGGATCGATGATTCGAATTCCCTGAAACAATATGGCGGTCGCGCCATCGTGCAGTGGGAGCCGACGGACCGGTTTTCGGCCCGGTTCATGTATTCGCACGAAATCAGCAAGCCGGCGGACTCTTCCCTGAGCAATCCCGCGCTTGGGACGGATGTGCGGCGGTCAGACTATCCTGACCGCTTCGCCGGTGACATGTCGAACTACAACCTGACTTTCGAATACCAGTTCGACGGAGCCAAGCTCACGAGTTCCACGACCAGTGGCACCTATGATGCGTTGTTCTATGTCGACCTGGCCGGCACCTTCGCCCAAGCGTTCCCCTTCGCCCTGGATGCTGATGCCTGGGACAAGAATTTCGTTCAGGAAACCCGACTGGTCTCTGACCCGGGCGGCAAGGTCGACTGGTCGATCGGTGGGTTCTACTTCAAGCGCCGGCGCGACGTGGATTTCGGCTATCGCTCCAACACGGCCTATCTCACAGCGCGCAACCTGACGGGGCTGCCGGATGAGTATTACCAGCGGTTCCACTCCTATTCGATCAGTCACGAACTCGCTGCCTTCGGGGAGCTCACCTATCGCTTTACACCCGACCTGTGGGTAACGGGCGGTCTGCGCTATGGTACCACTGATGCCCAAGGCTTCACTGACGCAGGCGGTTACAACAGCAACTATCTGACGTTGGCCTTCTTCGGTATCCAGAATGCCGCCATCAACGTGGTTCCGATCACCGCCGCGACAGAGGGCGTCAAGGTCAAGGAGGAGGGACCGTCCTATCGCTTCAGCGCCTCATGGCGTCCGGTTCCCACCGTCACCACCTATGCGGCGGTGGCGACCGGCTTCCGCGGGCCGATCGTCAACGCGCGGGCCGGCAGTGTCAGCACGATCGATCCGACGGATATCGTGATCCCGTACGGGGCCGCTTCAGACAACCTGATCAACTATGAGGTCGGGGTGAAGGGCCGGTGGTTCGACGGTCGGCTGAACGCCAATGTCGCCGCCTACTGGATCGACTGGAACGATATCCAGGTCCAGGCCAATCGCGTTTCCGACTCGGTCCAGTTCGCCACCAATATCGGCGAAGCCACCAGCAAGGGGATTGAGTTTGAAATCCTCGCCCTGCCGGCTGACGGGTGGACGCTGGCTTTGAATGGCGCATTCAACAGCGCCAAGGTGACGGGGCTGACGGCGCAGGAAGCGGGCTTCTCTGGCGCTGTGCTCGATGCTCGCCTGGCCGGCCCCGAGGTTCAGGGGTCGCTGCGGGTCGGCTATGACTGGGAGCTGCGTCCGGGAATCGATGCCAATGCTACGGTCGCTGTGTCGCACGTCGGGTCCTTCCCGAACACCTTCCCGAACACGCCTGGAAAGCCGACCGTGCCGGTGCCTACGTTCGACAACTCCGACAGCTACACCTTCGTGAACGCGAATTTCGCCCTGGCCTGGGATGATCTGACGC
>CAXBHG010000045.1:0-16771 GCA_963975385.1 uncultured Brevundimonas sp.
CCGCGCTTGCCGCCGCGGGCATGATGATGGTCCCGGCCGCCGCCTCGGCCCAGTCTTACGGCTACCAGAGCCAGGCCCGGAACTACGGCACCGGGGCCTATGGCCAGACCTATGATTACAATCGCGCCGGTTCGTCCGGCTACGCCGACCCCTGCGTCCAGGGTCGCCAGACCGCCGGTGGCCTCGTCGGGGCCACGGTCGGGGCCATCGCCGGCTCGCAGATCGCCGCCCGTGGGCGTCGTACCGAGGGCAGTATCCTCGGGGGCGTGCTCGGGGCCGTGGTCGGGGCCAGCGTCGGCAACAGCTCGGCCCGGGCCTGTGACAGCCGCTATGGCCAGACCGGCTACGGCGCGACCCCGGCCTACGGATCGACCGGTTACGGCGCTACGGGATACGGTTCGAACAGCTACGGCTATGACAGCCGTGACCCGCGCCGTGACGCCTACGGCTACGACAGTCGCGCCGACGATCGCCGCTACGATGACCGTCGCTACGACGGCTATGGCCAGCCGGTGCAGGACACCCGTTATCAGAACACCGACGAATGCCGTCTCGCCGAGAGCCGCATCCGTCTGCCCGACGGCCGGGAAGAGGTGCGCTATGTCCGCACCTGCCCCGACCAGTACGGCCGCTATCGCGTCGTCGATTAGTTTTCAGCCCCCCTGTCGATCGACGACGTGACGGGAGCCGCCGGTGGAGAGATCCGCCGGCGGCTCTCCTACGTTCGGGCTAGCGTTTCTGCGCCCACAGCAGGAATTCGATATTGCCGTCGCCACCGGTGATCGGGCTTTCCGTCGTCTCGCGCACAGTCCAGCCCTCGCCCTCAAGCCAGGAACTGACCGAGTCGACGGCGCGGCGATGCGCCTCGGGATCCTTGACCACCCCCTTCTTGCCGCCGCCGCCGGGCCCCTCGGCCTCGAACTGCGGCTTGACCAGGGTGACCAGATCGGCCCCGGCCCCGGCCAGAGCCAGGGCGGCGGGCAGCACCTTGGCCAGGCCGATGAAGCTGGCGTCGCAAACGATCAGGTCCGGTGCCTGCGGGATCAGTTCGGGCGTCAGGGCGCGGGCGTCGGTCTTTTCCAGATTGACCACCCGTTCGGCCATGGCGACGCGCGGATGCATCTGCTCCGAGCCGACGTCGACCGCATAGATCCGGTCCGCGCCGCGGGACAGGCAGACCTCGGTAAAACCGCCGGTCGAGGCCCCGATGTCCAGCACCACCCGCCCCTGCACCGGGACCGGCCACAGGGTCAGGGCGTGGTCCAGTTTCAGCCCGCCGCGCCCGACCCAGCGATGGGCGTCGACGACGGTCAGCACCGCATCGTCCGGAATCGACTGGGCCACGATCCGCGCCGGGACCCCGTTGACGGTCACCCCGCCGGCCTCGATGGCGGCGCGGGCCCTGGCCCGGCTGTCGGTGAGACCCCGGGCGACCAGCAACTGGTCCAGTCGGACCCGTTTCATCCCAGATCGTCCAGACGGGCCAGGGCGGCCCCCAGACGGGTCCGGCCCTCCTCGGCCTCGGCCAGTTTGGCGCGCTGTTCGTCGATCACCGCCGGGGCGGCCTTGGCGACGAAATTGGGATTGCCCAGCTTCTTGTTGAAATGGGCGATGTCGCTGTCAAAGGCGGCGATCTCCTTTGTCAGACGCGCGCGCTCGGCGGCCAGATCGATCAGCCCGGTCAGGGACAGGGCCACGCCCTCGCCGTTGCTGACGAAGCTGACCGCCCCGGCCGGAGCCGCCTCGGCGGTGTCGACGCTCGACACCCGTGCCAGGGTCAGGATCAGGTCGCGGTGCAGGGCGATACGGGCGGCCGTTTCCGCCCCGGGCTTCACAAAGGTCAGCGGCGGCTTGGCCCCCGGCGGCACATTCATCTCGGCCCGCAGCTGGCGGACCTCGGTGACCAGATCGACCAGCCAGCCGATCTCGGCCTCGGCCCCGGCGTCGACGAAGGCGTCCGGCAGCGCGGGCCAGCTCGACCCGGCCAGCAGGCCGTCGCGGGCCGGACCCTCCTTGCCCAGCTCGGCCCACAGCTCTTCGGTGATGAAGGGCATGACCGGATGCAGCAGCTTCAGCGTCTGGTCCAGGGTCCAGGCGGTCATGGCCCGGGTCTCGGCCTTGGCGGCCTCATCACTGCCCATGAAGACGGGCTTGGCCAGTTCCAGATACCAGTCGCAGAACACGTTCCAGACGAAGCGGTACAGGGCGCTGGCCGCGTCGTCGAACCGCCCGCCCTCGATGGCTCCGGCCACGGCCCGTTCGGTCTTCAGCAGTTCGCCGCGGATCCAGCGGTTGATGGTCTGGTCCACCGTGGCCGGGTCAAAGCCCGCGACCCGGCGGGTCTCATTCATCTGGCTGAAGCGGGCAGCGTTCCACAGTTTTGTGCCGAAATTACGATAACCTTCAATGCGCTGTCGGCTCAACTTGATGTCGCGTGTACCCGACAATATGGCCATGGTGAAACGCAGGGGGTCGGCCCCCAGCTCATCGATGATGACCAGGGGGTCGATGACATTGCCCTTGGACTTGCTCATCTTCTGGCCCTTCTCGTCGCGGACCAGGCCATTGATGATCACCCGTTTGAACGGCACCTCATCCATGAAGTGAAGTCCCATCATCATCATCCGGGCAACCCAGAAGAAAATGATGTCGGCTGCCGTGACCAGATCACTGGTCGGATAGAAGCGCTCCAGGTCCTCGGTCTTGTCGGGCCAGCCCATGGTCGAGAACGGCCACAGGGCCGAGCTGAACCAGGTGTCGAGCACGTCCTCGTCCTGGGTCAGGGCGGTCTCGGCATCATAGTGGTGGCGCGCGGCGGCGCGGGCGTCGTCTTCCGTCTCCTCGACGAAGATGGTGCCGTCCGGCCCGTACCAGGCCGGGATGCGGTGACCCCACCACAGCTGGCGGCTGATGCACCAGGGCTCGATATTGCGCAGCCATTCGAAATAGATCTTCTCATAGCTCTTGGGCTCGAACACCGTGTCGCCCTGCTCCACCGCCTTGATCGCCGGCTGGGCCAGGGTGTGGGCGTCGACGTACCACTGGTCCGTCAGCCACGGCTCGATCACCACGCCCGAGCGGTCCCCGTGCGGGACCACATGGCGGGTCTTCTCGATATCCTTCAGCCAGCCCTCGGCCTCGGCCCGGGCGACGATCGCCTTGCGCGCCGCGAAGCGGTCCATGCCATCATAGTCGGCGGGCACGTCCGGCGTGTCGGCGGCCGTGATCCGGCCATAGGCGTCCATGATGTTCAGCGCCGCCAGACCGGCCCGCTTGCCGACGCCAAAATCGTTGAAGTCGTGCGCCGGGGTGATCTTGACCGCGCCCGACCCCTTGGTGGGATCGGCATAGTCATCGGCGACGATCGGAATGCGACGACCGACGATCGGCAAGGTGACGAATTTCCCGACCAGACCGGCATAGCGTTCGTCGTCCGGATGCACGGCCACGCCGGTGTCACCCAGCATGGTCTCCGGGCGGGTGGTGGCGACGACGATATAGTCGCGGGTCTCCCAGTCCGTCGCCTTGCCGTCCTCGTCGAAGGCGACCGGGTGCTGATAGGTGACGCCGTCGGCCAGCGGATAGGCGAAATGCCAATAGGCCCCCTCCAACTCGCGCTGTTCGACCTCGAGGTCGCTGATCGCCGTCTGGAAATGCGGGTCCCAGTTGACCAGTCGCTTGTCGCGATAGATCAGGCCTTCCTTGTGCAGCTGCACGAACACCTTGCGGACCGCTGCGTTGAGCCCCTCGTCGAGGGTGAACCGCTCGCGGCTCCAGTCGCAGGACGCGCCCAGCCGGCGCAGCTGCTGCACGATCGCGCCGCCACTCTCGGCCTTCCATTCCCAGATCTTCCCGACAAAGGCGTCGCGGCCCATGTCGCGCCGCCCGACATTGCCGGCGGCGGCCAGCTGGCGCTCGACCACCATCTGGGTGGCGATCCCGGCGTGGTCGGTGCCCGGCAGCCACAGCACGGCCTTGCCGGTCATCCGGTGATAGCGGGCCAGGATGTCCTGCAGGGTGTTGTTCAGCGCGTGGCCGACATGCAGCGATCCGGTGACGTTCGGCGGCGGGATGACGATCGAATAGGCGTCCGCCGCCCCGTCGGTGGCGCGGGCGTCGCGCGGCGCGAACAGGCCGCTCTGTTCCCAGGCCTCGTACAGGCGGGGTTCGGCGGCAGTGGGATCGAAGGTCTTGTCGAGCATGACGGAATTCGTTTCGGCAAAAGGAAAGGGCGGCCCCACCGGAGCCGCCCCTTGTGATCTAGTCGCAGTGGACGCGAAGGGCTAGCCGGCGGTGCGGGCGATGCGTTCGACTTCCTTGCGGACCTCGGTCTCGACGATGCCCGGCAGATGGGCGTCCAGCCATTCCTTCAGCATCGGGCGCAACAGGGCGCGCGCCAGGTCGTCGATGGTCAGGCCGCTGCCCAGGCTTGGCGTGGCGGGATCTGCGGGGCGCATCGCCGCCGCCAGACCGGCAAAGGCCGAGGCGGCGCTGGCGGCGGCCGTGTCGCCGACGATACGATTGTAGGCCGGTGCGGGGGCGGCCTCCGGAGCGGCGACCGGCTCGGGCGCGGCCTCTTCGGCCCAGGACTCGGGTTCCGGCTCGATGTCGACGGCCGTTTCGGGGAAGGCTTCCGGCTCGGCCACATCCAGATCACCGATCACCTCGGCGGCCGGGGCCTGATAGGGTTCGGTCAGTTCCAGCACGTCGTCTTCCTCGGCAGCCGGTTCCTCGGCCGGTTCCGGCTCGGGCGCAGCGGCCTCGACCGGTTCAGGCGCGGGCTCCGGCTCGGGCGCGGCTTCGGGCTCGGGCGCGGCGGCCTCGGCCGTCTCGGCCGGGGCGTCGTCCTCGGAGATGATCCGGCGGATCGACGCCAGGATTTCCTCCATCGTCGGTTCCTGGGCGGTCTGGTCGGTCATGATGTACCCTTGAACGAAACCTGGCGGCGCAACACGAACGCGGCCGACGGACAGTGGGAAGACGGGAGCGAGTGCACCGTCCCTTGTGCCTTGTCGTCGCATCTACGCCCGGCGGAATCAACGTTCGTTTTTCGCCTGTCAGGCTATATTTCCGCCCCGGGACCGGATCGGTCGGCTGACCGCCCCGATCCCGGCCCTGTGGTCACTGATCCGGGGCTGTGCGGACGATCTCCGACTTCAACTGCTGGTCGATCGGCGCGTCTTCCGCGTCATTCGCGGGCACGACGGGCGGGGCGGCGATTCGGTCGAAGGCCTCGATCACGCCATCCCACGGCAGGGCCCCGTTGTTGCGCACCCGGGCGTAGTTGGCACCGGCGTCATAGACGTCGAGGGTCGGATCCAGGTCCTGCCCTTCCAGCCGGCCCATTGCGGCCAGAAGCTGGGCCTGGGCCACGTATTCATTGCGACGGGCGCTGGCCAGGGCCACCTGGGCGCTGCGCAGTTCCAGCTCCTGGTTCAATACGTCCAGCGTGGTGCGCAGACCGACCTGGGCCTCCTGACGGACGCCCTCGGCGGCGACCGAGGCGGCGCGCACGGCTTCCTGGCCGGCCTGCAGGGCCGAGCGTGCGGAAATCACCTGGGCATAGGCATTGCTGACGGACTGCAGCACCTGACGACGACGGCCTTCGCCGTTGATCTGGGCGACATTGGCCTGTTCCAGGGCCTGCGACACCCGCGACCGGTTCAGACCGCCGGTGAACAACGGCACCGAGACCGAGGCCCCGGCCTGGAAGCTGGTGTTCTCACCCAGGTCAAAGCCGTGCAGATCGTTCGAGGTCCCGCCATACGACGCCGTCAGGCGGGCGGACGGCAGATATTCGGCACGCGCGGCGGCGACGCGCGCCTCGGCGGCCTGCAGCGCATAGTCCGCGGCCCGGACCCCCGGATTCTCGGCCAGGGCGACATTCAGGGCGACGTCGAAGTCCGTCGGCACGCCGGGCAACACCGGCAGGGCCGACAGGTCCGACGGGGCCTGGCCGACGACGGCGGCATAGGCCGCGCGCGAGACGGACAGCTGGGCCCGGGCATTGGCCAGGTCGGCGTCGGACTGGGCCAGGCGCGCCTCGGACTGGGCCACGTCGGTGCGGGTGATCTCACCCACCTCGAACCGGGCGCTCGATTCGTCCAGCTGACGCTGCAGGACGGTGATGTTGTCCTGGCGAACGCGCAGGATCTCCATGTCGCGCAGCACGTCGGCATAGGCCTGGATCACCGAGGCCAGCACCTGCTGCTCGACGCCGCGCAGATCTTCCCGGCCGGCCAGGATATTGGCCTCTGCGGCTGTGATGCCGTGGCCGACGCGACCGCCGCTATAGACGGTCTGGGACAGGCCGACGCTGGCGTTTCCCGTGGCCGAATCCGAGTTCCCGCCCCCGCTGGTCTCGGCATAGCTGTAGGCGGCCCCGACGCTGAGATCGACGCGCGGCCGCAGTCCGGCGCGGGCCTGGACGATGGTCTCGTCCAGCGAGCGCTGGCTGGCCCGCTGGGCCAGCAGGGTCGGATTGGTGCGGTAGGCCAGGGCCAGGGCTTCCTGAAGGGTCTCCGCCCAGGCCGGGGCGGCGATTCCGGCGACCAGCGTGGCCATGGCCACCGAAGCGAGCGCGCGCGAGCGTATCAACATAAGCCGTTCCTGCCTGACGGCCCCTGAAGCGGCCCGTCCTCTGTTCGTTGGCGTAAGTGCGAGATCATCACGCCATATGCCAGTTAAGTTTTTTTCACCCTCGCGGGCCGCAAGGCCGTCGCGGACGACTCCCTAGAAGCTGAATGTGGGGACCGGTGCCAGTTCCGCCAGCACCGGAGGGGCGGCGTCGAACAATTCCCGCCGCGACAGACCGTCGCGACCCTGGAGGTACAGCACGGCCTTGCCGGCCGGGCCGGCGCGCTCGACGACGGCCAGCCGGCCGCCCGTCGTGAGGGCCGCGATCCAGGCGGCCGGCCGGATCGGCGTGGCCCCCTCACTGACGATGATGTCGTAGCCCTCGCCGTGCGGCGCGGTCAGCGGGGCCACCACGGTCTCGACGCCGGCCTCGGCCAGGGCGGCCCCGGTCACCGCGAACACCTCGGCATCGCCTTCCTGGGCGACGACCTCCAGCCCCATCTCCGCCAGCACCGCCGCGGCATAGGGGGCGGCGATCGCCAGAACGCGCTCGCCTGGCCGCGGGTCGAGAGCCATCAGGAGCTTGGACACCTCCCGCGCCGCCATCAGCTTGCGCGTCCCGGTGATCTCGACCTCGGTTTCCGCATAGGCGGCGAAGGCCCGGTCCGGCGCGCAGAACCGCTCGCGGGGTACCGCCAGCAGGGCGGCCTGCAGTACCCGGTCGGTGACGTCGTTCACGCGGACCTGGGAGTCCACCATGACCTTGCGTGCGGCGGCGAAGTCCATCTGTCGCTGATCCTGATCTGGCGGCGCGGGAACTGCACCGGAAAACTCGCGCGCTTATAGGTCCGTGCGTTGCAGCCGACAATCCGATCTGGTAGCGAACGCCCCTCGCGAAGATGTCGTCTCCCAAAAGAGACAGACGGCCTGATGGCGGAGTGGTGACGTAGCGGACTGCAAATCCGCGCACCCGGGTTCGATTCCCGGTCAGGCCTCCATCGCGACCCGACGGAAATCAGACGGCGTGGCCGGCCCGCAGGCATACCCTGCGGGACGGGCCGGAATCGGCCTTGCGGCCCGCGCTCAGGGCCTTTCAGCCTATGGGGGCGGTGATCCAGCCCACGGCACCGGCCAGGCTCACGGCGGCGGTGACGATGCCGATCGCGACCGCGATCCGCGCATTGCGAAGGATGAAGAAAAATATTCCACTGAACATAGGCACTCTCCCCGGACGACCCAGAGCGCCACAATTTTGCCCATTCATCAAGGTGGACGAATCATTAATGCGATGAAGCTTTAGTGATCGTCGGCACTTATCGGGTCAGATGATACAGGGCCACAGCCCCCGCCGTGGCCACATTCAGCGAATCAAACCCGCCCGACATCGGAATCCCGGCACCGCGACAGCGCGCGATCAGCGCCGCGGGCAGCCCCGGCCCTTCCGGCCCCAGCAGGATGGCCCGGCGCCCGGTGTGCGGCATGTCGGACAGATCCTCCGTCGCCGAGGGCGTCAGGGCTATGACCGTGAACCCCTGACGCTCCAGCGCATCGACCATGGCGTCGGCCGTCAGGCCGGTGATCACCGGCGTCCGCAGCGCCGCCCCGACCGAGACCCGGATGGCCTTGCGATAGAAGGGATCGCAGCACCGGTCATCCAGCATCACGCCGGCAACCCCGAAGGCCGCGGCATTGCGAAAGATCCCGCCCATATTGTCGTGGTTGCCGATCCCGCTCGCCGCGACGATCACGGCGTCGGCGTCTGTCGCGCCCAGAAAGCCGTCAATCTCGATCGGCGCGGGCTTCTCACCCAGGGCCAGAATGCCCCGGTGCAGGTGGAAGCCGGTGATTCCATCCAGCACCGACTGGGGCGCGATATGCACCGGAACCGCCGCCGGCAGGCCTGCCAGGAGCTCGCGCTGCGCCTCCAGTCGCGATTCGGCCAGCAGCACGGCCACGGGCCGGCAGCGGGAGGCGGTCGATGCCAGGACGCGCAGAACCACCTCCCCCTCGGCCACGAACAGCCCTTCCCGGCCGGTCAGGTCTCTTTCGCGGATGTCGCGAAAGGCCGCGATCCGGGCATCCGCGGGATCTTCTATGCGGATGATTGTCATGGTTCGTCTTTTCCGGTTGCGTTGGCCCGAGAGGCGCTGTTATAGCCGCCGCCTTCCCGAGCGTCTGTTCCGCGGTAGCTCAGTGGTAGAGCAGCCGACTGTTAATCGGCTGGTCGTAGGTTCGAATCCTACCCGCGGAGCCACTCGCCTTCCCTTCCCGGCAATTTGCCAAGAAAAAAGCCCGACGCACGCGCCGGGCTGAAGTGGTTTGGTGATGGTGGGTGTCTCCAAAGAAGGAAGACCCCCTCTGACTCGGCTGCTTTGGTTAAGCGATCCCTAACGGCCTCACTCCGGACGAACCGGCAGCCAGGTGGTCTGCGGCGCGCCGGCGGCGCTTCTCCAGCTGACGCGCCAGCCCCACCCGGCGCGCTCCACTGAAAACGGCCCGGTCGCCGGCCGCGAATCGCCGGGATAGGCGAAGGCCGCATCCCGCACCCGCACGGTGGTGCCGCCGCCGCCCGCCCGGTTGAGTACGGCGGTCCAGCGCCCGTCCCCGTCGGGGGCAACCGCCATGACGGGGCCGTCCCCGACCGAGACCGGGACCCCGTGCGACGTCACGCCGGTCCGGCCGGAGGCCAGCAGCACCCGGCCGTCGCTGTCGATCGCGCCCAAAACGGGAGCGGCATCCAGGCGCAGGCTGGCCCGCCCGGAACGCAGCAGGACGATCGGACCATCGCCGCCACGCAGAATCAGCAGCCGCTCCGGGGCCGGGACGGAATCCTGACCGACCTGGGCTTCCGGGATCAGCATCAGGTCATCGGCGGGCGCGGACATCCGGATTTCAAAACGCCCCTCCGCATCGCTGCTCGCGGCGTAGGCGGCCCCGGTATCCTGGCGCAGGACGACCCGCCCCCCGGGCTCGGCGATGCCGCGGACCATCAGTCCCTCTGTGGTGACGCCGACCCCGGTGATCTGCGGCGGCGCGGTCCAGTGGCTGGCAGGCCCTGACGGCGGCGGGGCCGCGACCGGGCCCGGTTCCGAACACCCGGCGACGAGGCCGACGAGCAGCGCCAGCCCGACGGCGACGCCTGATGCGATCCGACGTTTCATACTCATCACCGGCACTATATGGCTGTTGTCCCAGATAGCGCGCCCGGGCGCCTGCTGTCTCCCCCTTCGCTCCCGAGGAACCATGTCGTCCAGCTCCGTCACCATCGCCCCGTTCGAGGGGACATCCGTCTGCCTGTTCTGCGGCTCGTCCGACACCGCCAATCCCGAGTACACGGTGGCCGCCCGCGATTTTGGCGCGGCGACGGCGGCGCAGGGCTGGCGGCTGGTCTATGGCGGCGGTGGCGTCGGTCTGATGGGGGCTTCGGCGCGCGGTGCCCACGAAGCCGGGGGCCGGGTCGTCGGCATCATGCCGGGCTTCCTGCGCAGCCGCGAGCGCCTCTACGACGAGGTCGAGACGATCATCGTCACCTCCATGCATGAGCGCAAGACGCTGATGTATGACCAGTCCGACGCCTTCGTCGTCGCCCCGGGCGGGGTCGGGACGCTCGAGGAGGTCATTGAACTGCTGTCATGGAAGCGTCTGGACCTCCACGCCAAGCCGGTGATCTTCCTGAATATCAACGGCTTCTGGGAAACCCTTTTTGCGCTGATGAAACACACGGTGGATGAGGGCATGACCCCGGCCTCCTTCCTCGACGCCTGGGTCGTCTGCGACACGGTCGAGGCCGCGATCACGGCAATTCGTGAGGCGGATCACGGACCGGTCTTGCAACATGATCGCCGTTAAGTAATCAGTGATCAGGAGCCGCTGCCCGTCTCCTGTCAAAACGCATCTTGACAGTTTTTATAGAAAACGGACATTGGCACCATCGGGCGATCCCGCCCCGCCATATCCGGAGTCCTTCCATGCGTGCCCTGATCATCGCCGCGGTAATGTTCGCTGCCGCGCCTGCCCTGGCCCAGTCCCCCTCGGCCACCGCCCTCACCCTCGCCGATGCCGCCTCGGCACCGGCAGGCACCACCATCATCGACGGGGCCGCCTGGCGCTGTGAAGGCACCGTCTGCACGGCGACCGCCCGCACCAGCCAGCCGGCCACGCGCGCCTGCCGTCGGGTCGTCGCCCGCCTCGGCAAGGTCACGGCCTTTTCCTACAAGGGGACGGCCCTGACGGCCGCTGAACTGGCGAGCTGCAACGCCGACTGAAGCCGCGGGAGGGCGGGGCTGGCCTCAGGCCGCCTCGCCCTTCAGCCTCTGCACGATCCGCTCACGGCCGATCATCGGCACGAGGGTTGCCATGTCCGGCCCGTGGGCCTGACCGGTCAGGATAAGGCGCAGCGGCATGAACAGCCCCTTGCCCTTGGCTCCGGTCGCCTCCTTGACCGCATTGGTCCAGCTCGACCAGGCGGTGTCGTCGATCGTCTCCGGCAGAACAGCCAGGGCGGCCGCCGCAAAGGCCGGATCCTCGATCACCGGGGTGACCGGTCCGCGCACCAGCGCCGCCATAAGCGTCACATCCTCGAACTTCTGCAGGTTCTGGCGCATCAGGGTCCAGAAACCCTCGCCCAGATCGCAGTCCAGGGCCGCCAGCCGCCCGCGCGCGACCGCATAGGGCATGGCGTGCAGGGCCTGGGCGTTGAGCCGGTCCAGGTCCACCGTGTCATAGCGCGCCGGTGACCGGCCCATCTTGCTGAAGGCAAAATTCTCGCCCAGCGCCTCGACCGATTCCGCGACCTCCAGCGGGTCCGAGGTGCCGATCCGGCCCAGATGGCTGGTGATGGCGATCGGCTCATAGCCCTGATCGCGCATCTCGCTGATCGACAGGGATCCCAGCCGCTTCGACAGGGCCTGACCGTCGGCCCCGACCAGCAGCGTCGTATGGCCGAACGCCGGAACGGTGCCGCCCAGGGCCTCGAAGATCTCGATCTGGGCCCCGGTGTTGGTCACATGGTCCTCGCCACGGATGACGTGGGTGATGGCCATGTCGATGTCGTCGACGACCGACGGCAGCGTATAGAGGAACAGGCCGTCCTCGCGGATCAGCACCGGGTCCGACATTGAGGCCGTATCGACCTCGGCATGGCCGCGCGCCAGGTCTTCCCAGGCCACCCGTTTGCCCTCGAGACGGAACCGCCAGTGCGGCCTGCGCCCCTCGGCCTCATAGGCGGCCTTTTCGGCGTCCGTCAGTTCCAGGGCGGCGCGGTCATAGATCGGCGGCAGGCCACGCGACAGCTGGACCTTGCGGCGACGATCCAGCTCATCGCCGGTCTCATAACAGGGGTACAGGCGTCCGGCGGCCTTCAGCCGGTCAGCGGCGGCCTGATAACGGTCAAAGCGTTTGGACTGGTTGTAGCGCTCGTCCCAGACCATCCCCAGCCAGGTCAGGTCGTCCTCGATCCCCTGCTCGAAGGCGGCCGTGGACCGCGCCAGGTCGGTGTCGTCGATACGCAGGACGAACCGGCCACCATGCGCCCGCGCGAACAGCCAGTTGATCAGGGCCGTGCGGACATTGCCGACATGCAGCTTGCCGGTGGGCGACGGAGCGAAACGAACCTTGACGGACATGTATGCGGTAACCTCGAAAGCGAGGCGCGTAGGTCGCGCCGCCACCTCCGCAAGTCAAGCCGCCGTGCCGTCAGGCGGCGATCAATCGTCCCGGTGAACCCGTTCGCGCCGCTCGTGCCGCTCCTGGGCCTCGACCGACAGGGTCGCCGTCGGCCGCGCTTCCAGCCGCCCCAGCGAGATGGGCTCGCCGGTTTCCTCGCAATAGCCGTAGTTGCCGTCCTCGATCCGACGCAGGGCGTCGTCGATCTTGGAGATCAATTTGCGCTGGCGGTCCCGCGTTCTCAGCTCGAGGGCCCGGTCGGATTCCGAGGAGGCCCGGTCCACGAGATCGGGATGGTTCTCGGTCTCGGCCTTGAGATTGACCACGGTCCCGCGCGATTCCCGCAGGATATCGTCCTTCCAGGCCAGCAATTTCTGCTTGAAATAGGCGAGCTGCCGCTCGCTCATGAACGGCTCGTCATCGCTGGGGCGGTAAGCAGTGTCCGCCTCGACGACTGTAGACGTTAATGCGGTCATCGCACTCACGCTCTTCTTCCTAAGCACCCCCCTGCGGCGCAGCCCTGCCTATAGGAGGGGTAAAGAGTCGTCGCAACGCGGTTCGCGCCAGAGTGATGTAAACGGCGACCTCTCCGGTGGAAAACGTGACATTTCTTCATCACTTTCCCCCTCAGGCCGAGAATATCCCGTTGAAATCGGTGGTCTATGTTGCGCTGCGGCGAAGATCGGCCTTGGCCAGCTCCACGGCGGCGCGCAGATCGATCTGGTCCAGCAGGCCGTCCAGGCCGGGATCGCCGTCCGGCGTCCGCTCCTCGCGCAGGGTACGGGCCAGCCGCTCCAGCGCGTGTTCATCCGCCTCGCCCGACAGCAGGGCCAGTTTGACCTCCTCCAGCCGGTCCAGCAGGCCATTGCCGCGCCGGATCGCCCGCCGCCGCCGCTCGGTCACGTCCTCGACGCCCTGAAGGGCCATGAGGGCGGATACACCGGCCACGCCGGATACAGACCCGGCGGCCGCGGTCGGTGCGGTCGGGGCTGCGCCGCCGGTCGCAGGCAGGGCAAAGCCGCCGCTGCTGCGCGACGGGCGGGCGGTTGACGAGGATGACGACGGACCCGACGCGCCGGTGACCTTCATGCGGGCGAACTCCAACAGATGGACGACCCTCGCCGGGGACCGTCACCGTTTGGTTAATGCCCCGGCAGATTTTGCCGCCGGATCGCGGGGCCGGAAGGCGACAATCGTTGTTTTTACTGCACAATCCCCGCGGCACGATCCTCGCAGGGTTAAACACGACAGTAGTCAGTGGACGCCCGACCTATGAAAAAACTGCTCGCCGCCCTTCTTGCCCCGCTCGTTCTGGCCGGGGTCGCCACCCCGGTGGCGGCCCAGTCCCGAATCAAGGATATCGCGGCGGTTGAGGGCATCCGCACCAACCAGCTGGTCGGTTACGGTCTGGTGGTTGGCCTCAACGGCACCGGGGACTCGTTGCGCAACTGCCCGCTGACGCGACAGTCCCTCGAGGGGATGATGGAGCGCCAGGGCGTCAACATCCGCGGCGCGAACGCCAATACCAAGAACATCGCCGCCGTGATGGTGACCGCCGAACTGCCGCCCTTCTCCACCCCGGGCTCGCGCATCGACGTCAATGTCGCCGCCATGTGCGACGCCAAGAGCCTGCTGGGCGGCCAGGTCCTCGTCACCAGCCTGCAGGGGGCCGACGGCGAGGTCTATGCCGTGGCCCAGGGCTCGATCCAGACCGGGGCCGTCTCGGCCTCGGGCGGCTCCGGGTCCTCGGTGACCCGTGGCGTGCCGACCGCCGGCCGCATTGCCTCGGGCGGTGTGGTCGAACGCGAGACCGGGTTTGAAATGGCCAATATGGACGAGGTGCGGCTGACCCTGCGCAACCCCGACTTCACCACGGCCCAGCGTGTCGCCGCGGCCATCAACCAAGTCTATCCCAGCACGGCCCTTGCGGAAAACGGTACCGTCGTCGCCCTGCGTGCCCCCGGCCAGATGGGCATGGCGGGCTTTATCAGCCAGGTCGAGAACCTGACCGTCCGGGTCGACGTTCCGGCCAAGGTGATCATCGACGAGGTCAATGGCGTCATCGTCATGGGCGAGGCGGTCCGCATCTCCACCGTCGCCATCGCCCAGGGCAATCTGACCATCTCGGTGCAGGAAAATGCCCAGGTCAGCCAACCCCTGCCCTTCAGCCGCGGCGAAACCGCCGTGGTCCCGGAATCGACAGTGACCGTCGAGGAGGAGCTGGGTCGCGAGATCCGGCTGGTCAACGGGGCGACCTCGCTGTCGACCCTGGTCAACGGCCTCAACGCCCTTGGGGTCAGCCCGCGCGACATGATCGGCATCCTGCAGGCGATCAAGGCCGCCGGGGCCCTCCAGGCTGATATCGAGGTGATGTGATCATGAGTGACCTGACTGTCCCCGCCGCCCTGCTGCAACCGCTGGCTGGCCGGCCCACCGCCACCCCGGAGGCGGCCGCCCGCACCCGCGCGACCGCCGAATCCTTCGAGGCCTCGTTCGTGTCCCAGATGCTGAAGCCGATGTTCGAGGGGCTGTCGACGGACGGCCCGTTCGGCGGCGGCGAGGCTGAGTCCACCTGGCGTGGGTTTCTCGTTGACGCGATGGCCAAACAGACCGTCAAGGCCGGCGGTATCGGCCTGGCCGACCGGGTCATGGCCGAAATGCTGAAGATGCAGGAGCAAGCCGCATGACCCCGCGCAATGCCGCCGACCTCAACGCCACCAGCCACCTTCGTCAGCTCACGACCCTGACGGAACGTCTGACGGGACGACTGGTCGAGGAATCCCGCGCCTTTGAGGCCCAGCGCCCCCAGGATGTCGCGGAAGGCATCGCTGAAACCCGCGAACTGGCCAATCTCTACCGCCGGGAGTCGGCCCAGTTGAAGGCCAATCCCGCGATCCTTGCCGGCGGCGGAGCGCCCGAGCGCAAGGCACTGATCCGTGCGACCGAAGCCTTTGAAGCGGTTCTGGCCCGCCACGTCCTGGCCGTTGAGGCGGCCCGCGTCATCTCCGAAGGGCTGGTCAAGGCCATCGCCGAGGAGGTCGCCAGTGCCCGCGGCTCTCCGTCGGCCTATGGCGCGTCCGGTCGTGCGGCCGCCGGTGACGGCCGCGCCGTAGCCCTGAACCGCACCGCCTGAACAGGTCCGATTAACCGCGTTCGTCGTTCCGGCCTTTACGGTTTCCGGCGTAGATTCGTCCGATGACGACTTCCCGCCGCCTGCTAGGTCTGGCCTTCGCCTCGGCCGACACCCTGATCGAGATCGATGCCGACAGCCGTGTCGTCATGGCGATCGGGGCCGGACCTGTGTCCGGTGTTGACCCCGGCACGGACTGGATCGGACAGCCGCTGCCCGAGCAGTTCGACAAGACCAGTGCACCGGCCGTGATCCAGGCCCTGGCGGGCCTGCAGCCCGGTGTCCGCTCCCTTCCGCTGGACATCCTTGTCCGCTGCGACGGGGATCAGGTCCGGCGCGGCCGGCTGCGGGCCTTCTGCCTGCCCGAAATCGCCCCGGCGGTGTCCTGCGCCCTCATCTATGACGGCGCGCCCTTTTCCCTCACCCTGCCCGAAGCTCCGCCGATGCTGGACGCCGAGGGGCTGATCGCCCGGGTCCAGCTGGCCCTGCGCGAGGGACGCAGCAGCGAGGATGTGGCCCTGGCCTTCGTCGATGTGCCGGGCCTCAGCTCCGGCATGGACGCCCAGCACCAGCGCGCCGAGGCCCGTATCGAGGCCGCCCTGCAATCGGCCTCGATCGACGGGGCCAGCGCCGCCCGTTTGACCCCCGAACGTTTCGCCGTCCTGCGCAATCCCGAAGATGGCGCCGCCGCCCTCGCCGACCAGGTGCGGGACGCGGGGGCCGCCGAGGGTCTGGAGTTCCTCTCGACCGCCAGCCAGGCCGGTATTGACGCCGGCCTGCCGCCGGGACTGGTCATGCGGGTGCTGCGGGTCGCGCTGAAGGCCTGTATCGAAAGCGGTGACACGGCACCGCCCGATCAGGTGTTTGCCGATAATCTCAAGGCCACGCTCGGAGAGGCCGAACGGTTCGCGACCATTGTCCGAAAACGCGACTTCGCGCTGCATTTCCAGCCGATCGTCGACCTGGCATCCGGCGAGGTCCATCATCTGGAGGCCCTGGCCCGTTTCGGCGACGAGGGTCCCGCCGGTACGGTCTCGATGGCCGAGGATCTCGGCCTGATCGACAAATTCGACCTGGCCGTGGCCGAGAAGGCGCTGAAACAGATGCGTCGCCCCGGCTTCACCCATGTGAAGGTGGCCGTGAACATTTCCGGTTCGTCCCTGTCCGACGATACCTACGTCCAGACCCTGCTGAAACTGACCCAGCCCAATCCCGAGGTCCGCAGCCGCCTGCTGGTCGAGGTCACGGAAACCTCGACCGTCGGCGACCTGGTGGAGGCGAACCGGCGGCTGGCAAGCCTGCGCGAGGCCGGCATCATGGTCTGTCTCGATGATTTCGGGGTCGGTGCGGCCTCGTTCGAATATCTGCAGAGCCTGTCGGTCGACATCGTCAAGATCGACG
>CAXBHG010000046.1:0-16409 GCA_963975385.1 uncultured Brevundimonas sp.
GACAGCTACACCTTCGTGAACGCGAATTTCGCCCTGGCCTGGGATGATCTGACGCTGGGTCTCTACGTCGAGAACCTCTTCGACGACCGGTCCGTCACCTACATCCATCCGGAAGCCTTCATTGACGGACGCTATGCCCGTCTGCGGCCCCGCACTGTCGGCCTCCGCCTCGGCTACGGCTTCTAGGCGTGGCGGCTTCGCAAACCGTTGTCCCGGGCGCGCCAGTCGCGCGCCCGGGAGCCAGGGCCTGGTTCGTTCTGGCGGTCCTGTGTTTCGTCTATGTGCTGAACTTCCTTGACCGTCAGCTGCTGTCGATCCTGGCCAAGCCGATCCAGGATGAGCTGGGCGTCACGGACGGTCAGCTGGGGCTGATCACCGGGCTGTATTTCGCCCTGTTCTACTGCATCCTCGCCATTCCGATCGGCTGGCTGGCCGATCGCACCAATCGGGTACGGGTGCTGTCACTGGCCCTGGCCCTCTGGAGTGCCGCCACGGCCGCCTGTGGCCTGTCGACCAACTATGCGCAGCTGGCGACTGCCCGTATGGCCGTGGGCGTAGGCGAGGCTGGCGGGGTGCCGCCGTCCTATGCCATCATCTCCGACTATTTCCCGCCGGGCACACGCGGCCGGGCCCTCAGCCTGTTCAATTTCGGTCCGGCTATCGGTCAGGCCATGGGGGTCGCTTTCGGGGCCTCGATCGCGGCTGCCTATTCCTGGCGCGACGCCTTCCTCTGGGTCGGTCTGATCGGCGTGGTCACCGCCGTCGGGGTCTGGCTGTTCATCCGCGAGCCGAAAAAGGGCGGGCTGGATGTCGCGCTGGAAACCCACCCGCCGGCGGACGCCGCGCCGGTTCCCCGCGCCGGCTTCTGGTCCACCTGCAGGATGTATTTCGCCAATCCCGTCCTGCGCGGCATGGCCTTCGCCTGCGGGGCCACCCAGTTCGTCACCTATGCCTTCCTCAATTTCGCGACCCTGTTCCTGATGCGGGAGAAGGGCATGCGGCTGGAGGAGGTCGCGGTCTGGTACGCCCTGCTGGTCGGGATCGGGGTCAGCGCCGGCATGTTCATGTCCGGCTGGCTGATCGATCGCTTCGCCAAACGCGCGAAGACGGCCTATGCCTATCTTCCGGCGGTCGGCCTGGCTATCGCCGCCCCCCTGTTCGCCGGCTTTGTCTGGGCCCCGAGCTGGCAGCTGGCGCTGGTCTTCCTCGCCCTGCCGATGGGGCTGAACTATTTCTATCTCTCGCCGGCGGTTACCCTGGTGCAGGAAGAGGTCCGGCCGGACCAGCGTGTCCTGAGCGGGGCGCTGCTGCTTCTGGTGATGAACCTGATCGGCCTGGGCCTCGGCCCGACCTATCTGGGGGCGATGAGCGATTTCTTCAGCGCCAGCCACCCGGACAATTCGCTGCAGATGGCCTTCTATACCCTGATCCCGTTCTACGGGCTGGCCATCGTCATGTTCCTGGGCCTGGCCGCCAAGATCCGGCGGCAGGTGAAGACGGAGAAGGCGTCATGATCCGCACCCTTGTCAGCGCGCTGGCCGCGTGCGCCACGCTGGGCTGCGCCCATGTGCCGGCCGCATCGGCGCAACCAGTCGTCGAGGCACCCGCCGGACCGGTGCGCGGCGAGAGTCTGGATGGCGTCAACGTCTTCCGCGGCATTCCCTATGCCCAGCCGCCGGTGGGCTGGCGGCGCTGGCGGCCGCCGGTAGCCATGGCGCGCTGGACCCGGGTGCGGGAGACCACGGCGTTCGGCCCGGCCTGCCATCAGCAGACCGGGCGCGGTACCAGCATCTATGCCGCCGCCGAGCCCCCGTCGATGAGCGAGGACTGCCTGTCCCTGAACATCTGGACCCCGGCCAGCGCTGCCAATGCGCCGGTATTTGTCTGGATTCACGGCGGGGCCCTGACCAATGGTGCCAGCAGCGAGACCGCGTACGACGGTGCAAGAATGGCCGCCGACGGGGTGATCGTGGTCTCGATCAACTACCGTCTCGGCGTGCTCGGCTATCTGGCCCATCCCGAGCTCAGCAGTGAATCCCGCAAGCAGGTGTCAGGCAACTACGGCCTGCTGGACCAGATCGAGGCGCTGCGCTGGGTTGAGAAGAATATTGCGGCCTTTGGCGGTGATCCGGAAAATGTGACCATCGCCGGTGAGTCCGCCGGAGCGTTGAGCGTCATGTATCTGATGGCCTCTCCGCAGGCCCGCGGCCTGTTCGACCGGGCGATCGTCCAGAGCGGTTACATGCTCTCCACGCCCGAGCTGCGGTCCAGCCGATATGGGGGCCCGCCGGCGGAGGGGGTCGGGTTCTGGCTGCAGGGGCAGCTGGGCCAGAGCAATCTGGCGGGTCTTCGGGCCATGGACGCCCAGACCCTGACGGAGCGGGCCCTCCAAACGGGGTATATGCCCTGGGGCACGATCGACGGCGAGGTCCTGCCCGAGCAACTGGTCGAGATCTTTGATCGCGGCCAGCAGGCACCGGTTCCGCTGCTGGTCGGGTTCAACCAGGGCGAAATCCGCTCGCTGCGGGTCCTGGCACCGCCGGTCCCGGCCGATGCCGCGACCTATGAGCAGGCGATCCGTCAACGGTACGGCGACCTGGCCGACGCCTTCCTGGCCCTGTATCCGTCGAGCGATCTGGCAGAAAGCGTTCTGGAAGCCCCCCGCGACGCCCTGTACGGCTGGACGTCGGAACGGATGGCGCGTCGCCAGACCGCCCTGGGCCAGCCGGCCTTCCTCTATCTGTTCGACCATGGCTATCCGGCGGCCGACGAGGCCGACCTGCACGCCTTCCATGCCGCGGAGATCCCCTATGTGTTCGGGACGCGCGACCGGACGCCTCCGCGCTGGCCCGCGATACCGGATACGGCGGCGGAGCACAGCCTGTCGGCCGCCATGCGCGGTTACTGGACCAGTTTTGCCCGGGCCGGTACCCCGACCGCACCCGGCCAGGCGGCCTGGCCGGCCTATGGCCAGAACCGTGGCTATATGGCTTTCGAAGAGGGGCCGGTCGCCCGCGAGCGTCTGATGCCGGGTATGTATGAGCTGCGCGAGGCCGAGGTGTGTCGCCGGCGCGTGACAGGCGGAACGCCGTGGAACTGGGCCGTCGGCATCGTCGCCGCGCCGGTCCCGCCCGCAACTCCGGCGTGCCGATGATCGACGGCAAGATGCAGGCCTATGCGCTGACCCTCGACAAATTCCTGGATCACGCGGCGAAATGGCATCCGGACGTCGAGGTGGTGACCGCGCGTGACGGGGGCAGGCGGGACCGTATCGGCTATGCCGCCTTGCGGGAGCGCAGCCTGCGGATCTCGCACCTGCTGGCCGGCCTGGGTGTGAAGACCGGCGATCGGGTGGCGACCCTCGGATGGAACAGCCAGGCTCATGTCGAGGTCTGGTACGGCATCATGGGCATGGGGGCGGTCTGCCATACCCTCAATCCCCGCCTGACCGAGACCCAGCTGGCGGCCATGCTGGTCCAGTCGGGCGCGCGGATCCTGATCGCCAGCGGGGACCTGGTTCCGCTGGCACGTCGTATCGCCGCCCGGGTGCCCGGCATCGGCCGGATCCTGGCGATCGACACGGCACCCGCCCCGGTTGGTGACCCGGCCGGCAAGCCGGCTGTCGCGGTGCTGGAGCCGATGCTGCCCGGTGCGTCCACCCGGGAAATATGGGGCCGGTTTGAGGAGACGGCCCCGTCGGGTCTGTGTTTTACCTCCGGGACGACCGGGGCCCCCAAGGGGGTCACCTATACGCACCGCTCCAGCTATCTGCACACGCTGCGTCTGCTGCAGACGGATGTGATGGGGATCGCCGCGGCTGACAGCGTGCTGGCCGCGGTTCCCATGTTCCACGCCAATGCCTGGGGCCTGCCCTTCGCCACAGCCGCGGCCGGGGCCCGGCTGGTGCTGCCGGGGCGCAGCCTCGACGGGGCCAGTCTCGCCGCCCTGATCAATGCGGAGGGGGTGACGATCGCCGTGGGCGTGGGCACGGTCTGGCTGGGCCTTGTCGAACATCTTGAGACCCATGGCGGCGAAACCCCGACGCTGCAGCGGGTTGTCGTCGGTGGTGCCCCCATGTCGCCTGTGCTGATGGAGCGGATCGAAAACCGGCTGGGCGTCGTGCTCCAGACCAGTTGGGGGATGACCGAGCTGTCGCCGCTGGGAACCTGCGCCCCGCCCAATGATCCGGACCGGTCCGCCGCGCTGTCAGGCCGGCCGGCGGTCGGGGTCGATCTGCAACTGGCCGATGCCGAGGGTCGCGCCCTGTCCGAACAGCGCGGCGTGGAGGGGCATCTGCATGTGCGCGGTGCCGCGGTCATCGAGCGATATTTTGGCGAGTCCGAACCCGCGACTGACGAGGACGGCTGGTTCAATACCGGGGATTTGGCCCGAATCGACGCGGACGGTAATCTGATCATTACCGGACGGGCCAAGGATTTGATCAAGTCCGGCGGGGAATGGATCAACCCGGCCGAGATCGAGGCGGTGGTCAGCGAGCATCCGTCGGTGTCGCTTGCGGCGGTGATCGGCCGCCAGGACCCGAAATGGGGGGAGCGTCCCGTGCTGGTGGTCCAGACCCGCGATCCCCGCAACACCGACGACGAGGAGATCCTGACGGCATTGCGCGGCCGGGTCCCGCCGTGGTGGATTCCCGACGCCGTCATTCGGCTGGAGCAGATACCCCTGGCCCCGACGGGCAAGATCGACAAGATGCGTTTGAGAGTGGACTATGGCGGTTGCTAAGAAGAAATCCGGGACCCCGGTCAATGAGAGCCACGCCGGCACCGCCGTGACGGCCAAGCCGCGGCGGCGCAGGACCAAGGTCGAGCAGCGCGCCGACAAGATGGAGCAGATCCTCGACGCGGCCGAGTATCTGTTCTCGATACACGGTTTGTACGGGGTGACGCTGAAGGATGTCGCGCAGCGCGTCGGCGTGCACCACACCCTGCTCAACTACTATTTCACGGACAAGAAAAAGCTGTTCGACGCCGTGATCGGACGGCGCGCCGAGGTGACGGTCGAAAAGCGGATGGCGGCGCTGGACCGGTACGACAGCGAGAACCCGGACCGTCCGACGGTGGAGGGCGCATTGCGGGCCTTCCTCGACACCGACCTCGATCTCTACAGCCAGGGGGGCGAGAACTGGAAGAACTACGGCGCGCTGGGCGCGCAGGTTTCCAACACGACCTATGGGGCCGAACTGATGGATCTGCATTTCGATCCGGTGGTCCTGCGGCTGATCGACATCCTGAAGAAGGCGCTGCCCGGCTGTGCCGAGGAAGACATTTTCTGGGGCTATCATTTCGTGACCGGGGCCCTGATGCTGACCCTGGCGCGGACCGGCCGGATCAACCGGCTGTCCGGCGGTCTGTGCGATTCCGACGACTTCGTCGCGGTGAAGGATCGTATGGCCCGCTTCATGGCCGCCGGCTTCCTGACCATCTGCAAGACGCCTGCCGGTCCGGCGCGATAGCGCGCCGGCCGGGTTCAATCCATCGATAAACGGAGTTCAACGATGACGCTTCAAGGGCGGGTCGCGATCGTAACGGGTGCGGGCGGAGGGCTGGGACGCCAACACGCCCTGTATCTTGCCCGCAAGGGGGCCCGTGTGGTCATCAACGACCTGGACCAGGCGGCCGCGGATCGCGTCGTTGCCGAGATCGAAAGCGCAGGCGGCACGGCCATCGCCGTCGCCGGCTCGGTCTCCGATGAAGCTGCGGTCCAGGCCGTGGTCGAGCGCAGCCTGGCGAAATGGGGGCGGATCGACATCCTGGTGAACAATGCCGGCATCCTGCGCGACAAGAGCTTCGCCAAGATGACGATGTCGGACTTCCGTCTGGTGGTCGATGTGCACCTGATGGGGGCGGCCATCTGCTGCAAGGCGGTGTGGGAAACGATGCGCAGCCAGGGCTACGGCCGGATCGTGATGACGACCTCGTCCTCGGGTCTGTACGGCAATTTCGGCCAGGCCAACTACGGTGCCGCCAAGATGGCGTTGGTCGGGCTGATGCAGACCCTCGCGATCGAGGGTGAGAAATACAATGTGCGCGTCAACTGCCTGGCCCCGACCGCGGCGACCGGCATGACTGAAGGGGTGCTGTCGGCCGAACAGTTGTCGCAACTGGATCCGGCGTTGGTCAGTCCGTCCCTGCTGGCGCTGGTGAGCGATGACGCGCCGACCCGGGCCATCGTCTGTGCCGGGGCGGGCCATTTCGCCCGGGCCTTCGTGACCCTGACGCCCGGCCAGTATATCGGCGGCGCGGCTGACGCGGGCGAGCAGGTCGTCGCGCAGTGGGCGGCGATTTCGGATCCGACGGGAGCCATCGTCCCGGACTACGGCTTCACCCAGGCCGAACGCGAAGTGGCCAGTGCCAATGCCAACCGTCAGCCGGCATTGACCGGAGCCTGATCGTGGACCCGGTCCTGAACCGGGCGTGGAGGTGATGATGACGTCGACCCGTCTTTCCCGCCGCGGTGCCCTGTTGGGGGGCGGTGCCCTGGTTCTGGGCGGCTGCGTGTCGCACCCGGCCGCCGCGTCGGAACCCGATGGGGTGACGGAGCGTCTGGGACCGGCGCTGGACCGCGCGCTGGACGACCGCAGTAGCAGTCTGCTGGTCATGCAGGGCGGGCGGATACTGGCCGAACGATACGCGCCGGACTGGCCGACCGACCGGCCACGCGAATTGGCCTCTGTCGCCAAGAGTATCGTCGCGGTCCTGATCGGGATGGCGATCGAGGACGGCTTCATCGCCGGCCTGGATCAGTCCGCTGCTGACTTTATCCCGCAATGGCGCGACGACGCCCGGCGGGCCATCACGCTGCGCCATCTGATGAGCATGACGTCCGGTCTCGACGACACCGGGCTGGCATTGCGCGGCGTCACGGGTGACCAGTTCGTGATCAATGCCGCGGCCCCGCTGAGAGACCCGCCGGGAAGCCGATGGGCCTACAACACCGCCGCCTACCACCTGCTGTTCCATGTGCTGGTCCGGGCGACCGGCGAAGGGGTCGAGTCCCATGCGCAGCGCAAACTGCTGGGGCCGCTCGGCATGGAAAACACCCGTTGGGTCACCAGCCCGGGCCGGGGGGCAGGGGAGATGGTGACGAACTACTACAGCGCCGCCGCGACCGCGCGCGATCTCGCCCGGTTCGGAGCTCTGGTCCTGAACGGTGGCCGCCACGAGGGTCGGCAGTTGATCCGGGCTGATTTCCTCCAGACCCTGACCACATCCTCCCAGACCCTGAATCCGTCCTACGGCCTGCTGTGGTGGTGCAATGCGCTGCCGGGGTTCGACGCTACCGGCCGGGTGGCGGGCTATCGCTTTCCCCGTTCCCCGAGGGAGACGGTGGCGGCCCTGGGCGCGGGCGGGCAGGCCGTGCTGCTGGTGCCGTCCCGGGCGCTGGTGGTCGTCCGTCAGGGTGGCCCGCCCGCCGCGCCGGCGTTCTTCGACGATCTGTTGTCCTCGGTCGTCGCCGCGGTCGACGTCTGATGCCCGGGTCCCCGGCACCGGCCGGGTCCCGCCCCTTGTCAAACCCCTTACGGGAGACCTGAGATGGGATTTTCGCGCAGGGACCTTCTTGCCGGCACCGCGTCGGGCAGCCTGCTGATCGGCCGGAAGATCGACACGGAGACGTTCGATGATGCCTGGCACCAGGGTGTGGTCGAACGGTATTTCGGATTTGGCGACAAGGCCTCAGGCGGAGCCGGCGACACGGCATCCGGGGCCTGGCTGGAAGGCGAACTGGCGCGGGCGGGCTACACCTGCGGTCGTCAGGCTTTTTCCGTTCCGTGGTTCGACGCGACGGAAGCTTCGCTGTCGGTCGACGGGACCGGTGCGACGATCCTGCCCCACGCCCCTGTGACACCGACCGGGCCGGACGGGCTGACAGCACCGTTGAGCCTGGCGCTGGGGGATCGCGCGCTCGACGGCTCGATCGCCGTGATCGTCCTGCCGTCGCGGCGCTGGTCCAGTTCGGCCGATCCCCTGATCAGGGCGGCGCTGGCCGACGTCTGGGCGCGGGGCGCGGTCGCCGCCGTGCTGGTGACAACCGGACCGACCGGTGACGCCCTGGCGCTCAATGCCGTGGCTGAACAGAACCGGCCGCCCCGCCCGGTCGCCATCCTGGCCCCGCGGGACGCCGATCCGTTCCTGGACGCCGCCGCGGAAGGCCGGCCGGGCCGGCTGGTCATTGCCGGCCGCGGCGGTGAACGGCCTGCCTTCAACCTGACGGCACGGCTGGCGCGCGGGGGCGGGCGGACGGTGGTGTTGTCGACGCCTCGCTCCGGCTGGTTCGGCTGTGCCGGCGAACGCGGGTCCGGAATCGCCGTGTGGCTGGCGGCGGCGACATGGCTGGCCCGGCAACCGGGGGCATTCGACATCGAACTGGTGGCGACCAGCGGTCATGAGTACGAGAATCTGGGCGGGGCCCACTATCTGGAGCATGTCGCACCGTCGCCGGACCGCACCCGGCTGTGGGTCCATGTCGGGGCGAACCTCGCTGCCCGCGACTGGCACGAACTGGGGCCCAGGCTGCGGCCCCTGCCGGGGGCCGATTCCCAGCGCTACCTGCTGGCCAGTCCGGACATTTTTGATGCCTTCCGCAGGGCGTTCGCCGGGCTGCCCGGCCATGAGGCGGTCTATCCGGCCACGGTCGCCAATGCGGCCGGAGAACTGACCAACATCCTCGCCGCCGGCTATGGGTCGGCGGCCGGATTCTTCGGCAATCATCGCTTCCATCACAGCCGCAACGACGATCTGCGCTGCGTCTCGGGGGCGCTGGTCCGGCCGGCCTCGGAAGCCTTGCGGGCGGCCCTGGTCGACATTCTGGCCATGTGAGGCAGCGATCATGACAATCCCGACCCCAGATACCCCGCGGTACACGCCCGGCTACCGGGCACTGGTCCTGCTGCTGCTTCTGGCCGCCTATACGGTCAATTTCATCGACCGCACCATCATCGCGATCGTCGGGCCGGCGATCCGTGCCGAGCTGGGCCTGACGTCGACCCAGATCGGCATGCTGGGCGGACTCTATTTCGCCCTGCTGTACACCCTGCTGGGCATTCCGATCGCGCGTCTGGCCGAGCGGATGAACCGGGTGAACATACTGACGGTGTCGCTGGTCGTCTGGTCCGCCTTTACGGCCCTGTGCGGCGCGGCCGGCAATTTTCTGGTGCTGGCCCTGTGCCGGTTCGGTGTCGGGATCGGGGAGGCGGGTTGTTCTCCGCCGGCGCACAGTCTGATCAGCGACTATTTCGAGCCGCGTCGGCGGGCCTCGGCCATGGCGGTCTATGGCCTTGGCGTGCCGCTGGGCATCATGTTCGGGGCCGCGGCCGGGGGCTGGCTGGCCCAGACCCTGGGCTGGCGCGCCGCCTTCGTGGTGATCGGCCTGCCGGGCATAGTGTTGGCGGTGGTTTTCAAGCTGCTGGTCAGGGAACCGCCGCGTGGCCAGGCCGATCGTGAGGCGCGGCTGGCCGCAGGCCTGCCGGCTGCGGCCGAGGCTCCGCCGGTGCCGTTGTCGCTGGGTCACGAACTGCGCGAGATCGGCGCGGTCGTGCGTGCCCTGTTCGGCAAATGGCCGGTATTTCACATGGCCATCGGCATCACCCTGGTGTCGTTCGGCCTGTATGGCTCCAACCAGTTCACGCCGCAGTATTTCATCGCCGCCTTCGGACTGGACCTGACCACGGTCGGCCTGGTGATCGGCCTGATCAGCGGCGTCAGCGCCGGGGTCGGCACGTTGGCCGGCGGCTTCATCGCTGATCGTCTGGCCCGTATCAGCCCGGCCTGGTATGCCCTGACCCCGGCGATCGGCCTGGCGATCTGTACCCCGATCTACATCCTCGCCTTCGTACAGCCATCCTGGCACACCGCCGCCCTGATCCTGCTGGCACCGGGCCTGTTCCAGTACACCTATCTGGGTCCGACCTTCGGCGTGATCCAGAATTCCGTCGATGTACGCCGCCGGGCGACGGCCACGGCGGTGCTGTTCTTCTTCCTCAACCTGATCGCCCTGGGCGGCGGCCCGCCGTTCACCGGATGGGTCATCGACCAGCTGGCCCAGGTCCGGTTCGCGGGGGCGGGCGGCAGCGGCGTCTGGACCCTGCTCCAGGCATGGGTGGGCGGAGCAGGGGGCGGGGCGGTCCCCTTCGCCTCTGCCTGTCCCGGCGGCGTCGCCCCGGATGGCGCGGCCACGCACCTGGTCCAGGCGTGTCGCACCGCCCTGGCGGACGGCTCACGCGGCGGACTGATCGTCACCTTCATGTTCTACGCCTGGGCGTCGGTTCACTATTTCCTCGCCGCGATCGGCATGGCGCGCCACCTCAGGGGTCACCACGATTGAGCGGCCGGGCCCGGCCCGCGTCAGTCCGAGGCCGACCGGTCGCCGTCCGCCGAAGATCGTGCCGGGCGGCGGAAGTCGCCGGGCTTCAGGGCGTATTTGTGAAGCTTGTCGTAGAGGGTCTTCCTCGGGATGCTCAGGGTCTCGCTGACCGTGCTGATGTCGCCCGCGGCCGCCTCCAGGGATTCGCGAAGCACCTCGGCCTCGTACTGACCGACCCGGTCGGCGAGGCTGGCATCGGGCCTGGAAGGGCTGCGGGCGGGCAGGGCGTCCAGTCCCAGTGCGACCCTTCGCGCGAAATGATCCAGTTCGCGGACATTGCCGGGCCAGTCATGGCTTATCAGCCGATGGCGGATCGCAGCCGTTATCGGCGGAGGGCGGTGGCCTTCGGCGCGGGCCGCCTTGCCCAGAAAATGGGCGAACAACAGCGGAATGTCCTCACGTCGTTCCCGCAGCGGGGCCACCCTGAGGGTGACGACATTCAGGCGATAGAAGAGGTCATCCCGGAAATCGCCGCGGGCGACGGCCTCGGTCAGGGCCCCCTTGGCCGAGGCCAGGATGCGCAGGTCCAGTTGCCGCGCGACGCCGGCACCGATCGGCTGGACTTCGCGTTCCTCGATAACCCTGAGCAATTTGACCTGGGCCGCCAGCGGCATGCTTTCGATCTCGTCGAGGAACAGGGTGCCGCGGTGGCTGCGCTCCACATGACCGATGTGGCGCTTCAGGGCGCCGGGGAAGGCACCGGGCTCGTGGCCGAACAGCTCGCTCTCGAACAGACCTTCGGGCAGGGCCCCGCAGTTGACGGCCACAAACGGATGAACCCGACGCCGGCCGCCGTTGTGCAGGGCGCGCGCGACCACCTCCTTGCCGACGCCGGTCTCGCCCTCGATCAGCACATCCATCTGGGAGTCGGCGATCTGGGCGATGGTCGCCCTGAGCCGGACCATGGCGGCCGCCTCACCCAGCAGCGGCAGGTCGGGGTCGGCGGCGGCGGCGGCGGCAGTCAGCTGCCGGTTGTCCAGCACCAGGCCCCGCTTCTCCAGCGCCCGGTTCAGGCTGTCGAACAGACGTTCAAAGGCAAACGGCTTGGCCACGAAATCATAGGCACCGTGCCGCATGGCATCGACAGCCTCGCCGATGTCGCCGTGGCCTGTGATCATGATTACGGGCAAGTCCTCGTCGACGGCGTGCAGTCGCGCCATCAACTGACGACCGTCCATCCCCGGCATTCTCAGATCGCTGATGATAACGCCGGGAAAGTCGGCGTTGATCTCCCGTAGCGCCATCTCTGCCGTGTTGAAGCCCGAAACCTGAAAGTCGGCCAGTTCAAGTCGCTCCATCAGCGCGACGCGAAAATCATCGTCGTCGTCAACGACGACGATCCGCGTCGGTCGAATGAAATTCATGCCGCAGCCCTCAGGCGAATGACGAACCGGGCCCCGACGTCCGACGGGACCGAGACCAGGTCTCCGCCGAAGGCGGCGACGATGTCGCGACAGATAACGAGGCCCAGGCCAAGACCGTTCGGCTTGGTCGTCACAAACGGGGTGAACAGCTGGGCCGCGACCTCCGGCGTCAGGCCGGGCCCGTTATCCGCTACGGAGATTTCGACCATGTCGTCACGGCGCCTGACCGACAGGGTCAGGGTCAGCCCCCCCCGGTCCAGGCCGGGTTCCTCGAAGGACTCCAGGGCATTCTGGACCAGGTTGACGACGACCTGTTCCAGCCGGATCCGGTCGGCGAGGACCCTGACGCTGTCAGCGTCCCGCTCGCGCACCAGTTTCACACGGCCCTGGCGAAGGCGGCCCCCCAGTAGAAGCAGGGCCCCGTCGATCGCGGCATCGGGATCGGTCGGGCCGATCCGCGCAATGGCCTTGCGCGAGAAGGCGCGGAGCTCGCCGGTGATCGCGCCGATCCGCCCGGTCAGATCGCCTATTCGCTGGAGCATGCGGCGCACCCCCGGCGTGTCGGACCGGTCCAGATAGGCGCTGGCGCTGTCGGAATGGGTCCGGATGGCGGCGACCGGCTGGTTGATTTCGTGCGCGACGCCGGCAGCGATCTGACCCAGTGTGGCCAGTTTGGTGGCCTGAACGAGATCATCCCTGAGGGCTTCGCGGCTGGCCTCGACCCGGTGTCTCTCCTCGATCTCCCGGCTGAGATCCCGGTTGGCGGCCCTGAGTTCCGCGGTGCGTTCATGAACCAGACGCTCGAGCTCAAGGCGGGCCTGTTCATCAGCGCGTGCCTGGGCCAGTCCCTGCTGGCGCCGGCGCAGCAGGACGGCGGCGGCCCCTGCGATCAGGGTGATGATCAGTCCGGCCACCGCACGCGCACTGGCGACCGTCGCGCGTATGGCGTCGCCAGCCGGACTGAGCAGGTGCAGAGTCCAGCCCGGGGTGGCTGTCGGTGCCGTGGCGGTCATCCAGCGACCGGTCACCCCCTCGATGGTCGCCGTGACTACGGGCGCGGGGTTCGAGGTGTCGGCCCTGAACGGCAACGGGGCCAGGGCGTCCTCGTCGAGCGTCCGTCCGGCCAGTATGCCGGTGCGGCTGGCCGGGTCCATCGGTGTGACGGTGCGGAACCGCCAGCCCGGTACGCTGGTCACCAGCACCACACCGCGCGCGTCGGTCACAAAGGCGGGCTCGCCCGAGGCGCGCCATTCCGCTTCGAGGCCATCGAACTCGACCTTGGCGACCACGACTCCCAGCGGTGGTCCGGATACGGCGTCGACCCGTCTGGCCAGATAGAGGCCAGGTCGGCCACTGACGGTGCCAAGGGCGAAGAACTCCGCGCTGCCGTTGGCCATCGCCTCGGTGAAATAGGGCCGGAAACTATAGTTGGAGCCGACGAAGCTGGTGGGCTGGTCCCAGTTGCTGGCGGCCCGGGCGGTGCCCTGTCTGTCCAGCACATAGATGGCCGCCGCGCGGGTGCGGCTAGCCAGGATCTCCAGCTTGCGGTTGACCACACTCCGTTCATCCGACGGCGCGCGGAGCATGCCGATCACCTCCGGATCCTGGGCCAGCACCAGGGGCAGGGAGCGATGCTTCTCCAATTCGCTGCGCAGAACAGCGGCATGAAGTGCCGCGCCGGCCCGGGTCTGCTGGGCCAGCCCCGCCTCACTCTGACGTCGGGCGGTTTCTCCGGCCAGCAATGTGCCGGCGAGCGCCAGGACAATCCAGGCCGCGACCAGGATGATCCACGGCATCCGTCCGTCCAGTCGTGAGGCGGCATCCGGCGGTGGCGCGGCTGGCAAACTTTCCATGAGATGACTGTGCGATATTCCGCACGGATCGGCCAGTCGCGTGGCGGAATTTCACACGTTTGTGCCCGGAAAAATCGCCGTCAGACTGAAATATCGATACATTTCAATAAATTATGGCGGACGGGGTGGCCCCTTGGATATCCGGTCCGGCCACCTGACACTGGCATTCAGGCGCGGCGCTCAGATCGCGCGAGGAAACACGCGGGCCCGGCCCGCGACGGGGAGTGAGAGCTTTTGCATAGTCCTGCGGCACCGACGGCTGTTTTCAAGCGTCGGCCCTTTTACCAGCACCTGTATTTCCAGGTCCTGCTGGCGATCGGGCTGGGCGCGGCGATCGGTTATTTCTTTCCGGACACGGGACGGGATCTGAAGCCGCTCGGCGATGCCTTCATCAAGCTGGTGAAGATGATCATCGCCCCGGTCATCTTCCTGACCATCGTCACCGGCATCGCCGGCATGCGCGACATCGGCAAGGTCGGGCGGGTGGCCGCCAAGGCGTTCGGCTATTTCCTTGTCTTTTCGACCCTTGCGCTGATCGTCGGCCTGGTCACGGCCAACGTCATCCAGCCCGGGCGGGGCCTGAACATCGACCCCGCGACCCTGGATGGGGGAGCCGTCAGCGGCTACACATCCGCCGCGCACGAGACCACGATTTCCGGCTTTCTGATGGGGATTATTCCGGACACGCTGGTCAGCGCCTTCACCACCGGAAATATCCTGCAGGTCCTGTTTGTCTCGATCCTGTTCGGCATCGCCCTGACCCTGACCGGGGATGTCGGCCGGCCGGTGATCGGATTCCTGGAATCCGTCAGCGCCGCCGTGTTCAAACTGGTGGCCATTCTGATGCGGGCCGCGCCGATCGGCGCGTTCGGGGCCTTCGCCTTCACCATCGGTGCCTATGGCATCGCTACCGTGGCCAATCTGGCCATGTTGATCGGCACCTTCTACCTGACCGCCGCCCTGTTCATCGTTGGTGTGCTGGGTCTCGTGGCCATCGCCAACGGGTTCAACATCCTGAAGCTGGTTCGTTACCTGAAAGAAGAACTGCTGCTGGTGCTCGGCACCTCGTCGTCCGAAGCCGCCCTGCCCAGCCTGATCGAGAAGATGGAACGGGCCGGGGCCTCCAAATCCGTCGTCGGCCTGGTCGTCCCGACCGGCTATTCGTTCAACCTGGACGGCACCAACATCTATATGACGATGGCGGCCCTGTTCATCGCCCAGGCCCTGAACATCGATCTCAGCCTGCAGGACCAGATCCTTCTGCTGCTGGTGGCCATGCTCAGTTCCAAGGGGGCGGCCGGTATCACCGGTGCCGGCTTCATTACCCTGGCTGCGACCCTGGCCGTCGTACCCAGCGTGCCGATCGCCGGCATGGCCCTGATCCTCGGTATCGACCGCTTCATGAGCGAATGCCGGGCCCTGACCAATTTCATCGGCAATGCCGTGGCCACGATCGTGGTCGCCCGCTGGGAAGGCGAACTGGACCGCGATGCCCTGCGTCTGGCGCTGGATAGCGGTTCACCGCCGCTGGCGGCCCCGCCGGATCCGGCGGCCGGACCGGGCGACGACGCGGTTCTCGCCGACGACTGACCGACACAACCACAGAACAAGAGCCGAAAACGGCAATAAACGGGAGGAATGAGATGATCAGTTCAAAGAGGGCGCTTTTCGCCACCACCGCCTCGGCCGTTGTCCTGGCCGCCGCCGGTCCGGTCCTGGCCCAGGACGGCCAGCCGGACGCCCGGAACCGCGACGATGCGAGCAAGGTCGAGGATATCGTCGTCGTCGGGTCCCAGATCCGGGGGGCCAGCACCACTGCGGCCCTGCCGGTCGTCGTGTTCGACCAGGAGCAGATCGACGCCATCGGCGCGACCTCGGGCGACGAACTGTTGCGCTCGATTCCGCAGATGGGCGACGTCCTGTTCGAGGCGGCCAACAATCCGCAGACCAGCAACTCGGCGCGTGGCGACGTCAATTCGGTCAACCTGCGCTCACTCGGCGTCGGCAATACCCTGGTGCTGCTGAACGGCCGTCGCATGGTCCAGCACCCGACCAGCCAGGGCACGTCCGACACCGGCACGGTCCCGGTTCTCAGCTACAACTCCAATGCCATTCCGGTTTCGGGTCTCGAACGGCTCGAGGTCCTGCTGGACGGGGCGGCCGCCATCTACGGGGCCGACGCCGTGGCCGGCGTCGTCAATACCGTGCTCCAGAACGACTTCGACGGCCTGACCATGGAGGCCGAATACAGCGGTGTCGAAGGCACGGGCATGCGCGAGTTCGAGGCCAATCTGTTCGCCGGCAAGGATTTCGATCGCGGCAACCTGTCCCTGTTCGCCAACTACAGTGACCGTTCGCGGCTGATGGCCGACGAGCAGGACTTCACCGCCAGCGACGACATGCGTCCCTTCTTTGCCAATGAACCCGGATACGAAACCTCGACTGGCCCCGACGGCCGGTCGTCGAACACGCCCTGGGCGCGGCTGACCACGCCCGGCAGCAGCACCGCGTTGCGCCCGCGACAGAACGGTGTGGTCCTCGTCACGTCGGCCGGTGCCTTCCGCATCCAGCCGGCCAGCCTCGGCTGCGTTGGGGCCGACCTCAACAACGGCCTGTGCCTGGTCAACGGGGCCGGGTCCTATAACAGCAGTATCCGTGACCTGAGGTATGACACCCGCGACGGCACCACGGTCCGGTCGGCGATCGAGCGCACCAATGTCTTCCTCGCGGGCCACTACGACCTGACACCGACCCTGACGGCCTTTGGCGAGATCGGCTTCTACGGGGCCGAAAGCCGCGCCATCCAGCCGCC
>CAXBHG010000047.1:0-16326 GCA_963975385.1 uncultured Brevundimonas sp.
CGGGCATCTACGTCGACCGCATCGTCCAGACCGTGTCCGAAAAGCGCATCGAACAACGGACGGTCCGGCAACGCGAGAGTGTCTGAACAGGGCGTGGACCTTCAGGTCCGCATGGGCAGAAAGGCGCGCGGACCTTCAGGTCCGCAAGACGAAGGAAAGGAGCGCGGACCTTCAGGTCCGCAGGGCGGAGTTCCCATGAACGAGCACAAGGGATGGCATCGACGAGGCTACCTGCCGCATCTGGATGCGGCGGCTGTGGTCCAGCATGTCACGTTCCGCCTGCACGGCTCCCTGCCCGCCTCGGTCCTCCAGCGGCTCAAGGCGGACGCCGACGGCGCGGACTATCAGGCGGCGGTCGACGAGGAACTCGACCGCGGAACCGGCCCGCTCTGGCTGGCCGACCCAGATTGCGCCGTCATCGTCGCCGACGCGCTGCGCCAGTTCGACGGCCAGCGGTATGGGTTGCTCGCATGGTGTGTGATGCCGAACCATGTTCACGTCCTCATCAGGCAGATGGAGGGCTGGCCGCTGGGAACGCTCGTGAAATCCTGGAAGGCCTATACCGCACGGATGATCAACCGGCAGCTCGAACGTAGCGGTCCCTTCTGGGCCGCAGACTATTTCGACCGCTACACCCGCAACGAAGCCCAGTTGATCAGCGCAATCCGCTACATTGAAGCCAATCCCGTCAAGGCCCGGCTCTGCCGGGAGCCGGAAGACTGGCCCTTCAGCAGCGCCTCACAGGACCGCGGATCTTCAGGTCCGCCAGCCTCCACCAACCAACCGGCGGACCTGAAGGTCCGCGATCCCTTTCACCCGGACAAGTAACCCCATGCCCCGTACCCGCGAACAACTGGCCGAACGCGCCGCGAAGGAGCTTCAGGACGGATTCTACGTCAACCTGGGCATCGGCATCCCGACGCTCGTCGCCAACTACATCCCCGAGGGGATGGAGGTGACCCTGCAGTCCGAGAACGGCATGCTGGGCATGGGCCCCTTCCCCTATGACGAGGACGTCGACGCCGACCTGATCAATGCCGGCAAGCAAACCATCACCGAAATCCCCGAGAGCGCCTATTTCAGCTCGGCCGACAGTTTCGCCATGATCCGCGGCGGTCACATCAACCTGTCGATCCTCGGGGCCATGGAAGTGGCCCAGAACGGCGACATCGCCAACTGGATGATCCCCGGCAAGCTGGTCAAGGGCATGGGCGGGGCCATGGATCTGGTCGCCGGCGTCAAACGCGTCGTCGTCGTGATGGATCACGCCAACAAGCACGGCCAGTCGAAGGTGCTGAAGGCCTGCACCCTGCCCCTGACCGGCACGGGCGTGGTCAGCCGCATCATCACCGACCTGTGCGTGTTCGACGTCAAGCCGGACGGCAAGGGCCTGGAACTGGTTGAGCTGGCCGACGGTGTGACGCTCGAGGAGGTCGCGGACAAGACCGAGGCGACCTACACAATTTCCGAAAAGCTGAAGTCGCTGGCATAGTCCTTCCGGACCGGCGATCAGACCGGATGAGGGAGGGTGACATGGCGGCTGACGGCTCCTACCGCGTAACAGGCGGCGCACCTGCCCCTGATCCGGCCCGCGTGGCGGCCGTCGCCTCCGCGCTGGACACGGATCCGCCCGAAGCCTTCGGCGAGTCCGCGCGCGCGGGTGCCGTCGAGCGGCTGGACCGCGCCCTCGGCGCAGTACGCACCGGCGACCTGACCGAGGCCGCAGCCCAGCTGACCCACGCCCGCTCGGTGCTGCAGGGGCTGAATCCTGCCGACCTGCAGACCCGCAAGGGTCTGGGTGGAATGTTCGACAGTCGGGGGCGCCGGCTCAAACGCTTCCGCGCCGGGTTTTCCGCCGCCACAGCCGGTCTCGTCGACGTGGCCGCAGACCTGGCCGGGCGGATCGAGGGCGTGACCCGCCGCAACGATGCGCTGGACGAGGCCTGGAACGGTCTGCGCGCGGCCGTCGGCGAGCTGGACACCCATCTCAGCGCCCTGTTCGCCCGGCTGGCCCCGGACGATCAGGCTGAAACGCCGTCACCCCTGCAGCAACGCAGTGCCACCCTGGTTGCGGGACGTCATGCAGCGCTTCAAACCCTGCCCCTGATCCGTCGGGTCCAGAATACCGATGGCCGGCTGGTCGAGAGTCTGGCCCGGTGCCGTCAGGGTATCGACGCCTGGCGCGATGACTGGAAGGACGGACTGGGCCTGGCGGGACGCCGGCCGAAACGGATTCGACCCGACCAGACACGGCTGGCCCGCACGCGCGACGACCTGCTGGCGCGGATCGAAAACGCCCTGGGCGAACTGGAGTCGGCGCGGTCCCGCCGGGTCGAGATCGCGACCCGTATCGAGGCGCTTCGCCGCCCCCTCTAGCCGAGGCTCAGCCCCCGATGGAGGCCTCGGTCCAGTCGACGATCTGGGTGTTCAGGTCCCGCGTCGCGATGTCGAACGCCGCGACAATGCTCGAGACGCGGTTCTCGGACGCCGGTTGCGACACGGTGAAGGTGCGCTCCGACACCACCGTCCGCTCCGGCAGACGCAGCATGCGCGCCGTCGCCGAAACCACGACCAGCGGTGCGGCCCCGGGCCGCTCATAGCGGGACTCGAAGGTGCGGACATCGATATCCAGTGTCCGCGTGGCCGGGGTCAGCTCACGGCGACCGATCAGCCGGACCCGGGTCGCCTGCGACAGGAAGGCGTCATGCAGGCTCTGGGCATACAGGTCCTCGGCCGGCGAGACCCAGCGGGCACCGGCGATATAGGCTGCTTCGGCCCCGGTGATCCCCAGCATCCGGTCGCCCTTCGAGGCGGCCGGAAATTCGATCCGGCGCAGCGCCACCTGAACCGGCGCACTCAGCACCGGACCCTCGCCGGACTCGGCAGCGGCCCCGAAGCGGTAGAGCTGGACCGGGTCCGGTGTCGCCAGCAGCGAACAGCCACCCAGCACCGCAATCGCCGCCGTGACGGCCGACAGACGAACAAACCTGCCGATCATGGCCGGACCTCCATTTCAGTTGAGGGGGGACGCGCGATGAAGTCCCGCGGACTGGCGCGGACCTCGTCGATCAGACCCTGCAGGGAGTCCGTCGCGTCCTCGAGGCCCTGGATCGCCTGCATCAGCTGGGGCACGCCTTCGCTGGCGACGTCGTTCAACGGCCCCTCCAGACTGTTGGCGGTCCGGTTGATCGAGGCCAGGGCGGTACGGGCGTCAGCGGTGGCCTGGTTGATGTTGCCGATCGCCTCGCGGCCGTCACCGTCGACCAGGACGCGCAGGCTGGCCCCCAGCTTCTGGTATTCCTCGATCGCGGCATTGGCCTTGATCAGCGACTGTTCCAGCTGCTCGATCATGCCCTTGCGGGCCTCGAGTTCGGTTGTCAGCGACTCCACATTCTTCAGGCTGGTGGAGAACGAACGGATGTTGTCGTCCGAGAGCACCCGGTTGATGCGGTTCAGGGCGTCCACGGTCTGCGCCAGAACCGTGCCGGATCCCGACAGCAGTTCGGCGATCGGGGACGGCTGACTCTGCAGCACCGGCACGACATTGTCCGGATACTGGGCTTTCAGGAGCGGACTGCTCGGCGACCCGGCGGTGATCTGGATATAGTTCAGCCCGGTAATGCCCTGCGGTTCCAGCTGGGCGCGCGAGGTCACGCGCACGGGTGTGGTAGCGTCGATGCGGATCCGGGCGATCACTTCCTCACTGTTCTTCGCGTCCAGATGCAGGTCCGTCACCTCGCCGACGCGGATGCCGTTGAAATTCACGTCGCCGCCCTCGGTCAAACCGCGGACGGGTCCGTAGAACACAATGTCATAGACGTCGTAGTCATTATTGAACTGAAGACGGGCAAGCCAGATAGCGAACACCGCCAGCGCCGCCAGCAGGGCAATCGTGGCAATGCCGACGGCGGCATAGTGGGCGTCTCTTTCCATCGCTCCGCTCTCCTCAGGCGGTCTTCGTGGCGGCGCGTCCGCGCGGCCCAAGGAAGTATTCCTTGATCCAGGGGTGATCGGAACCTTCCAGCTCCGCCACCGTGGCTTTTTCTATCACACGCTTGTCAGCCAGCACGGCCACCTTGTCGCAGATGGCGTAAAGGCTATCGAGATCGTGGGTGATCATGAAGACCGTCAGCCCCAGATCATCGGACAGGTTGCGGATCAACGCATCGAACGCCGCCGCACCGATCGGATCCAGGCCAGCCGTCGGTTCGTCCAGAAAAAGGATCTCGGGGTCCAGCGCCAAAGCCCGCGCCAGTCCGACCCGCTTGCGCATCCCGCCCGACAGCTCGGCCGGCTTCAGATGATGGGCCTCGGGCCCGAGACCCGCCATCGCGATCTTCATCTCGGCCAGTTCGCGGATCATCTCCCGCGGCAGGCGCGTGTGCTCGACCAGCGGAGAGGCCACGTTCTGCAGCACCGTCAGGGAGGAGAACAGCGCGCCCTGCTGGAACAGGGTGCCGGTGCGTTGCTCGATGTCGGCGGCCTGCTTCCTGGTCATGCCGGTAATGTCATGGCCGAAGATGCTGATTGTACCGCCGTCGGGCTCCTTGAGTCCGAGGATGGAGTTCAGGAGCACGGTCTTGCCCGACCCCGAGCCTCCGACGATGCCCAGGACCTCGCCCTTGAGCACATCAAGGTCGAGGTTCTCGTGAATGACCCGTTCGCCGAACTGGCTCAGCAGGCCGCGGACCTCGATCAGGACCTCGGGAGCCGGTTCGACATGGGCGAAGGGGTGAACCGGCGCACTCACCAATTCAGCTCCAGGAAGATCAGGGCGAAGACCGCGTCCAGCAGGATGATGGCGAAGATCGCCTGGACCACGGCCGCGGTGACCCGGCGGCCAAGGGATTCCACATCCCCCTCCACCGACATCCCCTGACGGCAGCCGATCGCCGCCACGACGATGGCAAAGACCGGGGCCTTGATCATGGCCACCCCCATATGGGTCCCGGCATCGGGCGTATCGGCGATCCGCTGGATGAAGAAGGCCGGACCCAGATCCAGCTGGGCCCAGGTCACCAGCATGCCGCCGAACAGGCCGGAAATCATGCCGACGAAGGTCAGTACCGGCAACATCACCAGCATGGCGGCCAACCGCGGGATCACCAGCGCCTGGAAGGGATTGACCCCCATCACCTGCATGGCGTCGATTTCCTGGTTCATCCGCATCGCGCCGATCTCCGCCGCGAAGGATGAGGCGGAACGCCCCGCCAGCAGGACAGCCGTGATGACCACGGCGAACTCCCGCAGGACCGAGACCCCGATCAACTGGACAGTGAAGACCCCTGCCCCGAACTGGGTCAGCAGGTCCGCACCGAGAAAGGCGATTACGGCACCGACAAAGAAATTGGTGGTGGCGATGATGGGCAGGGCATCCAGTCCGGCACGTTCGCCCTGGCTGAACCAGGCGGGCCAGCGGATACGGCCGGGATTGGCCAGGGCCGCGCCCGTTGCGACCATCAACCGGCCCAGAAAGGCCAGCGACATGACCGCCTCATGGCCGATGTCCTCGATCCCCCGACCGATCTTGGCAAAGGCGCGCGTGAAGCCGTCAGCCCGCTTGCGCGGTTCGACACTCTCGCGTTCCAGCCGTTCAACCATCGCATAGATACGGCCGGCCTCCGGGCGCGCGGCCCAGATCGCTGGCGGCAACAGGACACCGGTCGCCTGAACGATCAACAGCGCCCCGGCGGTGTCGAACCTTCCCATTTCGCCGAGGTCGAGCCGGGACGGTACCCGCGCCTGCAGCGCAGCCGCCAACCGGCGCGAGGCTCGCCCCAGACCAGCCGTGGTCCAGTCGCCGCTCAGGCGGAGCACCAGCCCCCCCTCGTCGTCCTCGATCTGGAAATCCGCGCTGACCATGTCTTTCACTAGACGGCGCTACCGGCTTTGCCCATGCTCTTCGCGCTCCGTGAGACAGGAACGCTCGCCGGGCGTCACCGTTCGGCCACGCCTCCCGGTTGCGCGGGCTGCGGACTCGTCCGTGGCCGAACCGACGGGCGGATCAGTTCAGATAATTCAGCAGCGAGACCTGACTAAGCTGGCTGATGACCTGGGCCGAGGCCTGGATCGCCACCTGCGACAGTTGAAGGTCGGTGATTGCCCGGGCCATGTCCGCATCGGTCTTGGTCGCCAGAAGCTCGTCGAGCGACGTCTTCTGCTCGGCCTGTGACTTCAGAATGGCGTCGACCCGGTTCTGCATGGCCCCGTTGCGCGCAGCCATGTCGGTGATCGAGGTCCGCGCCTGGTCGAACCGGGTCAGTTGACTGGTCAGGAAGTCCCGGGTCGCGTCGCTCATCGGATCGGTGATCGGCGTCGTCCCGTGATAGGTCTGGATGTCCCGGAAAATCTGAAACAGGTCGGTGCCGACTTCATCGGCAAGGAAACTGGTTTCCATGCGTGTGCCTTCATCCAGGCGCGAGGCCTGTTTCAGGCTGTCGTTGACGAAACTGTCCGCGACCGAAGGCGCGGCGGCGAGATCCGCGAGGGTCATGGACACAACCGGAATCGTCTCGACATTGGCCCCGGCAAACAGGTAGCGCCCCTGGTGTTTCGTATTCAGGCCATCCTGACTGACCTGGAACTGGTTCTGCAGCTCCTGCATGAGGCCGTCGAGACGCCCGGACGCCAGGGCATTGGCGATAGACTCTCGGGCCCCACCGGCACCGTTCGCGATCCGCTCGAACGCCAGATCCTGTGAACCCAGGCGGGCCGAAACGGTTTCGCCGGTGTTGATGAACCCCTGGATACGGCTCTGCATCGACTTCAGCGCGGTGAGGGTTTCCGAACTGCGCCCGAACCCGGTCAGGTCGGTCGCCACCTTCTGGGTCGAGATCCGGGTCTGCGCCTCCTGGGCCCGGACCTGTGTGCTCATCAGTTCGGCGAGGGCGGACTGGTAGTTTCCGGCGGTCGAGACCCTGGTCATCACACCATTCCCAGCAAGATGTCATACATGTCCTTGACGGACTGGATCAGGCGCGCCGAGGCGTTAAAGGCTTGCTGATACGTCGTCATCAACACCAGTTCCTCATCAAGATTGACGCCCTCGAACGCAACCTGACGCGCGGCCGCCTCATTCTGCAGGGCCGAGGCGCTGTCCGCCCGGCTCTTCGACAGCTTGGCCCTGCCGCCGATCTCGCCGGCCAGTTCCGAAGTGTAGCGCGATACGCTGATCGAGCCGCCGGACGAACTGCCCGCCGCTTCGAACCGGGCCGACCGCTGGCCGGCGTCTGCCAGCAACAGCGCGCCGCGGCCGTCACCGGTGACCAGGGCGGCCGTCCCGACCGCGGCTGACAGGTTCAGCTGGGCCAGCGCCAGTTTCGACGGGTCCCGGTTGATGTCGGTCCGTACGGCAAAGCCATCGGCACGCGAGGACCGGACACCGCCGCCGATGCCGAACAGTTCGGTCAGCGAAACCCCGGACGGCACCTGGGTCGTCTTGTCATTGACCACCGACATCATCGGTGGCGGGCTGCCCGTACCCTTGAAGGCGAGGGCACCGGTTGCCGGATCGAGCGTAAAGGTCCCGTACCGTCCGACGCCGGTCGCGGAATCGTTCAGCGCCGTCAACAGCTCGGCCACCGTTCCGGTTCCACCCGGGACCGTCACCGTCAGGTCGCGCAGCTTGGATCCGTTGGGATCGACAAACCGGAAGGCAACCGTCTCGCCGGCCGTGAAGCCATGCAGTGACGCCGCCGTCAGCCCCGTGTCGTAAAGGGCCACACGCTCGGTGGAGACGAGGTCATTCAGCCCGAAATAGTGCGAGAAGCCCCGGCCGGCCTTGGCACTGGGTGCGGCGGAATCGTCGGCGATGGCCACACCGTTCGGGCTTGTGGCCGACAGGCTCAGAACGCCGGCACCGAAGCTGGCTGTGGCCGCCCCGCCCAGCTCGGTATTCAGCACCGCCAGGAAGGTCGCCGGAGTTGCCGCCGTGCCGTTGATCGTCATGGTCGCGCCCGAGAACACGATGTCGGCCCGCGCCTGGATGACTCCGGCGGCGTTGGTCACGGCGATGGTCGTGTTGCCGGTGAACCCGGCCACGGCCGTTTCCAGGGTCTGGCCGACGTTTCGGCCCGTCAGGGTCGACGGCGGGGGTACGGCACTGTTGGCGTTATGCGCCCGGTTCAGCTCGTCCGCGACCCGGGTCATCAACTCGCCCAGCCGCGCGGCGGCTTCGGGGGCCTCGACATCGCGCAGTTCGACCAGACCCTTGATCTCGCCCGAGACGACGCTGTCCATAAGGGGGCGTTTCTGACCCCCGGGCTCGGTCACCCAGACCTCGCTAAAGGACGTCTCGGCGTTGACCGAACCGGCGCGGCTGTACTCCAGCGTCGCGTGCCCCTGGCCGGCCAGAAGAACCCCACTGCCCGTGCGGATAGAAACGCCGCCGACCGACCGGACCGAGATCCGGATGTCCATCAGGGACGAAAGCTGGGTGATCAGCGCGGCCTGGGCGGTCTCGGCACCCGAAGAATCTCCCGATACCGCAGCTGCCCGTGAAATCTCGATGTTCAGCGCCTCGATCTGCTTCAGCAGTGAGTTGCCGGTTTCGACCGCGCTCTGGATCCGGCCATCGGCGTCCTCGCGGACAGACTGGATCTGGCCCGAGATACGATCGGCCTCGTCGAACAGGGCCTGCACCTTGAACAGGGCCTCCTGCCGGCGCGGCGATGACACCGGGTCCTCGGCACCGGCGGCGAAGGCCGAAAAGATGTCGTCGACCTGGGAGAAGAAGCCAGAGTCACCGGGGTCACCGAACAGGGACTGGATCCGGTCATACAGTTCGTAGCGCACACCCTGACGCGCCGCATCCGACCCGGAGTTGAGGCTGGCAGCCTGCAGGAACCGGTCGGTGGCCAGACGGATCCGGGCAATGTCGACACCGGCCCCGATGCCCTGGTTCGACACAGCGACCTGGTCGGCGATCTTGCGCACATAGCCGGGCGTGTTGACGTTGGAAACATTGTCCGAAACCACACGCAGTTGCGCCTGGGCCGCGGTAAGGCCTGACGAGGCCGTATTCATGATGGCGTTCAGCGACATCAGTGCGCTCCCGGCGACAGCACGACCAGGTCGCCCGGCAATCCCTGCCAGCCGACGTGCGCTTTTTGCCCGGCCAGATCGATCCAGGATCCGGCCAGCTCATTGAATACATTGAGCATCACGATTTTTACCGCGTTCATAAGTGGAATGGAGCGCAAGGGACGGGCCAGTCAGGCCGCCTTGCCGGTTCCCGCCGGAACGTCCCCGGGGCCAGCCGGGCAAAAAACGTCATGGCGCGGCAAGTTTCGACCGTCGGCCCCTGTCGACGACAGCGAGCGCCACGGCAATTTTCGTCGTTTTTTCAATTATTTATTCAAGTTCCTCAACGTGGCCCGCGACTTGCGATCCGCCTCCCGAACCTTTGGGCGCAGCAGGCGCCGACGCATTCAGGCCATTGCCACACCATGTCCGCTGACAGTCTCTTCTCCATCGTCGCCCCGGCCCCCGTGCCGGTCGCCACCGCAAAGGCGGCCGACGCCCGGGGTGACTCCGGCTTCGACCGGATGCTGGGCGAGGTGGTGGAGGCGGACACGGAACGGGCCCGCCCTGTCGGCAAGAACGACACGGACCTCACCCGCGCCGGGCTGAACCCGCCTCAGCCGTCGTCGGGCCCCATGGCCATGGCCGCCACTGCGGAAGACGTGGCCCTCGACCCTGCAGTTGACGTGGCACCGCCCGCCCCGGCCCTTGCCGCGGCGGTCACCCCCGGGGCGGTGTCGGCGTTGCCCGTCAGTGACGACGGCGAGACTACCGACGATGCCGGGGTCGCGCCGGTCCTCGCGCCTGACAAGGGGGCCGACACGCCGCAGGTCCTGCCCGGCACTGCCGCCGCTGCGGTCCCGCCGCATATCAGGACCGGGACAGCCCCCCCGCCGATCGAAGCCAAGGGGCCGACCGGTCCGCAGGTTCTGCCCGGCACGGACGACGAGGCTCGCCCGCCTGAACCGGTCGTATCCGCCAAGGGGACCGACGTTCCCCAGGTCCTGCCCGGCACGTCCGGCAAGGCGTCCATGAACGAGGGACCGGAGATCCTGCCGGGCGTCACGCCCGACCGGGTCGACAACAAGTCCACCGATCGTCAGATCCTCCCGGGCGTCGTCCCCGGACCGGCCGCCGTTAAGCCTCTCGATCGTCAGGTGCTGCCAGGCACGGAAACGCCCCCCAAAACGGCCATCGCCGCCGAACCGACTAACCCTGCGACGCCCGCCACCTCGGAGTCCGCAGCCGTTGCGGCAGCCGGCACCAGGTCCACCGCCGCCGTCATGGCTGCACTCGCGCCGACCGTCGCACCGCCGCCGGTACGCCCGCTGACCGACCGGACCGGCACCGTATCCAACAGCGCCCGGGCCACCGGGGACGGGACCCAGGGGTCGAGCTCCGTCGCCGCCGGCGCGCCCGGTTCCGCCGCGACCGTCGCAACAGCCGCCGTCAGCGGCACGCCGACCACATCAGGGGCAACGTCACTGTCGGATCGGCCGCTAACGCCGGCAACGGCTGTTCCTGTGCCCGCCGTTACCGCTGCGCCTGACAGCTCGGTGAAGTCAGCCGTCGACCAGGCACCGGTCGAGACGCCGCCGGCACCGGTCAGCCAGACCGGCACGGCGGCACAGAACTACAGCCTGTCGAACCTCTCCAGCGCCGCGGTCGAGGCCACCGCCCAGATCGCCGCCCAGATCATCCGCCGTATGGACGCCCGTTCGACGCGGTTCGAAATGGCCCTGACCCCCGACAACCTCGGGCGGGTCGATGTCAGCCTCGATATCGACGAGCACGGTCGCCTCGCGGCCCGGTTGGCCTTCGACAATCCGGCCGCCGCCCTCGACATGAAGGGGCGGGTCGACGATCTGCGCCGTCAACTCGAGGACGCCGGCTTCCATCTCGGTGACGACGCGTTCCAGTTCGCCGAGCGCGACCGCTCGTCCGGCGAAGCGTTTGACCGCCGCCAGGGACGCGCCTTCGCCGCCGCCGCCCGTCTCTCTGATGAAACCGACGCAGCCGCCCCCGTGCCGGCGCGCTGGATGTCCCTGTCCCTGACGCCTGACCGCGTCGATATGAAGGTTTGATCGATGGTTGACGCCGTCACCACCACCGCAGCCACCGCCCGCACCGATGCCGGCCGCACGGCCATGGCGACCAATTTCGAGACCTTCCTCAGCCTGCTCACCGCCCAGCTGAAGAACCAGGATCCGCTGTCGCCGGTGGACTCCAACGAGTTCACCAGCCAGCTGACCCAGATGTCCGGCGTTGAGCAGCAGTTGCTGACCAACGACCTGCTGACCAGCCTGCTGGCAGCCCAGCAAGGCGGAGGCCTGTCCGGGGCCGCCAACTACATCGGCAAGGACACCACCGCTGCCTGGTCCGCGATGAAGCTGGACGGTGGCGAGGCGACCTGGAGCTATGAATTGGCCACCGACGCCGCGACCGCTGAGCTGCAGGTGCTCGACAGCAGCGGCCGTGTGGTCTGGAGCGGGTCCGCCCCCGACAAGACCGAAGGCACCCATGACTTCGTCTGGGACGGCAAGACCACCGCCGGAGGGCAGCTGCCGGACGGCGGCGTCTATACCCTCCAGGTCACGGCCAAGACCGGAGCCGGCGAGACGGTCACCAGTCAGACCCTGATCCGCGGGCGTATCACCGGTGTCGAGCTCTACAACGGCGAACCCTATCTGACCGTCGGCAACTCAATCCTCCCGCTCTCCTCGGTGATCGCGCTGCAGGAACGGGCCGCCACCACGACACCGGTCGGCACGGCATGAGCCAGACCGCGCCCGGCGCGACGCGCCCTTTTACCCAATCCATTGAAATCGTTACTCCTGGGAGTTCCAAGTCATGAGCATCAACAGCGCCCTCCTGGCCGGCGTGTCCGGTCTGACCGCCAATGCCGCCGCGCTGGCGGCCATTTCCCAGAACATCGCGAACGTCAACACCGTCGGCTACAAGCGAACGGCCGGCGAGTTCTCCACCGTTGTGAATACCCAGAGTGCCGGGGCCGGCTATTCGGCGGGCGGCGTGCTGTCCAGCGCCCGCCACTTCACCAGCCAGAACGGCCAGCTGCAGCGCACCACCTCTTCCACCGACCTGGGTATCGCGGGTCAGGGCTTTTTCGTGGTCACGGAGAAGGCCGAGGATCTGACCCCAGCTGACACCCGACTGTTTACCCGCGCCGGGGCCTTTCGGGTGGATAACCATGGTTTCCTGAAGAATACCGCCGGCCTGTATCTGCAGGGCTGGCCCATCGACAGCAACGGCAACATCAACATCGACCCGTCCGACCTGTCGCGGCTGAAGACCATCAACGTCGGCTCGGTGGGCGGTACCGCCGAGGCCACGACCCGCATCGAGCTGAACGCCAACCTGCGCTCCAGCCAACCCATCTCCGTCGCGGCCTCGGACGCCGCGCTCGCGATCCCCGGCCCGAACGCCTACGATCCGGCGACCAACTCGATGGCCATGTGGGACCCGGATACCGGCACCGGCGTAAAGCCCGATTTTGAGCTGACGATTCCCGTCTCCGACTCCAAGGGCGGGCAGAGAACCCTCGCCCTGTCGTTCCTGAAGAGCGATGTGCCGAACCAGTGGTTCGCCGAGATCCGCGCCATCCCGGCCAGCGATGTCGTCACCGGCACCGGCCTGTCGAACGGGCAGCTCAAATTCGGCAAGGTCGCCTTCACCCAGGCCGGCCGCCTCGACGTCGACGCCATGCTCGCCATGGCCCCCGGCGAAGCCCTGTTTGCCGATCCCACCATCGCCTCCCTGAATTTCGGAGCCTCGGATGCGGCCGCCCCCGCCGCCGGACAGTTCAACTGGGCGTCCAGCCTGGGCATCGACGACCAGAACGTCGCCTTCGAGCTGGCCAATGCCGCCGGCGGCCTGACCCAGTATGACAGCGCCTCGGTCGTGCAGGCGACGCTGACCAACGGTACGGCGTTCGGCAACCTGTCGGAGATCAAGATCGACGAGAAGGGTTTTGTCACCGCCATCTTCGACAACGGCGTCACCCGGCAGATCGCCCTGGTCGCCCTGGCCACCTTCACCAGCCCCGACAGCCTGTCCGAGGTCAGTGGTAACGCCTTCCGGGTCACCCAGGGCTCGGGCACGTTCAACCTCAAGGGGGCCGGCAGTGGCGGGGCGGGCCTGATCGGGGCCTCGCAGCTGGAAGCCTCGACGGTCGACCTGTCGGCCGAATTCACCGGCCTGATCACCACCCAGCGGGCCTATTCCGCCTCATCCAAGATCATCACCACCGCCGACGAGATGCTCGCCGAGCTGATCAGCATCAAACGCTGATCGGCCGATAACTGATCATTAGCTTCAATGAATCGTCGCTTTACCTTTGGCCTTTCTGACGTCGGTGCAGGAATGGATTTTATTCTTTCCTTCACCACGCCCCTTAAACGGCCTTTAGCTGAGCCCGGCTACATTCACACCTCAGATGGTGATTGGTGAATGAGGCTTAAGCCCATGCTGCAAGAGCGACGCCTTAACAGTAAAGGCGAACAATACGTGGTCGGACCAACGGGTACGCCCCTGACCCTGGGTGATCTGCCGCCGCCATCCACCGACCGGTGGGTGATCCGGCGCAAGGCCGAAGTGGTGGCTGCCGTCCGCGGCGGACTGCTCAGCCTCGACGACGCCCTGACACAATACCGTCTGACGGCCGAGGAATTCCTCGCCTGGCAGAAGGCGATCGACAAATGGGGCATGCAGGGCCTGCGAACCACGCGGATTCAGCATTACCGGGGTTGATCCCCGCCCGAACCTCTCCCCCCGAAGACAGCGGCCGCTCCCGGAAACGGGGGCGGTCGTTGTCGTTTCGGGGCCGGATCGCGCCCCGGCCTCGAATTCGCACCGCTTTCCCCCTAAATGAGGCCCATGACGCTGCTTGAGCCCACCTGCCCCGTGCCGACCTTCGCCGCCGCCGATATGGACGGGGCGATCGCCGCTGCGCGGGCGGCCGTCGGCCTGCCGGTCGGATCGCGCGTGGTCGCGGCCATGTCTGGTGGCGTGGACTCCACGGTCGTGGCGGCCCTGCTGCACAAGGCAGGCTATGACGTCGTCGGCGTCACCCTGCAGCTTTACGATCACGGCGCGGCCCTGAAGAAGAAGGGGGCCTGCTGCGCCGGTCAGGACATCCATGACGCCCGGCTCGCGGCCGAGAGCCTGGGCATCCCCCATTATGTACTGGATTACGAAAGCCGCTTCCGCGACGCCGTCATCGACCAGTTCGCCGACTCCTATCTGGCAGGCCAGACCCCGGTGCCCTGCATCCGCTGCAACCAGACGGTCAAATTCCGTGACCTGCTGGACGTCGCCCGTGACCTCGGGGCCGAGGCCATGGCCACCGGCCACTATGTGCGCCGCGCCGTCGGCCCGGACGGCCGGGCCCAGATGCGCAAGGCGATCGACCATTCGCGCGACCAGTCCTATTTCCTGTTCGCCACCACACCGGCCCAGCTCGACTATCTGCGCTTTCCCCTCGCCGATCTCGAAAAGCCCCAGGTGCGCGGCGTCGCCGCCGAGCTGGGCTTGAAGATCGCCGCCAAGCCGGACAGCCAGGACATCTGTTTCGTGCCCTCGGGCGACTACCGCACCCTGATCGACAAGCTGCGCCCGCAGGGCCGCGAGGCCGGCGAGATCGTGCATATGGACGGCCGGGTGCTGGGCAGCCACGCCGGAATCACCGACTATACGATCGGCCAGCGCCGCGGCCTGAACGTCGCCGTGGGCGAACCCCTGTTCGTGACGAAGCTGGATCCGGACAACCGCCGCGTCATCGTCGGCCCGCGCGAGGCCCTGCTGACCGCCGCCCTGACGCTGGACGAGACCAACTGGCTGGGCGACGAGGCCACGATCGAGGCCGCCGCCGAGGCCGGGGCTCCCGTGCTGGCCCGTGTCCGCTCGACCCGGCCGCCATCCCTGGCCCGGCTGGCCCTGAACGAAGGCGTGATTTCGGTCGTCTTTGCCGAAGGCGAGGAAGGCGTGGCCCCCGGTCAGGCCTGTGCCCTCTATGATCCGGCCGATCCCGAGCGTCTGCTCGGCGGCGGCTTCATCCAGACCACGACCGCCGTTGTCTGAAGCGCCGGACGCGCTGGCCGACCGTCCCGGCCTGCCGTCCGAGCTGCTGTATCTGCGCGAGGCCTTTCCCCGCGACCGCTGGACCACGGCCCTGCATCCGACGGCCGCCCACTGGCTGCAGATGCACGCCGGCTTTCGCGACCATCAGGCTCACATGACGGCCCTGACCGGCCAGTGGCGCGCCCAGGCCGTCGACACCACCAGCCTGCATCGCGCGCTGATCCCGGCCCTGCAGGCCTTCCTCCAGCATCTCGACGGCCACCACCGCGTCGAGTCCGGCCACTATTTTCCGGCCATGCGGAAACTCGAGCCCCGTATCGTCCCCGGCCTCGACCTGCTGGACCGCGACCATGATGAAATCCACGCTCATCTGGAGGCCCTGTTCCAGGCCGGCATGGGCCTGCATCAGGCCGTCAGTGTCCGGGCAACCGACGCCGCAGACCATGCCCACCGTCTGGCGGACGTCCTCGACGTCATCGCTCCACCCCTGCTGCGCCATCTCGAGGACGAGGAGGACATCGTCATCCCCCTGATCGCCGCGCATGGCGATCCGCTGGCCGGCTAGGCCTCACCGAACATTAAATTGCCGACAGGTCGCATCCGTTGTGATGGGATGACGCCTCACCCATGGACATTCATCCAGCAAGGATTCCGCCATGCGCCCGACCATCTGCCTCGTCTCCGTGCTCGCCCTCATGGCCGCCGCCCCGGGGGTCATGGCCCAGACTCCCGCGCCGGTGGCCGTCGCCGCCGACGCCGCGCCCATCCGCACCTATACGGCGGCCGAATTCTACCAGACCCGGAACTACGGCATGTCCAGTCCCGCGGGACTGGGCTTCTCCGCGGACGGCCGGTCGATCCTGATCAGCAGCGACGAGACCGGGGTGTTCAACGCCTGGGCCCTGCCGGTTGCGGGCGGTGCCCCGGTGCCGCTCAGCAGATCAACGACCGTGGCCACGCGGGGCCTGAGCTATTTCCCCGGCGATGATCGCGTCCTGCTGGCAGCGGACAGTGGCGGCGGCGGCAGTGAACTGACCCATGTCTATGTCCGGGAGCTGGATGGGACGGTTCGCGACCTGACTCCCGGCGACAAGGTCAAGGCCGACCTGCTGGGCTGGAGCGCGGCCCGCGACATCTTCTACGTCACGTCCAACCTCCGCGACCCGGAGGTTTTTGACCTCTACGCCTATGATGCCGACACCTATGAGA